>DXIO01000030.1 GCA_019112875.1 Candidatus Aquabacterium excrementipullorum
GGCGGACAGCGATTGGACGGCGCTGCGACGGGAAATGTTCATGAGAGGACGCTCCTTTGAAGCGGTGATTGATAGCAGTGGGATGTGTGCCTGTCCCCGGCCGCTTCGGTTTCCTGTCTGGAGACCTTGTCGATCGGATGGATTCAGTGTGCCCAGGGGTCCGCAAAAGCGAAATACGCCACATGGCGTATCGGAAGGCCCGAAGTCGGCGTATCCCCTACACTGGCCGCGCCGTGACCGAATCGCCCCGACTCCACACCAACCGCCAGACCGTCTCGCTGAGCTTCGAGACCTCGCTGATCCAGAGCTGCATGCGGCTGGAGGCGCCGGACGAGCTGGTGCTGGACTACACCCGGTCGATGATGGGCCTTCTGCTGCTGGGCCCCGCGCCGCGCAGCGTGCTGATGATCGGCTTGGGTGGGGGCTCCATGCTCAAGTACCTGCACCGGCATGTGCCCGAGGCCGACCTCACCGCCGTGGAGATCAATCCCGGCGTGATCGACCTGCGCGATGACTTCCACATCCCGCCCGACAGCGAGCGCCTGCGCATCGTCTGTGCAGACGGCGCCCAATTCGTGGCCCAGCCTCCGCGCAGCTACGACCTGATCCTGGTGGACGGGTTCACCGGCGACGGCCTGCCCGACGCGCTGTGCTCAAAACGTTTCTACACGCACTGCCGCCAGGCGCTAACGCCGCGGGGCCTGCTGGTGGCCAATGTGCAGGCCGACACCGACGCGACGCGCCAGATCCTCAAACGCCTGGATCAGGCCTTCGAGGGCGGCATGATCACGATCGAATCGACCGAAGGCGGCAACGAGATCGCCTTCGCGGGCAGTCACACCACGTTCAGCCAGGCTCTGGCAGGATTCGAGGCATGCTGGGCGGGGCTGCCCGCCGTGCACCGGGAGACACTGGCGGCCTGCTCCACGCGCCTGCAGGGTGCCCTGATCAAGATGAGGCGGCCGCCCCCACGCTGAGCCGCCGCCAAAAACCACGCCGAGGAAACACGATGGCCTTCACCTACTGCCCCCAATGCGCCAAGCCGCTGCAACCCAGGCTGGACCTGGGCGTCATGCGCAACAGCTGTCCGGACCAGGGCTGCGGCTACACCCACTGGGACAATCCGACGCCCGTGGTCGCGGCGGTCGTCGAGCACGAAGGCCACATCATCCTGGCACGCAACAAGGCCTGGGCCGCGCCCTTCTATGCGCTGATCACCGGCTTCCTGGAGAAGACCGATCCCAGCCCCGAAGAAGCCATCGCCCGCGAGGTGGAAGAAGAACTCAGCCTGCAGGCCACGGGCGTGAACTTCATCGGCCATTACCGCTTCGAGCGCATGAACCAGATCATCATCGCCTACCACGTGCCGGCCACCGGCAGCATCGTGCTGGGCGACGAGCTGGCCGACTACAAGCGGATCGAACCCGCGAAGGCGCGCTACTGGCCCTCCTCCACGGGCCTGGCCCTGCGCGACTGGCTGGTCGCACAGGGCCACGAGCCCCAGGCGCTGGAGCTGCCCAAGCTCTGAGCGTTCAGCCAGTCAGGACAGGCCCAAGGCCCGCATCACATACAGCGTCGACCATGTGCCGCACTGGTGCGCGCGCTGGAACGCTCCCCAGTCCTGCACGGTGATCGCATCGGGCACCAGCGTCAGGTAGGGCGTGCTCAGCTTGTTGTAGCGGGGCCATGCCGGGTCCGACGAGCCTGCCGGCAGGTTGGGGTCACCGGTCTCGGCGAAGCGCTTCCAGTAGCGGATCATCTGATCCGACAGGCGGCGTTGCGCGGCGTTGAGCGTCAAGGGCGCATTGCCCACCGGCGACTGGAACCAGTACAGCAGGTCCGCCGCATGGAAGGCGCCCGAGGGCATGTACGGCGACGGCACGTACTCCGGCGCGTTGCGGTCCGCGAACTCGTAGGTGTAGACCGGCACATGGCTGGAGGCTTTCAGCGCCACCTCGTTGGACTGGCAGGCGAAACCACCGTCCGTGAGGAACTGCGAGAAGGCCAGCGACGGGTTGCCCAGCTTGGCCGAAGGGTAGAGCCACTCGGTCATCACCGGCTGCACGAAGGGGCCGATGAAGCCCTTGACGGCGGCCACGTACTCCGCCTCGGTCATGGCGCTGCCGTCCAGGTCGTAGCCCAGGGGGATGAAGCCACGCCCTTCGTCTTTCGTCGAGCCCACCATGATGGGCACCTTGTTGAACTGCCCCTTCGAGAGCGCGGGGAAGACGTTGTCCGTGACCACCTCGCCGTCGACGAAGCTCTTCCAGTAGACATCGCCCACACGGCCGATGTCGGCGTAGGTGGGCGAGGCACTGATCAGATCGGCCACCGGCTTGGCGCGCAGGCAGGCCATCTGGTCAGGCCCGGCGGGGCAACCCACGGTCTGCGCATAGGCATCGCCCTTGGCAGCCGCCTTGGCCGGCGTGTCGATGGCCGGCGGCACGATCCCGCTGGCCATCAGCACACGGTGGAACAGGCCTGCGGCCGTGGGAGAGACCAGGTGCAGCGACACCGAGATCGAGCCCACCGATTCCCCCGACAGCGTGATGTTTTTCGGGTCACCATTGAAGGCCGCGACGTTGCGCTGCACCCAGCGCAGCGCGGCCTGCTGGTCCTGCAGCGAGAAGTTGTGCCCCTTCTTCTCGCCGGCCATGCCGGAGGTCCAAAGGTAGCCCAGCGCCCCCAGGCGATAGTTCATGGTCACCACCACGGCCTGGGACTGCTGGGCCAGGTAGGTGGCGTCGTACTGGCGTGCCGAGCCCAACACCGCACCACCACCCGGGATCCAGACAATCACGGGACGGGGCTTGGTGCTGGGCGTGGCCGGGGTGTAGACGTTCAGGCTCAGACAGTCCTCGCTGTTGAGCAGGTTGTCGGCGAAAGGCTCCTGCGGTTGCGGGCAGGAGGCGCCGAACTGGGTGGCCTCGCGCACGCCGGACCAGGCCTGCGGTGGCTGGGGTGCCGCCCAGCGCAAGGCGCCCACCGGCGGACTGGCGTAGCGGATGCCGAAGAACTTGTTCAGCCCGTCCTGCGTCAACCCTGACAGCTGGCCCTCGGTCACGGTCACCACGGGGCCGGCGTGGGCCGAAGCCAGTGCCGCCATACCCAGGCACGCGCTGAGCAGCGCGTGCATCGTCCTCTGATGTGTCATGTCGATCCCTTTGCTTGTCGGGGTGATGAGGCCCGTGTCATCGAGACCGACTCTAGGAAATGCGCGAGGCCTGCACCAACACCCGGCGACCGATCGCGGGCCCTGGCGCCGAAGGACGTCGCTCACGCCGCCAGTTGCGCCACCTCCCTCGGGAAAATGCCCCGATGCCGCTGGCGGCGCCCAAGGCACCATTCGCACAACCCATCCGCGATTCGCCCGACAGCCGACACGCGCCCCCGCACCGCCGCTACCCTCCATGGACACGACGACGCACGCCATGCACCACCCAGCGCCCTACCCGCCCACTCTGAAGTGGCGCCATGTCATGACACGGCTGTTCATCGTCAATGAACTGCTGGTGCTGGTTGGCGCCCTGTCCATGCATGCCACCGAAAGGCTGGACCCCAAGCTCACCCAGGTCATGGGCCTGCCCTATTACCTGCTCTGGATGCACTGCATCGGCCTGTGCGCCCTGTTCCTCAACGGCACCGTCATGCTGATCCTGGCGCGCAGGGGCTGGCGCGCCATGCCCGATGCGCAGGCGCGTCATGCGCGCCTGGGGCTGTACAAAGGCTTGCCCGGCACCGTGAAGTGGCGGATGGTGGGGACATCCCTGCTCACGGTCTGTGCATCCGCATGGTTGTCCCGGCAGCTCTTCATCGGTCTGCTCGGCAGCCCCTTGGGCGCCAGCCTGCCACAGGCCTATCCGCCCTTCGAGGTCGGCCTCTTCAACACGCTCTACGGCACCATCGTCGTGTATGTGTTCGAGTATTTTCAGGACCGCCACGCGCTGAGCCAGGCGCGCGAAGAGACCGCCCGCAAGCTCAGCGCCCAGGCGCAGCTCGACCTGCTGCGCTCCCAGCTGGACCCGCACATGCTGTTCAACACCTTGTCGAACCTGTATGTGCTGATCGACGACAACCCGGCGCAGGCCCGCAGCATGCTGACGCACCTGATCGATTTCCTGCGCTCGACGCTGGCGGGCAGCCGCGCCACCCAGCATGGCCTGGGCGAAGAGTTCCGTTTGACCGCCGATTACCTTTGGCTGATGCAGTTCCGCATGGGCGATCGCCTGCGCCCGCAGCTCACCCTGCCTGATGAGCTTCGCGACACACCCGTGCCCGCGATGCTGCTGCAGCCGCTGGTGGAGAACGCGATCAAGCATGGCCTGGAAGCGCGCAAGGATGGCGGCATGCTCAGCGTCTCGGCCATGGCCCAAGGCCAGCAACTGGTGCTTCGGGTGTGCAATTCCGGCATCCCGGCCGAGCATGCCGCGAATGCCTCGCCCGACGCACCGACGCCATCATCCAACGCATTGAGCCCCTTGAACCCGTCGGGCAGTGGCTTCGGCCTGCGCTTCGTGCGTGACCGGCTGGCAGCCCTGTATGGCGAGGCCGCCAGTGTCGATCTTCTCCACCTGAGCAGCAGCAACACCACCGAGGTGACGCTGCGCCTGCCCCTCAACGCCACCGCGTCATGACCTATCCAGCTGCCTGTGCCCTCATCGCCGAGGACGAACCCCTGCTGGCCCGCGACCTGGCCCGCACGCTGACGCGCCTGTGGCCAGCACTGCGCATCTGCGCGGTGGTGCACGACGGCGATTCGGCCGTGGAAGCTGCCCAGCTGCACCGTCCGGACATCGTCTTCATGGACATCCGCATGCCCGAGCGCAACGGCCTGGACGCCGCCCAGAGCATCGTCGACGACTGGCCCGAAGGCCAGCCTCTGCCGCTGACCGTGTTCGTGACCGCCTTCGACCGCTACGCCGTCGACGCCTTCGAGCAGGCCGCAACGGACTACGTGCTCAAGCCCGTGGTGGCCGAGCGCCTGGCCCTGACCTGCGAACGCCTGGCTGGCCGCCTGCGTGAGCGCCAGGGCAGTGATGACGCGGCCGCGCTGGCGCCCATCAAGGCGCTGCTGGGCGTGCGCACGGCGGAACCGCCGCTCACCGTCATCCAGGCGGGGGTGGGCTCCACCGTGCACATGGTGCCCGTGGCCGACATCCACTACTTCGCCGCCGACGACAAGTACGTGCGCGTGGTGACGGCCGAGCGCGAACTGCTGATCCGCACGCCGCTGCGTGAACTGTCACCCCGGCTCGATGCCACGCAGTTCCTTCAGGTGCACCGGGGCACGCTGGTGCGCACCACCCTGATCGACCGCGTGGTGCGCGAGGACACGGGCCGCATCCACCTGTTCCTGAAGGGTCGGCCGGAAAAGCTGAGCGTGAGCCGCAGCTACGCGCACCTGTTCAAGCCGATGTGAGCCGAAGGCTCAACGCTCCACGTCGTACCAGTAGTGATCCGCCACACTGCGGTCATGCCCATCGAACATGCGCCGCACCATGGCGGGGTTGCGCACCAGGTACCAATCGCCGAACTGATCGAACTTGCGGCACGAGGTGATGATGCCGCCACGCCAGAGCGTGCCGAAACGCTGCCCCCGGGCCTTGCCCAGTGCCTTGAGTCGCACCGCGAAATCCACGTCTTCCACGCTGACCATGCGCTCGTCGAAGCCACCGAGCGCCTCGAAGGTGTCGCGCTGGCACCAGAACATGCCGGCCGAGATGCCTTTGCCGACCACGTAGCGCGCCACCACGAAGCCCGTGAACACGATCCCCGCCGACCAGCGCTCCGGCCAGATGGTCGCGCCGCCACCGACATAGCGGTCGTCATTCACATGACGGATCAGCGCGGCCATGGTGTGCGGCTGCATCCAGCTGTCGGCATCGATGGTGGCCAGGGCGCGGGCGGTGCCGCCACGCACGGCCGCATTGCGGACGGCGGCGATGCACTTGCGCTCTTCCGCCACACAGCGGGCACCCAGCGATTCGGCGATGGCCTGGGTGCGGTCGCTGCAGCGGTTCAGCGCCACGACCACTTCGGCGTTCACGTGCGCACGCTGCGCGGACAAGAACACGCTCTCGATGCAGCGGCCGATGTAGCGCTCTTCATTGTGAGCCGGGATGGCGATGGAGATGTCAGGCGTGGTCGTCGTCATGCGCGCTCGGGTCAGCGTGGCGATGCCGCACTGTAACGCCTGGCGGCAAGCCCCTCTCAGCGCATCTTGAGCTGCGCCACGCGGCTCATGGCCAGGCCGGCGGCGGCCGTACGCGTCTCCACGCCCAGCTTGGCGAACACGTGCTCCAGTTGCTTCTTGACCGTGGCCGGGCTGCTGCCCAGGATGTCGCCGATGTCGCGGTTGGTCTTGCCGCGCACCACCCAGTACAGCACCTCGCCTTCGCGGGCGGTGAGCTTGAACTCCTGCGTGAGCGCGTCGATGGCGGCCTGGTCGGAGCTTTCCTGCATCACCAGCAGCCATTCGTCGTCACCCGTGGGCTCGTGCAGCGCGAAGCTCAGGCGGCTGGCGCCCTGGTTCACGGCCCAGGTGGGCGCAGGGGTGACGGGCGGCGGCAATGCGCCATCAGCGCCAGGTTTGGGCGCGACCTGCTGCAGCCAGTCGGCCAGTTCGGCGGGCGCCACGGATTCAGGTGTGTCGAAGTAGGTCTGCAGCAGCTTGCGCGCCAGCGGTGTCTGCCACAGCACGCGGCCATCGCTCACGCGCACCGTCAGCGAGGCATGGCCGAAGGCATCGAGCGCATTGCGGGCTTGGCGCGCCTGGCGGGCGCTCTGCATGTGCGCTTCGATGCGGGCCAGCACCTCGCGTGGGCGGATGGGCTTGACCACGTAGTCCACGCCACCGGCCTGGAAGGCGGCCACCACGTGCTCCGTCTCGCTCAAGCCAGTCATGAAGACGATGGGGATGTGGCTGGTCTCGGGCAGCGCTTTCAGGCGACGCGCCACCTCGAAGCCGTCCATGCCGGGCATCAGCGCGTCCAGCAGGATGATGTCGGGCACGGCCTGCGTGGCGCGCTGCAGGGCGGCCTCGCCATGCGTGGCCACCAGCACGGTGTAGCCCTCCTCGTCGAGCGCATCGTGCAGCAGCGACAGGTTGTCCGGCACATCGTCGACGATGAGCACGACATCGGTGCGGCTGCGGTCGAGGCGGTCGAACATGGTGGAAAAGCTGTGGGGTAGCGAACGAAATGACGAACGGGGTGACGAGGTCGTCAGGCCCCGGATTGTGCCTTTACGGCCGGCGCACCGGCTGCGGGTTCGCCCTCGCGGCGCTCCAGTGCCTCGCGCAGCACCTCGGCCATGGCGTCGAGCTGGAACAGCCTGGCCATGCCCCGCAGACGCTGCACGAAGGGCTCGCATTGCGGCTCGGCCGCGACGATCTGGTCGAGCACCTTGTGCACGCCCCGGATGTAGCCGGTGTGGACCTGATCTTCCAGAGTGCGCAAGGCATCCATCGATGGCAGGGCTTCGGCCGCGCCGTCGCCAGCAGCTGTTTCTGTCGATGGCGGCTCGGCGCCCGCAGCGGCCACCGGACTCGGGGCGCGCTCCGTTTCGATCCACTGCAGCGAGAGCCTGCGCCCAAGCCAGTCCAGCAGCTCCGCCACCCGCACGGGCTTGACGATGAAATCCTCCGGCGCGATGCCCACATCGTTCTCCAGCGCCTTGTCGAAGGCGTTGGCCGACACGATGGCGGCGGGCGCCTCGCTCAGGCCCTCGGTGCGGATGGCGCGCAGCGTGGCCCAGCCATCCAGCCCGGGCATGGCCAGGTCCATGAACACCGCGTGCGGCTGCTGCGCCGGCGGGCACACGCGCAGGCCGGCCAGGCAGTCCACGCCAGAGGCGAACGGCGTCACCTCGAAGCCCAGCGGCTCCAGGATGCGCACCAACAGGCCACGGTCGGCCTCTTCGTTGTCCACCACCCAGATGCGACGGCGATCACCCACATAGCCCGTGCGCTGGCCGCGTGGCGCCACCGCCAGGCGCTCGCCCGCCATGCGCACCTGCGGCAGGAACAGGCGGATGCGGAAGGTCGTGCCCTGCCCCAGCGTGCTCGTCACGCTCATCTCGCCGCCCATCAGGTCGGTCAGCATCTTGCTGATGGTCAGGCCCAGGCCCGTGCCGCTGGCCGCGTTGCCCGCCGCCGATGAACCGCGCGCGAAGGGCTCGAAAATCTTGTCCAGCTCGGCCTGCGCGATGCCCGGCCCGGTGTCGGTGATGTCCACCTGCGCGATCTCGCGGGCGTAGCGCACTTTGAAGGTCACCTGGCCGGTGGTGGTGAACTTCACTGCGTTGCCCAGCACGTTGATCAGGATCTGGCGCACGCGGCGTTCGTCGGCGCGCACGGCCTCGGGCAGGGCCGGGTCGATGTCGGCCACGAAGCGCAGGTGCTTGGCGCGGGCCTCGTGCTCGATCAGGCCGGTGATCTGGCGCAGCAGGTCATGAAGGCGCACCGGTTTGGAATCCAGCGTGAGCTTGCCGCTCTCGATGCGCGCGATGTCCAGCGTGCCTTCGACCAGCGACAGCAGGTGGTCACCGCCGCGCTTGATCACGCCCACCGCGTGCTTCACGTGATCAGGCAGGCGCTGATCTTCATCGAGCAGTTGCGCATAACCCAGGATGCCGTTGAGCGGCGTGCGCAGTTCGTGGCTGATGGTCGAGATGTAGCGGCTCTTGGCCTGGTTGGCCTGGTCGGCGCTCTGCTTGGCCTGCTGCAGCTTCTCGTCGGTGCGGCGGTGCAGTTCGATCTCGCGCACCAGCAGGTGGGTCTGGCGGTTGGATTCTTCCTGCGCCACCTTGCGGCTCTTGTGCGCCAGCACCAGCCACCAGCCCACCACGCCCGACACCAGCAGCAATGCCGCAAAAGCCTTGACGAAGCCGCTGCGCAGCGTGTCGGCCAAGGTGGCGCCCAGCAAGGGGTTGTCGCCGGCCAGCGTGCGCCACTCGTGCTGGAAGATCAGCACGAACAGCAGCGCCAGCAGGGGCGTGATCACCATCATCAAGAGCAGGAAGTGGCCCAGCTCGGTGTCCAGCCGACGCCACACCGCCGCCGGCAACAGCTTCTGGCCGACCGCGCGCCACTGCACCGACCAGCGCGCCTGCGGCTTGCACAGGTCCTGGCAGCGCGCATCGAGCGAGCAGCACAGCGAGCAGATGAAGCCCTGGTAGGCCGGGCAAGTGGCCATGTCGTCGGATTCGTACTCGCGCTCGCACACGGTGCAGCGGTAGAGCGCGCGCAGGCGGATCACCTTGGCCAGCGGGCGGCCCTGCACCTCGGTCGATACGGGCGGCGGCTCCGAAGGCACCCAGCCCGTCAACGGCCCCATGGCCTGGTCGTGCGGCGCGCGCGCCAGGTAATAGCGGCCCTGGGTGGCCCAGGCGATCAGCGGCGACACCACCAATGCGGTCACCAGCGCGATCACCGCCGAAAATGCCTGCGCCGTATCCCCCAGCCAGCCCAGGTGCGCCAGCACCGACAGGAACGAAGCAGCCCCCATCGCGCCCACACCCACCGGGTTGATGTCGTACAGGTAGGCGCGCTTGAACTCGATGCCCGGCGGCGACCATCCCATCGGCTTGTTGATGACCAGGTCGGCCACCACGGCCATCATCCACGCGATGGCGATGTTGGAGTACAGCCCCAGCACCTTGCCCATGGCCTGGAACACGTTGAGCTCCATCAGCAGCAGCGCGATCAGCGTGTTGAACACCATCCACACCACACGCCCCGGGTGGCTGTGCGTCACGCGCGCGAAGAAGTTGGACCACGCCAGCGAGCCCGCATAGGCATTGGTCACGTTGATCTTGAGCTGCGACACCACCACGAACAGCGCCGTGGCCGCCACCGCCCAGCTGAGGTTGTGGAACACCTTCTCGTAGGCGATCAGGTACATCTGGTTCGGATCGAGCGCGCGGTCCACCGGCACCGAGAAGCTGATGGCCAGGTAGGCCAGCAAGGCGCCGCCCAGCATCTTCAGTACGCCGGGGATCACCCAGCCCGGCCCGCCCACGAACACCTCGGCCCACCAGACCCAGCGGCCCCGGCCCTTGGCCGGCTGCTCAGGCATGAAGCGCAGGTAATCGGCCTGCTCGCCCATCTGCGTGATCAGCGCGATGCCCACCGTCATGGCCGAACCGAAAGCGAGCAGGTTGAAGCCACCCAGGTTTCCCCATTGGCCGCCGAAAGCCGCGAGCTCATGCAGGATGCCCGGGTGCTCGCGGAACACGTAGATGTAAGGCAGGATCAGCATCGCCAGCCACAGCGGCTGGGTGATCACCTGCAGGCGGCTGATCATCGTCACGCCGTAGGTCACCAGCGGGATCACCACCACCGCGCAGATGAGATACCCCCAGGCCGGCGGGATGTCGAAGGCCAGCTCCAGCGCGTAGGCCATCACCGCGGCCTCGAGCGCGAAGAAGATGAAGGTGAAGGACGCGTAGATCAGCGAGGTGATGGTCGAGCCGATGTAGCCGAAGCCGGCACCTCGGGTCAGCAGGTCCATGTCGACGCCATAGCGCGCCGCGTAGACGCTGATCGGCCAGCCCGCCAGCAGGATGATCAGGCCCGTGGCCAGGATGGCCCAAAAGGCGTTGAGAAAGCCGTGCTCCACCAGCAGCGCCGCGCCGATGGCCTCCAGCACCAGGAAGGAGGCTGCCCCAAAGGCCGTGTTGGCCACCCGCATGCCGCTCCAGCGCCGGGCCGAGCGGGGCGTGAAACGCAAGGCGTAGTCTTCCAGCGTCTCGCTGGCGACCCAGCTGTTGTAGTCCCGGCGCACCTTGACCACCCGCTGCAGGGCCTGTCCGCCAAGCTGGTCTGAAGCGTCGCCAGCGGGGCCGGATCGCGAAGGGGACGCCGCCTCTGGACGGTTTTGGTCTGGGTCTTGCATGATGGGGGTTCGAGCCGCGTCATCATCGCAAATTCGATGCCGCCGCCCCCATGGTCCGCACAGAGAAAACGCAATGGATCTGACCCCACGCGAAAAAGACAAGCTGCTGATCTTCACGGCCGCCCTGCTGGCCGAGCGCCGCAAGGCCCGCGGCCTGAAGCTGAACTACCCCGAAGCCGTGGCGCTGATCAGCGCCGCCATCATGGAAGGCGCCCGCGACGGCAAGAGCGTGGCCGCCCTGATGAGCGATGGCAAGACCGTGCTCACCCGCGACGACGTGATGGACGGCGTGGCCGAGATGATCCCCGACATCCAGATCGAGGCCACCTTCCCGGATGGCACCAAATTGGTGACAGTGCACCAACCTATTGCATGAACAAGATTGTGCGGACATTGGGCACCAATTAGGTGCACCCAATCTCGGTGCCGACTCAATCCCCCGCCTTGTTGAATCCAGACACACCTTTCGGAACCACTAACCATGCGCAAGACATTGATCCGACGCACCATCATGGCCACCTCGGCCACCGCCCTCGGCCTGGCTTCCACCGCCGTGCTGGCCCACACGGGTGACCTCGGCCACGCCCATGGTGCCGACGCCGCCACAAGCTTCTTCCAGGGGGGCCTGCACCCACTGACCGGCCTGGATCACTTGGCCGCCATGGTCAGCGTGGGCCTGTGGAGCGCACTGACCAGCACTGACAAGCGCAGCGGCCACGGCAACACCCGCTCGGTGTGGACAGCCCCCGCCGCCTTCGCCGCCACCCTGCTGATCGGCGCCCTGCTGGGCCTGGGCGGCCTGAGCCTGCCCGGCGTCGAGCCCATGATCGCCGCCTCGGTGCTGGTGCTGGGCCTGCTGGTGAGCACCCGCACCGCCCTGCCCTCGCTGGCCGGTGGCGCGCTGGTCGCCGTGTTCGCGCTGTTCCACGGCCTGGCGCACGGCGCAGAACTGGCCGGTGGCCATGCCGCCGCCGCGCTGGCCGGCATGGTGCTGTCCACCGCCGCGCTGCACGCCGCCGGCATCGCCCTGGGCTTGATGATGCGCCCCCGGGGCGCAGGCGCCACGGCCAGCCGCTGGGCCTCGCGCGTGGCCGGCCTGGGCGTCGCGGCCTTCGGTGCCAGCCTGCTGACACCCGCCCTCGCCGCCGCGTTCTGACACCTCACGCAGGAGCCACCCCATGATCCCCGGCGAACTGCTCACCGACGGCCCGGACCACGACCTCAACCCCGGCCGCCGCACCGTCACCCTGGTGGTGGACAACACCGGCGACCGCCCCATCCAGGTCGGCTCGCACTACCACTTCTACGAGACCAACGCGGCCCTGGGCTTCGACCGTGAAGCCTCGCGCGGCATGCGCCTGAACATCGCCTCGGGCACGGCCGTGCGCTTCGAGCCCGGCCAGCAGCGCACCGTCGAGCTGGTGGATTACGCCGGCGAGCGCGTCGTCCACGGCTTCCGTGGCCTGATCCGCGGCAAGCTCTGAAACAGCCCGCCTGACAAGACAACAAGGACACCCCACAAGATGGCAACGATCCAGCGACGGGCCTACGCCGAGATGTTCGGCCCCACCGTGGGCGACCGCCTGCGCCTGGCCGACACCAACCTCGTCATCGAGGTCGAGAAGGACTTCACCCTGCAGGCCGGTGGCTACGGCGAGGAAGTGAAGTTCGGCGGCGGCAAGACCATCCGCGACGGCATGGGCCAGAGCCAGGTGCCCAACGGCCCCGGCGCCATGGACGCCGTCGACTGTGTGCTGACCAACGCCCTGATCATCGACCACTGGGGCATCGTCAAGGCCGACATCGGCCTCAAGGGCAGCCGCATCTTCAAGATCGGCAAGGCCGGTAACCCCGATGTGCAGCCGGGCGTGGACATCGTCATCGGCCCGGGCACCGAGATCATCGCGGCCGAGGGCATGATCGTCACCGCCGGCGGCATCGATTCGCACATCCACTTCATCTGCCCGCAGCAGATCGACGAAGCGCTCAACAGCGGCGTGACCACGATGATCGGCGGCGGCACCGGCCCCGCCACGGGCACCTTCGCCACCACCTGCACCTCGGGCCCCGAGAACATCGCGCGCATGCTGCTGGCCGCCGAGGCCTTTCCGATGAACCTGGGCTTCCTGGGCAAGGGCAACGCCAGCCAGCCCGAAGCCCTGCGCCAGCAGATCGACGCCGGCGTGATCGGCCTGAAGCTGCATGAAGACTGGGGCACCACGCCGTCGGCCATCGACTGCTGCCTGAGCGTGGCCGAAGAGACCGACACCCAGGTGGCCATCCACTCCGACACACTCAACGAATCGGGCTTCGTCGAGGACACCATGGGCGCCACCAAGGGCCGCACGCTGTGCGCCTTCCACACCGAAGGCGCCGGGGGGGGCCATGCGCCCGACATCATGCGCGTGGTCGGCGAGGCCAACTTCCTGCCCTCGTCCACCAACCCCACGATGCCCTACACGGTCAACACGGCGGATGAACACCTCGACATGCTGATGGTGTGCCACCACCTCGATGCCTCCATCGCCGAGGACCTGGCCTTCGCCGAAAGCCGCATCCGCCGCGAGACCATCGCCGCGGAAGACGTGCTGCACGACCTGGGCGCCATCAGCATGTTCAGCTCCGACTCGCAGGCCATGGGCCGCGTGGGCGAGGTGATCATGCGCACCTGGCAGACGGCCCACAAGATGAAGGCCCAGCGCGGCAAGCTGGCCGGCGACCCCGACCGCCACGACAACGGCCGCGTCAAGCGCTACGTGGCCAAGTACACCATCAACCCCGCGCTGGCACACGGCGTCGCGCACGAGGTGGGCAGCATCGAAGAAGGCAAGTGGGCCGACCTGGTGATCTGGCGCCCGGCCTTCTTCGGCATCAAGCCCAGCATCGTCATCAAGGGCGGCTTCATCGCCTCGGCCGCCATGGGTGATCCGAACGCGTCGATCCCCACGCCGCAGCCGGTGCATTACCGGCCGATGTTCGGCGCCTTCGGTGGCGCGACGGCCAAGGGCTCGCTCACCTTCCTGAGCCAGGCGGGCATCCAGGCCGGCGTGCCGCAGATGCATGGCCTGAAGAAGCAGGTGTCGGCCGTGCGCGGCTGCCGCAGCGTCACCAAGCGGGACATGGTGCACAACAACTACCTGCCCAAGATGGAGATCGACGCGCAGACCTACCACGTGCGCGCCGATGGTCAGTTGCTCACCTGCGAGCCGGCCACGGAACTGCCGATGGCCCAGCGCTACTTCCTGTTCTGAACGGAAGGCCGCGGCCGGAGCCCCCCGCATCGGGGGCCCTGCCGGGTTGCCCCCCTCACGGCGGAAATCACGGCACGTATATGCTCCCGGCGTCTTCAAAACACGGGAAATTCGATCATGAACGCGGGGCGCAGGGAAGCGTGGGTGGACTACGCCAAGGGCATCGGCATCGTGCTGATGGTGTACGGGCACATCGCCTGGGGGGTCTGCAACGCGGGCCTCGAATGCGACCGGGCACGGGAGAGCATCGTCCACAGCGTGCTGTACACCTTCCACATGCCCCTGTTCTTCCTGCTGGCCGGGCTGTTCCTGAAACGTTCGCTGGCAGCGCACGGCGGTGCCTCCGGCCTGATCGCCAACAAGTTCAACACGGTGGCCTACCCGTACGCCATCTGGTCGCTGCTGCAAGGCGGGGTGGAGCTGCTGTTCGGCCGCTACAAGAACACGGGCGCGGTGTCGGTCCAGGAAATCCTGGCTTTTCCGTGGGAGCCGCGCATGCAGTTCTGGTTCCTGTACACCCTGTTCTGGACTTTCGTGCTCTGCGGCGTGGCTTTCGCCAAGGTCCCTGCACGACACCACCCCTGGCTGCTGCTGCCGGCCCTCGCGGTCTATGCCGCCAAGGACCATTTCCATCACATCACCAACCTCTACAACGTAGCGCGCCTGCTGCCCTTCTTCGTGATCGGCGTCCTGTTCATCGACCACACCGAGCGCTTCGTCAGGCACAGCCGGCCGATCCTGGTCGTGAGCCTGGTGGCCGCCATCGCGCTGCAATGGGTGTTCCACGCCCAGCTGGGGCTGACCGACGATGATCCCGAACACTGGATCAAGCTGCCGATGGCCCTGGCCTGCGTGACGGCGGTGATGTCGCTGTGCGTCCTGCTGCAACGCCGTGACCTGCGGTGGCTGGGCACATTGGGTGCGGCCTCCCTCTTCATCTACACCATGCACACCATGATCGGCGTGGGGGTTCGCGCCATCCTGGCAAGCGGCTTGCATGTGCAGAGCTTCGCGCTGCACACCGGCATTGCCACCGTGCTGGCCCTGCTCATTCCCCTTGTGATTTACCTGCGTTTCCGGCACTGGGTCCGCTACCTCTTCGAACCACCCCGCTTCCTGGCCTTGAGATCCCCCTGGCAGCGCAGGGCGACAAGGCCCAGCGCGTAAGATCTCGGCATGCTGACCGTCAACAAGCTCCTCCCCCAAGGCCAGGGTCTGGCCCCCGTGCTGCTCAAGCGCGCCGCCACTGTCGAACTGGACTGGGATGTGCGCCAGAAAAGCCGATTCGATGCCACCGACAGCACCGGCCGTGCGCTGGGCATCTT
Source organism: Candidatus Aquabacterium excrementipullorum (assembly GCA_019112875.1). GTDB lineage: Bacteria > Pseudomonadota > Gammaproteobacteria > Burkholderiales > Burkholderiaceae_C > Aquabacterium > Aquabacterium excrementipullorum. The sequence goes on from DXIO01000030.1 coordinate 15,472, forward strand.
CCTGCCCCGCGGCACGCTGGTACGCGGGGGCGATGTGCTGGTGGCTGAAGACGGCAGCATGGTCCGCGTGCTCGCCGCCCCTCAGCCCGTGCTGGTGATCACGCCTTGCAGCGAACACGGCAGCCCCTTCGACCTCGTGCGCGCCGCCTACCACCTGGGCAACCGCCATGTGCAGATCGAGCTCAAGCCTGATCACCTGAAGATCGAGCCCGACCACGTGCTAGCAGACATGCTGCGCGCCATGCACCTGATCGTGAACGACGCTCAGGCCGCGTTCGAACCCGAAGGTGGCGCCTATGCCGCAGGTGGGCATGCGCACGGACATGGGCACGCGCATGACCATGGCGATCACGGTCACCACAACCATTCGCACGATCATGCTCACAGCCACGACCACGTCCCCAAGGCCAGCGCCGCGCCAGCCCGCGGCAAGCCCATCGGCATCGCGGTGACAGCAGCCCCACACGTGCATGGCCCCGGCTGCAACCATGGCCACGACCACGGCCATGACCACAACGCTCACGGTGACCACCCACAGGATCACAAGCACGACCACGGCCACAAACACGGCCCCGGCTGCGGCCACGCTCACTAACGCCGCTCGCCACACCAGCCGGCACAGTTTCCCCCGTCCATGCCTCGCGTCCTCACCCACCGTCGCCGCGGCACCGCCTCGCCGGTGCCCGACGCCACCCGCTTGCAGCTGATGTGGCTGGCATCTCCCGCCCTGCCGGTCGGCGGGTTCAGCTACTCCGAAGGGCTGGAGGCCGCGATCGACCAGGGGCTTGTGCAGGACGAAACCAGCGCCAGCAACTGGCTGCGAGACCAGCTGCGCCTGAGCCTGGCCCGCGCGGACCTGGCTGTGCTGGCCCGCGCGGTTCCGGCCTGGCAGCGTGCGGACCTGGCCCGCGTGGCCGAACTGAACAATTGGGTCATCCAGACGCGCGAAACCGCCGAACTGCGCCTGCAGGCCGAGCAGATGGGCCGCTCCCTGGTGGAATGGCTGCGCAACCGCAGGCTCGATGGCGGTGTCCCTGGCCAGCCCTCCACCGCGCCGTTGGCTGATCCACGCCTGACCGCCTGCGCTGCCCTGCCCCCGGCGCCTACCTGGCCCATCGCCTTCGCCCTGGCCGTGGCCCAGTGCCTGCCGGCAGATGCACCGGCGCAACCGAGCAGCCTCCGTGAAGCGCTGGTCAGTTTCACCTTCGGCTGGGCCGAGAACATGGCCCAGGCAGCCATCAAGGCCGTGCCTTTGGGCCAGAGCGCCGGCCAGCGCATCCTGCAATCCCTGATCGACACCATCCCCGCTGCCATCGACCACGCCCTGGCGCTGGGCGATGGCGAACGCCAGGCCTTCACGCCCATGCTGGCCATCCTCAGCAGCCAGCACGAAACCCAGTACTCACGCCTCTTCAGATCATGAGCAGCCACCTGCACAACATCGCCAACCGCACCAAGAAGCTCCCCCCCCTGCGCGTGGGCGTGGGCGGCCCTGTCGGCTCCGGCAAGACCACCCTGCTCGAGATGCTCTGCAAGACCATGCGCGAGCAGTACGACCTGGTCGTCATCACCAACGACATCTACACGAAGGAAGACCAGCGCCTGCTGACCGTGGCCGGCGCGCTCGACCCGGACCGCATCATGGGGGTGGAGACCGGCGGCTGCCCGCACACCGCCATCCGCGAAGACGCCTCCATCAACCTGGAGGCCGTCGACCGCATGCTGGCCAAGTACCCTGACGCCGACATCGTCTTCATCGAATCGGGCGGCGACAACCTGGCCGCCACCTTCAGCCCCGAGTTGAGCGACCTGACCATCTACGTGATCGACGTGGCCGCTGGCGAGAAGATCCCGCGCAAGGGCGGTCCCGGCATCACCAAGAGCGACCTGTTCGTCATCAACAAGACGGACCTGGCTCCGCACGTGGGCGCCAACCTGGACGTCATGAAGTCCGACACGCTGCGCATGCGCCCCACCCGCCCCTTCGCGATGACCAACCTGAAGACGCGCGACGGCCTGTCAGAAGTGATCGACTTCATCGAGACCAAGGGCATGCTCAAGGCCGCCTGAGGCCTGCTTGGCGGCCAATTGATCATCAACTGAACAATTCCGAGGCATCTTCCACGGAGCGCGAGCCGCGCCCTTCTTTCCTTGCCACCCGGTGCTGCCGATAATCTGCGCACAAATGGAAGGGAAAGGATTCCAACGTGGGCACGCTACGCACTGTGAAGATCGATGTGGATGGCTTGAAGGCGCTGGTCAGCGTCAACGAGGTCACGCCGGGCCGATGGGCCTGGAAGGTGGTATTTGAAGGGCAGCCCGCCATCGTCAACAAGCTGCCCGCCGCCACGGAGCAAGGCGCCGTCATGGCCGCCATCGACGCCGTGCGGCAGCATGAACGCATCGCGCACTAGTTCGCGCCCATCCCCTTGAAATCGCGAGGCCTCGCCGCCACCTGACGCGGCCATGAGCCTGAGCTTTCTCTTTGCGCTGTCCGCCCTCGTCCATGCCTACGTGGGCTGGCGCCTCGGGCCCGCCTTGCCCGCGGGGGGCGCCTGGAGCCTGACGGCGCTGCTGGCGCTCTCTGCCGTGCTGGTGCCCCTGTCGCTGATTGCCTTCCGCCTGCACGAGTCGCGCGCCAAGGTCTGGGTCTCGTGGACAGGGCTGCTGTTCATGGGGCTGTTCTCCTCGCTGTTCGTGCTGACGCTGGGCCGCGATGTGCTGCTGACCGTGGCACATGCGCTCAGTTGGATCTGGCCGCAGCTTGCGCCCTCTGCCGCGTTCAACGACTTATCGGCGCAGACCGTGCCGCCCCTGGCCTTGCTCGTGAGCCTGCTCGGCTTCCTCAATGCACGCCGCACCGCGCCCGTCGTGCATGTCGACGTGCCCATCACCGGACTGCCCGAGGCCCTGCATGGCTTCACCATCGCGCAAATCAGCGACATCCATGTGGGCCCCACCATCCGGCGCGGCTACCTGCAGGCCATCGTCGAGCGGGTCAACGGCCTGCAGGCCGACGTGGTCGCCATCACGGGCGATCTGGTCGATGGCAGCGTGAGCGAACTGGCCGAGCACGTGGCACCGCTGGCCGCGTTGAACTCGAAGCACGGCACCTATTTCGTCACGGGCAACCACGAGTACTACTCCGGCGCCCATGCCTGGATCGACGAGTTGCGACGCCTGGACGTGGCGGTGCTGCTTAATGAACATGTCGTGCTTGAACGCGAGGGCCAGGCCCTGGTATTGGCCGGCGTGGCCGACTACACCGCGCACCTGTTCGATCCCGCGCATCAGAGCGATCCGGCCAAGGCCTTGCACAACGCGCCCGCGCACGCTGCGGTGAAGGTGCTGCTGGCGCACCAGCCGCGCAGCGCGGCATCGGCCGTCGACGCGGGCTTTGACCTGCAATTGTCAGGGCACACGCATGGCGGGCAGTTCTGGCCCTGGAACCTGTTCGTGCCGCTGCAACAGCCCTACACCGCCGGGCTGCATCGCCTGAAGGCGCTGTGGATCTACGTGAGCCGTGGCACCGGCTACTGGGGGCCGCCCAAGCGCTTCGGTGCGCCGTCGGAGATCACGCAAGTGCGGCTGGTGCCTGCAGGCAGTTGAGCGCGGCCGGTCGGCGGGGCTTCAGCGCGAAGAGCGCTCCAGGCTGGCCACGGCCGGGCTGGTGGGCGTGGCCATCATCGCGTCATCCGGTGCGAGTTGCAGGATGCCCCACAGCAGCACAGCGGCGAGCGTGCCCAGCACAAGGGTCAACAGCAGCAGGTGAAGTCGGGAGGAGCGAAGCATCCGCATATTGTCCGCAAGACACCGTTCAGCTCAAATCCCCCTTTAGGGGTAAACGGCACTGCTAAACCGCAGGTGCCCCACGTTCTAGGGACTTCGCCGGCATGGGCGAGCGGGCAACATGGCGCCAGCCATTGCGACGCACACGCCAACTCACCCCAGAGAGCTTCCATGACCGACGAGGACATCGCTGCCCAGCGCCAGCAAATCGCGGACGAACGCGCCAAGCTGGAGAAGGACAAGGCCGAGTTCGAACAGAAGAAGCTGCAGCGCATCACCATCGCCGTGTCTTCTGTCGCGGTGTTCGTGTCCTCGCTCCAGGTGGGCGTGGCTTTTCTTCAAAGCCGGTTGGCCACGGCGCAGACCGTCGAGAAGTTCATCCCGCACCTGCAGAAGCCGGAAACGCGCGACGCGGCCTTGCTGACGATGTCGGTGTTCACGGACCAGGGTTTCGTGACCCAGCTGGCCGAGAAGCTGCGGGCCACCACCGTGCTTGAAAGCTTGCAGGCGAAAGGCACTGCCGTTGAACAGGCTCAGGCGTCTACGGCCTTGTCCGCGCTGGACACGCGACGAGGCAAGCTCATCGAGCAGATCTTCGCGCAGGACAAACCCACGCGCGTGGCGGCCACGACCGAGTTGGTACGCCAGTGGATGGCCGATCCGAAGCTGCTGCCTGAGTTGGTTGAATTCGCAGAGACGCGAACCACCAATACCAGTGGCGTTGTCAACACCCTGGTGGTCCTGCGCGAAGCCAATCCGGAGCAGTTGCGTGCCAACGCGGGCGATCTGGCGCCGTTGCTCGACAAGGCCAAAGCGAACGGGCCGCAGACTGCAGACTTGGTCAATCAAGTCATGGCACGCAGCAATCTCAGGAACTGACGGCCGAAGTGGCAAGTGGCGGCCCCGACAGGAATCGAACCTGTACTTGACCCTTAGGAGGGGTCCGTGATATCCATTTCACCACGGAGCCAGCACGGCCGACATTGTGCCTCAGGCTGACATCGCTCAGCCCTTGCGCGCATGCTTCATGTGCACCTTCCACATGAAGCCGACCAGATTGTCACCGTAGGAGATCGCCTTGCGCGTCAGCTCGAACGGGTTGTGGGAGGTGTTGGCCGCGCCGCGGATGCAGGTCAGGCCCGTGCGGTAGCCCGCCTCTTCGACCAGATCGCGTGAGCGTTGGTCGTAGTCGCCATACGGGTAGCAGAAGTCAGGCACCGAGGCGCCCAGCAGATCCTCCAGCGCCGCCTTGCTGCCAAAGATCTCTTCGCGCTGGGCTTCCGGCGACAGCTTCGACAAGCGCGGGTGAGTCATCGCGTGCGAGCCGAAATGCGCGCCTTCGCTGTGCAGCTGGCGGATCGCAGCGGCGTCCATCAATTTGGGCAGCTCGGGGCGGTCGGTCAGCCAGTCGGCCGTCTTGCCGATCAGGGATGTGACCAGGAACACCGTGGCCGGGCTGTCGTACTCCTTCAGCGCGGGCCAGGCGAATTCGCGAAAATCGTCATAGCCGTCGTCGACCGTGATCACCACGGAGCGCTTGGGCAGCGGCTCGCCTTCGAACAGGCAGCGGTAGGCCTCGGCCAGGCTCAGCACCTTGAAGCCGGCGAGCTTCAGGTAGCGCAACTGCCCACGGAATCGGTCGATGTGGCAGAACAGGGCCCTGTGCGCGTCCGGGCGCGGGTAGCGCCCGATCTGGTGGTACATCAGGATCGACAGGGCCGGGGCATCGTCAAGGGAAGGAGGCGTGGCGCTCATGGCCGGCACTGTAGCGCAATCGCCCTTTCGATGCGCCGTCAATGCGCCAGCGCCAGCGCGGACAGGTGGCCTCGGTACACGTCCAGCGCGCGGTTGACCATGGTGTGCTCGGTCAGGTGCTGGTCGTAGAAGCGGCGGCCGTTCTCGGCCAGTTGGCGTGCAAAGGCGCGGTCGGCCGCCAGGCGTGTGATGGCCTGGCCCATTTCGGTGGGTGTGTCGGGTGTGACCACCAGGCCGGTCTGCTCGTGCAGCACCACCTCGGGCATGCCGCCGACGCGAGTGGCGATCACGGGCAGGCGGGCCACGAAGGCTTCCGACACGGCCAGCGGCAGGCCTTCGCGGCGCGAGGGCTGCACGTACAGGTCGAAACCCTGCAAGATGCGCTGCACGTCGGAGCGGAAGCCCAGGTAGGTCACGCGGCCAGGGGTCTGAGGCAGTTGGTGCACCTGTGCGGCGTAGTCGGTGTCATCGGCACCGATCAGGTACAGGCGCACCTTGGGGTCGCTCACCTCGGCCAGCGCGCGCACCAGCACGTCCTGCCCCTTGTCGCGGATGAAACGGCCGGCATGCACCACCGCGAAGGTGTCCTCGGGGATGCCCAGTTCCTGGCGGATGGCCTGGCAATCGTGGCGGGGCGCATCGGGCACGCCGGTGTAGATGACAGAGAGCTTGTCTTGCGGGTGGCCGTATGCGAGCAGGTTGGTCTCGTTGGCTTTGGAGTCCGCGATGATGTGGTCGCAGCGGTCCATGTGCTTGAGCGCGTTGGTGGTGTGCGCGGTGCTGATGGCGACCGTGCCGCTCAGGCGACCGGCCCAGCCCGCGTAGTACGAGGCGCGCACCAGGTGGCCATGGATGATGTCTGCCCCCCAGGTCTTGACGAGGCGCAGCAGCCTGAGGTGCGAGCCGATGTCGTACAGGCCGGTCATGCGCAGGTGCGTGGCCGGGATGCCGTGCTCCTGGCAGGCCTTGCCCAGCCAGGAATCCAGCGGGCCGGCGAACATCACCTCGTGCCCCTGGGCGATCTGGCCCCGCATCAGGATGATCACGTGGCTCTCGGCACCGCCGTAGCCATGGCTGTGCAGGACATGAAGGATGCGCATGACTTCTTCCTCGGGAAGGCTGGGCGCCCACGGGGGGGCGCCTGTTTCTGAATGTAAACAGCCTACGCGAATAAGTCATAAATGATTGTCATTCTCGGTTAATTCGATCATTTGTTATGACTTGATTCAGCCGGGACTCAGGGGGCATTCACCGGGCCGGTGGCGGGATCTGCCTTGCTGAACAGAGATTGACAAGCATTTGTGCGCGCCTGGACAAGGCCTTCGACGGGCCTGCAGCGAATAATTTCTTCGCACCCCATCCGCTGCTTCCACAGACGTACAGACCTTTTCAGAGAAAGGCCTGAGGGGGTGCTCATCCCTTCAAAACCCTTTCAAAAGGATTCATGGCCATGTCCAGCCACATCTGCGGTCCCGGTTGTTCCCACGGCGTCACGCCCGCGGCAGAGAAAGACATCAAGGAAGAGTTCAAGGTTGCGCGGCGCTCGTTCCTGCGCGACGCGATGGCCGCCAGCGGCGCCGCCGTGTCGGCCGGGGCGCTGACCGCGTCGATGTCGCCCAGCGCCTTCGCGCAGAGCGCCAAGCCCGGCTCGGGCATGACCAGCCACTACTACATCCCGGCCAGCGCCAACACCGTGCTGTGGGGCTACTTCAGCAAGTCGGCCAAGCCGGTGGTCGAGGTGGAATCGGGCGATTTCGTCACCATCGAGACGCTGACCCACCACGCCAACGACGATGCCGAGCGCATGGTCAAGGGCGATGCGGGTGCCGAAAGCGTCTTCCACTGGGACAGCAAGAAAAAGGGCGTGAACCGCCGCGGTGCCGGCCCCATGGACGCCAAGGTGGGCGCCGGTGGCGGCGAAGGCGTGCACATCTGCACCGGGCCCGTCTACATCAAGGGCGCAGAGCCCGGCGACATCCTCGAGGTACGCATCATCGACTGCGTGCCCCGTCCCAGCGCCAACCCCCTGTACAAGGGCCGCTCCTTCGGCAGCAACGCCGCCGCCAACTGGGGCTTCCACTACGGTGACACGCTGACTGAGCCCAAGAAGCGGGAGGTCGTCACCATCTACGAGGTGGACGCCACCGGCGAGCGCAACTGGGCCCGCGCCGTCTACAACTACAAGTGGACGCCGCAGACCGATCCCTTCGGCGTGGTGCACCCCACCATCGACTACCCCGGCGTGCCGGTGGACCACCGCACCATCACCAAGAACGAGAACGTGCTCAAGAACATCCGCATCCCGGTGCGGCCGCACTTCGGCACCATGGGCGTGGCCCCGGCCGAGGCGGAGTTCGTCACCTCGATCCCGCCCAACTACACCGGCGGCAACATCGACAACTGGCGCATCGGCAAAGGCGCGACCCTCTACTACCCGGTGGCCGTGAAGGGCGCGATGTTCTCGGTGGGCGATCCGCACGCCTCGCAAGGCGATTCGGAACTGTGTGGCACGGCCATCGAGTGTTCGCTCACCGGCACCTTCCAGCTGATCCTGCACAAGAAGGCCGACCTGCCCAGCACGCCGCTGGCCGAGCTGAACTACCCGCTGCTGGAAACGCAGGACGAATGGCTGCTGCATGGCTTCAGCTACGCCAACTACCTGGCCGAGCTGGGCCCGGGCGCGCAGAAGGACATCTACGGCAAGTCGTCGGTCGACAAGGCCCTGCGCGATGCGTATCACAAGATGCGCCACTTCCTGATGACCACGCAGAACCTCAGCGAGGACGAGGCCATCTCGCTGATGTCCATCGCGGTGGACTTCGGCATCACGCAGGTGGTCGATGGCAACTGGGGTGTGCACGCGCTGGTCAAGAAGAGCATCTTCCCGGCGCGCGGCACCTGATGCACTCGCAGGTCACGAGGCATTGGCACAGCGCTCGCTTGCACGGAGCCCATGATGCTCAATGATCTGCGACGCTTTTCCACCAGCGCCTTTCCGGACAAGCTGCGCCAAGCGGCCTGGTCGGAGGTGCTGGAGAAAGTACTGCTCAGCAGCGGCCCGGCGAACCCCTCGATGCCACCGCTGGACGGGCACGTGTCCAGCAGCACCTCGGCGCTGGAATCGGTGTTCGTCAAGCTCAGCGCCTCGCCGCAGGTGCTGGTGCCCCACTCCGCCAACGCGCGCCGGTACGGCCATGCCGTGCTGGTGCTGGCCGTGCTCGATGGCAGTGGTCTGGTGGCCGATGCCGACGAGACGCTGGCCTTGTCACCCGGCGACATCCTGGTGCTGGACCCGGCGCGCGCCTGGCGGGTCGAGCTGAACACCGATTTCCGTGCCGTGATCGCACGGCTGGAATCGGCCAGCTTCATCCTGCGCCTGGTGCGCACCTGCGGGCAGGAGCTCAACAAGATCGACACGCAGGCGGGGGTCGGTGCCGTTTGCCTGACGCTGGTGCGCGCCATCGCCGATGAGCTCGAGCACCTGGGTCGCCATGAATTGCCGCCACTGGAAGCGACGCTGACCGAGTTGCTGGTGGCCTGCCTCTCGCGTCAGGAGCACCGCGCGCAGGCTGGCCAGACGGAGGACAGCACCTCCGTGCAACTGGGCCACCTGCGCCGCGTGTGCCGCGCCATCGAATCGCGCCTGGGCGACGCCGAGTTGCAGATCGATGACATCGGCCGCCTGGAGGACCTGTCCACCCGCTACATCCAGAAGCTGTTCCAGGTGGGCTCGACCACCTTCAGCGACTACCTGAAATCACGACGGCTGGAGCGCTGCCGGCTGGACCTGGCCAACCCGGCGCTGGGCCACATCACCATCTCGGAACTCTGTTTCAGATGGGGCTTCAAGGATGCGGCGCATTTCAGCCGGGCGTTCAGCGCGCGCTATGGCGTGTCGCCTCGCGCCTACCGCGCCGAGCCGCGCAGGGACGGAGAAGAGAAACTGCGCCGTGGGCGCCCTGCGCAACCGCCCGCACCCAAGCCCGCCGCGCGCGAAGAAGGCACGACCGCATCACCCGGTGCAGGCGCCGATGCCCGCCGCAGCCAGTTTCAGAACGTGTTGAGCGACCACGCACGCTACGCCGTGGCGCTGGCCCTGTCACCCAAACGCGCTGCACCTTTGCCGGGCACCGCCGCATCGCCGGGCGAGCCCCTGCCCAACCATTACTACGTGCCCGTGTCGGACAAGACCGTGCACTGGGGCTACTTCAGCCGCAGCATCAAGCCTGTGCTGTCGGTGCGATCAGGCGACATCGTCACCATCGAGACGCTCACGCAGCACGCCAGCGACGACCGCGAGCGCATGATCGATGGCGACCCGGGCGCCGAAAGCGTCTTTTACTGGACAGCCCGCAAGAAAGCAGTCGATCGCCGCGGCGCCGGCCCGATGGACGCCTCCATCTACGGCCGTGGTGCCGGCGAAGGCTTCGGCGTGCACATCTGCACCGGCCCTGTCTACGTGCATGGCGCCGAGCCGGGCGATGTGCTGGAGGTCCGCATTCTGGACATCGTGCCGCGCGCCAGTTGCCACCCGAGCCACCATGGCCGCATCTTCGGCAGCAACGCGGCGGCCTGGTGGGGCTTTCACTACAAGGACATGCTGACCGAGCCCAAGCAGCGCGAGGTCGTCACCATCTACGAGATCGACCCATCGCCCGAGCAACCGCACGCCAAGGCCGTCTACAACTACCGCTGGACGCCACAGACCGATCCCTTCGGCGTGCGCCATGACACCATCGACTACCCCGGCGTGCCGGTGGACCCGGCCACGGTGGAGAAGAAGTACGGTGTGCTGGCCAAGGCCCGCGTGCCCATCCGCCCGCACTTCGGCGTGCTGGCCGTGGCCCCGCGTGAGCAAGGCATGGTCGATTCGATCCCGCCCGGCTACTTCGGCGGCAACCTGGACAACTGGCGCGCCGGCAAGGGCACGCAGCTCTACCTGCCCGTGTCGGCCGAAGGCGCCTTGTTCTCGGTGGGCGATCCGCACGCATCGCAGGGCGACTCGGAGGTGTGCGGCACGGCCATCGAGTGCTCGCTGACCGGCGTGTTCCAGTTGGTGCTGCACAAGAAGGCCGATCTGGCCGGCAGCTTCATGGCCGATCTGCACTACCCCTTCCTGGAAACGCCCAATGAGTGGGTACTGCACGGCTTCAGTTTCTCGGACCACTTCGCCGAGCTGGGGCCACAGGCGCAGACCCAGGTCTACCAGAAGTCATCGCTGGACGCGGCCATGCTGGACGCCTTCCGCAAGGCGCGCCACTACCTGATGCAGGCCCACCAGCTCAGCGAAGATGAAGCCGTGTCGCTGCTGTCGGTGGGCGTGGATTTCGGCATCACCCAGGTGGTCGATGGCAACCTGGGCGTGCACGCGATCATCAAGAAAGCGCTGTTCCCGGACCTGGCCGAGGGCTGAAGCCGCTGCGCCAGCTCACTTGCCGTGCAGATCGCCCACAGGTTTGAGCCAGCGGGGCGCCTGCTCGCTCAGCCAGTTGCGCGCCAAGGCATCGTCCTGCAGCCAGGCGTCCAGGAAGGCGATGCTCACCGTGGTCACGGCGGCGCGCTGCATGGCCTGCTGAGTGGGCGACACAGCACGGCCCTCCCTGGATCCGCCGGGACCACCGCGGCCACCCGGACCGCCGCCATGGCCGCCACCACCGCCAGACCCCCCCATGCCGCCGCCCCTGCCACCACGGCCACCGCCGGGCGGCAAGCCACCACCCGATCCGCCGGGACCATCGGCTCCATCGCCGTCACCGCCCGGGCCGCTGCCTTCAGCGCCCCCTTTGCCGCCGGGGCCTGCGCCTTGCCGGCCGCCGACGTCACCGTCGCCCCCCAAACGCTCGCGTCCTTCGCGGCCACCCAGGTCATCATGGCTGGCGCCGCCCAGCATCAGCATGAACTTCTGCCCGGCCGGCATGCCCCCAAAGGGCGCCGTGCGCAGGTAGGAGGCCGACACCAGCCCGAATGGGTCCGTGTCCCGGTCGGAGGTGATGGTGAGGATGGGGGCGTTCAGATCCGCATAACGCGTGTCGAAGCCGCCCTGGCTGAAGCTCGCATACGGGCTCAGCCAGATGAAGGCCTTGAAGGCCCCGGCCAGCGTGGAGGCGGACGCCTCGCGCATGTGGTTCACGTGTTCGCCCGCGGCCCACTGGGCGGTGTAGGCACCCAGGTCGTAGCCGGCCAAGGCCGCCAGCTTGAGGTTCACGCGCTGCAGCCCGGGCTCGCCGGCCGCCTGGGCCCGGGTCAGATCGGCCATGAGCTGGGCCAGCAGATTGGTGCGCTGCTGCAAGGCATCGCTGGCGAAACGCTGGCTGGCCCATTGGCGCAGATCCCCTTGAGGGCGCTGTTCGTCGTCTGGCAGTGCCTGCCACGACAGCACCGCGTAGCCCGCCTGTGCGAGCGCGTTGCGCCAGGACTCGTTGGCCAAGGCGTCCTGTCCGGCCCCGGGCAGGTAGACCACCAGCGGATGCGGCCCGGCCTGCTGGGGCCGCGTCCACACCAGGCGGAAGGGGCGGCCCTGCACCACCCTGAGTTCATCCACCTGGCTGACGGGATACTGATGAGCCGCCGGGTAGCCCTTGGCCTCGAACTGCTGCACGCGCGCGGGATCCAGCTTGGGCACCTGCCGCTCGGGGCCGGCGCAGGCTACCAAGCCTGCCACCGACACCGCCATGGCGATGCGACGGACCGCCGCGCCGATCCTCACGGGCCGGTCGGCCGTCATCGTCATCTCGGAAAAACGGGGCACGTCGCGCGTCATCACATCGGTCCATCGGAGCACCGCGCAAGGTGCGGCCTGCGCATGCTGGGCCGGCGACGTAAAGCGCCGATGTCGGGGAGGTTAAGGAATGCTGGCGACGCCAGCAGCCCTGCTTGGAGCCACGGGCCCTCAATGTGGCGTGTGCGCTGACGACGCCGTCAACCACTGGCCCAACTGCCGCGCATGCTGGCCGCCAGATTGCTGCGCCTGGGCCAGCAAATGCTGCTCGCGACGCCCCAGATCACCCAGCTTGAGCAGCGTGGCGCGGTAGTAGTCGAGATCAGCCGCCCTGGCAAACACCAGCTCCTGCTGGGCACCGTTCTCCAGGGCCACGCCCTTGCCCACCTTGTCGAGGTAAGTCAGCAGGGCATCGACCTGCGTCACGATGTCGTGCTCCACCCCGAAGAATGCGTGCATCGTTTGCGCCGCGTCGGAGGACGTGGCCAACAAGGCCTTGCGGCGCTCATCGTTGTCCCAGGCCGGCGCCTGCTGAAGCCACTGCCGCAGCGCGTCATCGAGCTGGGACTGGATCTGCTGGTCCTGGCGTGCCAGATCGTCCAGCGCGGTGTTGAGCTGTGCCAGCTTCTGGCGAACGCTGTGACGCCCCGTGGGCAGGACCAGCGTCGACGGCACCATGCCCTCGCCCAATCCGACCGCCTCGATCTGGGTCTGGTAAGTCTGCAGGGCCTGCTGTCTCTGCCGCGACGCATCGATCAAGGCCTGCATCAGCGGTGCCAGGGCGGTGTCGCCCACTTCGCCGAGCATCCGCGCATCGGGGGCATGGCCGGCGCTGAGCGCCTGCACCACCGGCGCCAGACGCTGCAGATCGCGCTCCAGGGCCCGGTGGCGGGCATCGGCACTGCCCTGGGAGACCCAAAGCAGCGCGGACAGCACGATCAGCCCAAGGCCCAAACCCAGGATGGTCCACCACGCCAAGACTGATCGGTCGTTTCTGTCACGCATACCGCCCGCATCCCCGGCCGCGTCCCGGGGCCTGCTGCGCTGTCAAAAGAGCGTATTTCACCCCACCCGCAACCGTGTCAGGGTGTGTCAACTTGTAAAACCCCGGGTCAGGGGTCTGGACAGGGCAAAGCGCCGTTGTTCAGTGCTCCAGCCGCGAGGGATCAGGGCTGGCACAACGCAATTCCTCGACGGTATATCCGCCTCGTGTCAGGGCCTCGCGCAACCATGGCGGCTGCGAACCCTGGCCATCCCAGGTATCGCCCGACACCGGATGCCGGTATTTGGGCGACGGGACAAGCACCTGGGGCAGTTCCGACGGCATGCTGGGTGCGTCGAATTCGAGTTCCTCGGGGGAAATGCGCCAAAACTCAATCAACTTGCGAATGGAGCGCAACGCCGCTTCTTGTTCTGGGGTCTTCACGTTGGTGTGCAATTGCGATTGAAGTTGCCAGGCAACCACCTTAGTATTGTGACCGAGCTTCAAAGCCGGAAAGTGAACCGGGTTTTGAATAGCTCGAATTGACACCTGATATTGGCAATCCGGCACATAGCGGCATTTGTCCAGAAGGGCTATTCTCAGCCGACGCCTTGACCAGGCACCGTTGCAGCAGGGGCAACGCGCAGTAATTCCCTGCGTCATGTCTACGTGATGTTCAGGAGGCCCTATGCGCGTCAACTTGCCCGTGTCCGAGCACGAGTACCCTTTTCCGGCTGGTGAAACACTGGTGTCCACGACGGACCTCAAAGGCCGGATCAATTACTGCAACCCTGCATTCATCCAGGTCAGTGGGTATACCCGCGAGGAATTACTGGGCCAGCCCCACAACATGATCCGTCACCCCGACATGCCGGAAGAAGCCTTCCGCGACATGTGGATGACGATCGCTTCGGGACAGCCCTGGTCCGCGCTGGTCAAGAACCGCCGCAAGGATGGCAGCTATTACTGGGTGAAGGCCAACGTCACCCCGTTGATGGAAAACGACCGGCCCGTGGGCTACATGTCGGTGCGCACCCTGCCCACGCGCGTCGAGGTGCAGGCCTCCGAAAGGTTATACGCCACCATGCGTGCTGAAAAAGACGCTGGCCGCCTGCTGCACAAGCTGGAACAGGGCCATGTGGTCCGCGTCGATGCCTTGGGCAAGCTGCGCGAAGGCACCCGGCTGGGCTTGGTCGGCCAGATGATGCTGATCAGTCTGCTCACGGCCGTGCTGGCCTATGGCGTCGGGGTGGCCTCGGCAGGCGGGCTCTCCGAGATCAACGTGCTCGAACTGCTGATCGGCGCCGTGCTGATGGCCGGCCTGGGCGCAGCCGCCTCCCTCGTGATCCGAGCGCTGACACTCAAGCCGCTGGAAGGCCTGCTGGTGCGCGCCAACCGCATGGCCGCTGGCGACCTCACCGCCGACATCGACTCCAACCGCAAGGACCTGGTCGGCAAACTGGCGCAATCGCTGAACCAACTCAACGTGAACCTGCGCTCCATCGTTCGCGATGCGCGCAACGAGGTCAACCAGATGATGGTGGCCACCGAAGAGATCGCCTCGGGCAACCAGGATCTGTCGGCCCGCACGGAAACCCAGGCCAGCAACCTGCAGCAGACCGCGGCATCGATGGAGCAGATCACCGGCACCGTGCGCACGAGTTCGGACACGGCCAAGCAAGCCGCCTCGCTGGCGCACGAGACCACGGCCGTCACGCAGCGCAGCAGCGCCGCGGTGGACGACGTCACGCAGATGATGGTCGCCATCGAGGAATCCTCCAAGCGCATCAACGAGATCATCCAGGTGATCGACAGCATCGCCTTCCAGACCAACATCCTGGCGCTCAATGCCGCGGTCGAGGCCGCGCGCGCTGGCGAACAGGGGCGCGGCTTTGCCGTCGTGGCTTCCGAAGTGCGGGCCCTGGCGCAGCGCACGGCCACGGCCGCCAAGGAGGTCAAGCAGCTGATCACCGATTCGGCCGAGAAGATCAGCGCCGGCAGCCGCCTGACCGAAACCGCCAAGACGACCATGGCCGTCGCGCTGCAGTCGGTCGAGAAGGTGGGCTCGCTCGTCGAGGTGATCAGCCACGGTGCCAACGAGCAGTTGACAGGCATCTCGCAGATCAACAGCGCCATCGCGCAGCTGGACACCATCACCCAGCAGAACGCGGCGGCAGTGGAGCAGATCTCGGCCTCGTCCATGGCATTGGCCAGCCGGGCGCAGGTGGTGTCGGCGACGGTGCAGGTGTTCCGCATCGATGCCCACCAGTCCCACAGCATGCCGGATGCCGTCGCACTTCGCCGCAATGCCAAGCAGCAAGGCACTGCCGACCATGCAGAGCATCCCAAGCTCACGCCCGCGCCGGTGAGCCAGCCGCGTGCCGCGCGTACGCCGGCCCTGGCGGCCAACCGTGCGCAACCCGCCATGACCCATTCACCGCAACCCGGGGCGCATGCCGCGTCGCGTCAGGCGGTGACCGAAGGCGACTGGGAGGCCATCTGATCCGGCCTCCGCGACGCCCCGGATGACAGACGGCGGTCGGCATGCCTACACTGGCAGGTCACGCTTTTCGCGCGTGCTTTTGAATCTGCGCCGCCCTGTCATGAAGTTCGCCCTGCTGTCCGACCTGCACGCCAACCGCCAAGCCACCGAGGCGGTGTGGGAACACGCCCTTGGCGAAGGTTTCGACCAGCTCGTGCTGCTGGGCGATTACGTTGACTACGGCGCCGACCCAGGCTGGGTGCTGGACTTCGTGCGCCGCCGTGTGGCCGACGGTGCCGTGGCCGTGCGCGGCAACCATGACGATGCCGTGAGCGGCGTTACGCACGAAGGCATGCACGGACAGGTGCAGGTGAGTCTGGCGTGGACGCGCCAGCAGCTCGATGCGTCCCAGCGCGACTTCCTGGCCAGCCTGCCCTTGACGGCCACCTTCGGCGACTGCCTCGCCGTGCATGCCAACGCCCATGCGCCGGCCGAGTGGGGCTACATCCACGGCCGGCTGGAGGCCATGCGCAGCCTGTATGCCACCGATGCACACCTCGTGCTGTGCGGCCACATGCACGAGCCGCGGCTTTACCACCTCTCGGGCACCGGCAAGGCCGGTGAGTTCGAACCGGTGCCAGGTGTGGCCATTCCGCTGTCGCGCGCACGGCGCTGGCTGGCCATTCCCGGCTCCGTGGGCCAGCCTCGTGATGGCAACCCGGCCGCCTGCTACGCCCTGTACGACGACGAACAGGACACGCTGGCCTTTCACCGCGTGCCCTATGACCACGAAGAGGCGGCCGAGCGCATCATCCAGGCCGGCCTGCCCGAGTTGATGGCCGAGAGACTGCACCATGGCCGCTGAGCGGCCAGACACCACCGAAGAACCCAGTGGCCCACGCCTGCGGCTGGAAGCCGGCATGGTGCTGGACGATTTCGAACTGGTCGAACGCCTGCACCAGGGCGGCATGGCCACGCTGTGGGCCGTGCGCCGTGCAGGCCCGGTGCCCCCGGATCAGGTTGGTCTGCCCCTGATCATGAAGGTGCCCCGCTTCAAGGGCGGCGAGGACCCGGCCACCATCGTTGGCTTCGAGGTAGAGCAGATGATCATGCCGCGCCTGCAGGGGCCCCACGTGCCACGCTACGTGGCCCGGGGCGATTTCACGCGCCAGCCCTACATCGTGATGGAGCATGTGCCCGGCGACACGCTCAAGCCACGCTTCGACCAAGCCCCACTGCCCCTGCGCGAGGTGGCCCGCATCGGCGCGCGGATCGCGCAGGCGCTGCACGCCGTGCATGCGCAGCATGTGGTGCACCTGGACATCAAGCCCAGCAACATCATGTTCCGCGCGAGCGGCGAAGCCGTGCTGGTGGACTTCGGCCTCTCACGCCACGATCATCTGCCGGACCTGCTCGAAGAAGAGTTCGAGCTGCCCATGGGCACGGGTCCGTACATGTCGCCAGAGCAGGTGCAGTTCGTGCGCAACGATCCGCGCAGCGATCTGTTCGCTCTGGGCGTGCTGATGTACCACCTGGCCACCGGCCACCGACCGTTCGGGCAGCCCAACAGTGTCAGCGGCCTGCGCAAGCGTCTGTACACCGAGCCGACGCCGCCACGCGCGCTGGTGCCCGAACTGCCGCCGTGGTTCCAGGAGGTGGTGCTGCGCTGCCTGGAGGTGCGCCCCGAGAACCGCTACCAGAGCGCGGCCCAGCTCGCGCTGGACCTGCAGAACCCGGCTCAGGTGCCGCTGACCCCTCGCGCGGAGAAACTGACGACGGCCGGCGCGCTGCGCAAGCTGAGCCGCTGGTTCAAGGCCATCGGCCACGAGCCCGAGCCCGAGACCTCGGTCACGACCCAGCTGGAGCGCAGTCCCATCATCATGGTGGCCATCGGCGTGCGCAACTCGACGCCGGCGCTCGATGCCAAGCTGCTGGCCACCGTGCGGCGCATCCTGGTGATCGAGCCCGGTGCGCGCCTGGCCTGCGTCAGCGTGATGAAGACCAACCGCGTGGGCATGGACAAGCTCACTGACGAGCAGGGCAACAGCCTGCATGTGAAGCAACTGGTGGCCATCCGCCATTGGGCCCGGCCGCTGCAGCAGGCGCTGGCCATGGACGATCAGCGCCTGACCTTCCATGTGCTCGAATCGCCCGACACCGCCGTGGCCATCGTCGACTTCGCCACCAAGAACCAGGTGGACCACATCGTGATGGGCGCGCGAGGCAACTCCAGCCTGCGGCGCTACCTGGGCAGCGTGAGTGCCCAGGTGGTGGCCGAGGCGCAGTGCTCGGTCACCGTCGTGCGGGCCTGAAGAAGGCCAGCAGGCTGCTCAGACGTCGGCGACAGAGCGCTTCTGGAACTTGCGGGCCAGACGCAGCAGACGCGGGCTGTCGTACACGGCCACCTTGAGCTTGGAGACCATCTCGGCCTTCAGGGAATGCTCGGGCTGGTTGGCGAAGTACTGGAACTCGCCATGCTGCTCGTACTGCACCCAGGGCTTGCTGGTGAACAGGTTGCCGAAGGTCATCTGGGAAGGCAGGAAATGCGCCGTCAGCGACTTGCGCGAGTGCTTCAGATCCTTGGTGGGCAGGGAGCCGTGGATGGTGCGCGAGTTCCAGAACAGCACGTCGCCCTTCTTCAGGGCCGGCACATGGATCAGCTCGGGATGGGCGTCCATGTATTCGCGCATGCGCACGAGCCAGTCCGAGTGCGCCATGTTCTTCTCGTGCAGGGCCACGCGGTGGGTGCCGGCCAATACGTAGAAGCGGCCGGCATCCTCATGGATGTCTTCCATGGCGATCCAGGCGCCGAGCAGGTTGCCGTTGGGCACCGAATCGAGGTACCACCAGTCCTGGTGCGGCGGCGTGGCCGCGTTCGCATCGAACAGCATGCTCTGCATCAGGTTGTGCTTGGCATGGCCCGTGACCTGCTGCAGCCCCCCCAGCAACTCTGGCGAAAAATAGAGATCCAGCGCGGCCTGGCTGAATTCGGGGAAACGCTTGTAGTTGTGCACATCCAGGAAGCTCTGGATCACATGGCCGTGCGATGTGAAACGGTTGCGGTCGTAGATGTTGGTGTTCTGACGGTAGAACTTGGTCTTGGTGGGCAGGATATCGCGCTGGTAGAGCGACATCAGCTTGTCGACGAGCCGTGCGGGCAGCAGGCCGGGCAGTACCACATAACCCTGCTCTTCGTAATATTGGGCGGCGTCGTTCAGCACCTCGGCGCGGACAGCAGCGTTCATCTGACTCTCTCTGGTTGTTTGGCCGCGCCTCCCGTGGCGCGAGCGATTGCCCGAACGATAGAGACGATGTAACGGGAGGTCAATGGGGGCGCCCCGCACTTGGACGCCCCGCCCCCACGGCTGAGGGGCGGGTTTTACCAGCCTCAATTCGCGATGGGCACGACGCGCATCACCTTCTGCAGGCCATCGACGGCCTTGCCCTTGCGGGCCCGCTTGCCGATGTGGGCCGTGTAGCCGCTGTTGCGCACGTCTTCTTCCTTGGGCTTGCCGCCCCGGCCCGAGCCGATCACGCGCACACCGTTGTGCACGGTGGCCACGGACACCAGCGGGTCCTTCTTGGCATCGACTTCCATCAGCGTGAGACCGCGGCCGCCGTTGGACTGCAGCTTGAGCTCGTCCAGCGCGAACACCAGCAGGCGCCCACCCTGGGCCAGGCAGGCCACCTGGGTGTGCGCCGGCTGCACCAGCACCGGGGCCAGCACGATGCTGCCCTCGTCGAGCGTGAGGAAGCCCTTGCCGCCCTTCTGGCGCGTGACCAGATCGCCCAGCTTGGCCAGCAGGCCGAAGCCCGCGGTGTTGGCCAGCAGCAGCACCTGCTCGGGGTTGCCGGCCAGGTAGTGCAGCGGCTGCGTGCCGGATTCGAGCTCGATCATCGTCGTGATGGGCTGGCCATCGCCGCGCGCGCCGGGCAGGCTGCTCACGGGCACGCTGTAGACGCGGCCGTTGCTGCCGACGACGATCATCGGATCAACGGTGCGGCATTCAAAGGTGCCGTACAGGCCGTCGCCGGCCTTGAAGGCGAAGCTTGCGGGATCGTGGCCATGGCCGGTGCGCGCACGCACCCAGCCCTTGAGGCTGACCACCACCGTCACGGGCTCGTCGACCACCTTCACCTCGGCCACGGCGCGCTTCTCGGCCTGGATCAGGGTGCGGCGCTCGTCGCCGTACTGCTTGGCATCGGCCTCGATCTCCTTGACCACGGTGCGCTTGAGCGTGGCGGGGCTGTCCAGGATCTCCTGCAGCTTCGCCTGCTCGCCGCGCAGCTCGGCCAGTTCCTGCTCGATCTTGATCGCTTCCAGCCGGGCCAATTGGCGCAGGCGGATGTCGAGGATGTCGTCGGCCTGGCGGTCGCTGAGCTTGAAGCGCTCGATCAGCGCGGCCTTGGGCTCGTCGCTCTCGCGGATGATGCGGATCACCTCGTCGATGTTGAGCAACACCAGCTGCCGGCCTTCGAGGATGTGGATGCGGTCGAGCACCTTGCCCAGGCGGTGGCGCGTGCGGCGCGTCACCGTGTCCATGCGGAAGCCCGTCCACTCCAGCAGGATCTGGCGCAGGCCCTTCTGCGTGGGCTTGCCGTCGGCGCCGACCATGGTCATGTTCACCGAGGCGGAGCTTTCCAGGCTGGTGTGCGCCAGCAGCGTGGTGATCAGCTCCTGCTGGCTGACGGTGCGGGTCTTGGGTTCGATGACCAAACGCACCGGGGCATCCTTGTTGGACTCGTCCCGCACGAGGTCCAGGATGGAGGCCACGCTGGTCTTGAGCTGCAGCTGCTCGGCCGTCAGGGCCTTCTTGCCGACCTTGACCTTGGGGTTGACCAGCTCTTCGATTTCTTCAGCGACCTTGGCGGCATTGGTGCCGGGCGGCAGCTCAGTCACGACCAACTGCCATTGGCCCCGCGCCAAATCCTCGATCTTCCAGCGGGCACGCACCTTCAGGCTGCCCCGCCCGGTGCGGTAGGCGTCCTGGATGTCCTGCGGACTGGAGATGATCTGTCCACCACCCGGGAAATCGGGGCCTTGCACCAGGCCGCACAGCTCTTCGTCGGACAGTCTGTCGTTCTTGATCAGCGCCACGGCGGCCGCGGCCACCTCCCGCAGGTTGTGGCTGGGGATCTCGGTGGCCAGGCCCACGGCGATGCCGCTGGCACCATTGAGCAAGACGAAGGGCAGGCGCGCGGGCAGTTGCCTAGGCTCTTCCTCGCGGCCATCGTAGTTGGGGATGAAATCGACCGTGCCCATGTCGATCTCGTCGAGCAACAGGCGGGCGATGGGGGCCAAGCGTGCTTCGGTGTAACGCATCGCGGCGGCGCCGTCGCCATCGCGGCTGCCGAAGTTGCCCTGGCCGTCGACCAGCGGGTAGCGCAGCGCGAAATCCTGCGCCATGCGCACCATGGCGTCGTAGGCGGCCGTGTCGCCGTGCGGGTGGTACTTGCCGAGCACGTCGCCCACCACGCGCGCGCTCTTGACCGGCTTTGCGCCGGTGTTGCCCGAGAAGCCCAGGCCCATGCGGTCCATCGCGTACAGGATGCGGCGCTGCACGGGCTTCTGGCCGTCGCACACGTCGGGCAGGGCGCGGCCCTTGACCACGCTCAGCGCGTACTCCAGGTAGGCGCGCTCGGCGTAGTGGGCCAGGGTCAGGGAATCGCCGCCATCGCTGGGCGGCTGGGTGAATTCAAGCGTCGTTTGTTCGGACATTGATCGTCGGCTCATGAGGAAACGCCGGGCCGCCCCAAGTTTCCTCACCCCCCCACGGGGGGCGGCGGCCATGCCGCCTGGGGGCCCTTTCCGGGGGCAGGCGTATTTTGCCTGTTGTGAGCGATCACCCTTTCCGTCCCCTTTTTGGGGTGGATCAAGCGCTTTATTTATCCACCAGATAGGCGCCAGCGAACATGTCCACCGCTGACCGCACGAGCCTGGCCCGCGTGCGCGCCGGCGGGATCGCCTCGCTGGCATCGCACAGCAGGTAGTACTGGCCCAGCATGCACAGGTTGACGAACTGCGCCGCCGCCATGCGGATGTCCTCGAAGCGGGCCTGGCCGCTGGCCTGCAGCGATGTCAGATAGCTCTCCACCGGGTTGCGCGCCATGCTGGCCACGCGGTTGGAATGCTGCGAGATGTCCTCCATGCGAAGTTGTTCGCCGATCAGGATGCGCGTGAGGTTCTGCCCCTGCGGCGTGAAGTAGCTGTTGGCCAGGAAGCTGCCCATCTCGTGCAGCACCTCGCGCGGCGGACGGCTGGTGTCGATCTTGGCGGCCATGCGCTCGGCGTAGTCGCCCACCAGGCGCTCCAGCACGGCCACGAACAGCCCCTTCTTGGTCTCGAAGTGCCGGTACAGCGTGAGCTTGGAGACGCCCGCTGCCTGCGCGATGCCTTCGATGCTGGTGCCGTCGAAGCCGAAATCGATGAAATGGTTGCGCGCCACGACCAGCGCATGGCGGATCAGTTCTTCGGCGGCTTCACGGGTCGGGCGGCCGGTGACAGCCCTTGGGGTGCGCGTGGCGGCAGGCATGGGTAGGGCTCTGAAATTTTTGTGCCAGGGATTCTGCGGCCACTCGGTACCGCACGCATCACCGTCGATTATTCAAAGTGCGGATATCGGTATCAGCAAAAGTTCGTTGTTTCAGTGTGTAGCGATGGCTATCTTAAGTGAACGACACCGTTTACTTATTTGAGGCAGCGACTTTCATGTCCGAATCCACCCGCCCCGCCCGCCGGCATATGCACCTGGGGGCTTTCCTTCAGGGCGTCGGCCACCACATCGGCGCCTGGCGCCATCCTGACGTCGATCCGGCGCAGGCCACGCAGCTCGAGCCACTCAAGCACCTGGCCCGCGTGGCGGAGCGCGGCAAGTTCGACGCCATCTTCTTCGCCGACACGCTGGGCTTCCCCGAAGGGCCGGCCCAGGTGCTGGCCAAGGGCGCCCTGCCCTACTACTTCGAGCCGCTGACGCTGCTGGCCGCGCTGGCCGGCGTGACCGAGCGCATCGGCCTGGTCGCCACCACCTCGACCACCTACCTGGCGCCCTTCCACCTGGCGCGCAAGTTCGCCTCGCTGGACCACATCAGCGGTGGCCGCGCGGGCTGGAACCTCGTCACCTCGGGCACGGATTGGGAGGCCAAGAGCTTCGGCCTGCCGCAGCAACTGCCACACAAGGAGCGCTACCTGCGTGCCCGTGAGTACGTCGATGTGGTCAAGGGCCTGTGGGACAGCTTCGGCGACGACCCGTACGTGTTCGACAAGCAGGCCGGCCAGTTCTTCGACCCCGCCAAGCTGCATGTGCTGGACCACCATGGCGAGTATTTCCAGCTCAAGGGCGCATTGCAATCGCAGCGGCCCGTGCAAGGCTACCCGGTGATCATCCAGGCCGGCTCGTCAGGCGACGGGCAAGATCTCGCCGCCGCCACCGCCGAGGTGGTGTTCACGGCCCAGCAGAACCTGCCCGATGCGCAGAAGTTCTACCGGGGCCTGAAGGCTCGTGTGGCCGAGCATGGCCGTGATCCGGCGGCCGTGAAGATCCTGCCCGGCGTGCTGCCCGTGATCGGCCGCACCGACGCAGAAGCCAAGGAAGAGTTCGAGCAACTGCAATCGCTGATCGACCCGGTGATCGGCATCGGTTTGCTCTCGGCATTGATCGGCATCGACCTGAGCACCTATCCGCTCGACGGCCCGCTGCCCGACATCACCATCGGCGAAGGCTGGCAAAGCCGCGCGCAGCTCTTCGTGGACATGGCCCGCAAGGAGAACCTCAGCATCCGCCAGGTGTACGAGCGCGTCGCTGGCGCACGCGGCCACCGCGTGATCTGGGGCAGCCCACAGAGCATCGTCGACCAGCTCGAATCCTGGTTCCACAACGAGGCGGCCGATGGTTTCAATATCCTGGCGCCCACCTTTCCGCATGGGCTGGAAGCGTTCGTCGACTTGGTGATCCCCGAGCTGCAGCGGCGCGATCTGTTCCGCACCGAGTACACCGGCCGCACCCTGCGCGATCACCTGGGCCTGGCCCGCCCCCGGAGCCAGTACGCATGAGCACGCCCGACCACAATCACAACGACGCGACGAACAACGGCTACCTGTTCAGCCAGCGCGGCACCTTCGTCACCTTTGGCCTGCTGACGGTGCTGATGGTGTTCGACTTCGCCGACCGCATGATCCTGGCCGCGCTGCTGCCGGCCATCAAGGCCGAGTGGCACATCACCGATGCCACGGCCGGTCTGCTCAGCTCCATCCTCACACTGGGCATGGTGGTGTTCGCCTTCCCGGCGGCGATCGCCATCGACCGCTGGAGCCGCGTCAAGAGCGCCAGCGTGATGGGCGTGGTCTGGAGCCTGGCCTCTGCGGCCGGTGCGCTCGCGCAAAGCGTGGGGCAGTTGCTGTTCACGCGCGGCCTGGTGGGCATCGGCGAAGCGGGTTATGCGCCTGCCGCCTACACCTGGATCTCGGCGGCCTTCCCGAAACGCCGCCGCCAGTTGGCGCTGGGCCTGTTCTCGTCCGCACAGCCCATCGGCATGGCCATCGGCGTGGCGGCAGGCGGCTACATCGCCACCCACTACGGCTGGAAGCACGCGCTGGGCATCATCGCCCTGCCCGGCCTGCTGGTGGCCCTGGCGCTTTACAAGGGCAAGGACTACAAGAATCTGCACAAACCGCAGACGTCCACGCCCGAGCAGCCCAGCACGCGGGATGGCGTCAAGGTCATCCTGAAGACACCCTCGCTGCTGCTGGCCTATCTGAGCGCCGGGCTGGGCACGCTGCAGTGGGTGCCGGTGGTGTTCTTCCTGCCCACGTGGCTCAACCGCGAACATGGCGTGGGCGTGCAATCGGCCTCGCTGATGACGAGCGGCCTGATGCTGCTGGCCATCGTCAGCGTGCCGTTGGGTGGCTGGCTGATGGACCGCTGGAACCACCGCGATGACCGTGCCAAGGTGATCTGGCCCATCCTGGCTGGCGCCACCAACACCGCGCTGCTGGCCCTGGCCTTCACGGCGGTGAACGACCTGACTCTGCGCTACACGCTGATCATCATCGGTTTCTTCATCGGCGCCAGTGGTGGCACCGGCGCGCTGGCGATGACGCAGGAACTGGTGCATCCGGGCATCCGCGCCTTCTCCAGCACCTGCTCGGTGGTGGCCATCCATTTGATCGGCTCGGTGCCCGGGCCCTTCCTGGCGGGGTGGCTGTCCGATCGCTACGGGCTGACCACCGCGCTGCTGACGCTGATCGTCGTGGCGGGCACCGGCCAGGTGCTGGCGCTGGCGTTCTCGCTGCGGCATTACCGCACGGATCTGTCGCGGGTCAGCACCTTCCAGCTCGAAGCCGCCTGACGCCTTCTCCATTTTCCGCCATCCCTTTTTTTTGGTTTTCTTTCCAAGGTGTACCCATGTCCATTCGAAACCACCTCGCCCTGACCGCCGGCGCCCTCCTCATCGCCCAGGTCTTCGGCCCGGTGAGCGCCCAAGCGCAAACAAGCGCCAAGACCACATCGACACCCACGCAGGCCACGGCCAGCGAACCCACCGAACTCGAAACCGTCACGGTGACCAGCCGCCGCCGCACCGAGAAGGCGCAGGACGTGCCCACGCCCATCACCGTGGTCAGCGGCCGCACGCTGGAGGCCCAGCGCATCTACCAGGTGCAGGATCTGCAGCAGACCCTGCCCAACGTGACCTCGCAGTTCCTGCACGCACGCCAGTCCAGCCTGTCCATCCGGGGCATCGGCAACAACACGGCCAACGAGGGCCTGGAAGGCAGCGTCGGCATCTACCTGGACAACGTGTTCCTGGGCCGCCCCGGCCAGGCCGTGTTCGACCTGCTGGACGTGGAGCAAATCGACCTGCTGCGGGGCCCGCAAGGCACGCTGTTCGGCAAGAACACCACGGCCGGCGTGCTCAACATCAGCACGCGCCAACCCACCTTCACGCCCCAGGCCACGCTGGAAACCTCGCTGGGCAACCGCAACTTCCGCCAGGTCAAGGGCACGTACTCCGGCCCCATCGGCGACACCGTGGCCTTCCGCCTCTCGGCCTACGAGACGCACGATGACGGCTGGGTGGAGAACACCGTCAACGGCGACAAACTCAACGAGATCAACCGCCGCGGCCTGCGCGGCCAGGTGCTGATCAAGCCCAGCAGCGATTTCAACCTGCGCCTGATCGCCGAGTACAACAAGGAGAACTCGACCACCGGCACGCTGGTGCCCTACAGCTTCGGCCCGCTCACGCGCGGCACCTTCACCGGCGCCAACAACTACACGACCTTCCCGCAGTGGGCCACGTCCGTGGGGGCGCAGGCCGTGCCCACCAACCCGTACGACTACAAGGTCAGCATCAACGATGCGCAACAGGCCAAGGTGGAGCAGAGCGCCGCCTCGGCCGAAGCCAACTGGAACCTGGGCGGCTACAAGCTGACCTCGATCACCGCCTGGCGCAACTGGAACTTCGATCCGAAGAACGACCTGGACTACACCAACCTGTCC
Source organism: Candidatus Aquabacterium excrementipullorum (assembly GCA_019112875.1). Classification (GTDB taxonomy): domain Bacteria; phylum Pseudomonadota; class Gammaproteobacteria; order Burkholderiales; family Burkholderiaceae_C; genus Aquabacterium; species Aquabacterium excrementipullorum. The sequence continues at coordinate 41,694 of DXIO01000030.1, forward strand.
GGCCTGACGGGTGGGTTTCAATCCCGTGAAGAACAGGTCTCGCAAGAGGTGCGCCTCGCATCGCCCACGGGCGGCCCGATCGACTACGTGGTCGGCGGCTACTACTACCACCAGCGCACCGCCAGCGACAACAGCTACACCACCGGCCCCAGCATCCTGACGCTGTCAGGTGGTTCCTACCCGAACAACAACGTCGTGTCCGGCCGAGGCGAGGCCAGCACAGACAGCCTGGCCGCCTTTGGCCAGACCACCTGGCACGTGTCGCCGGCATTCGACCTGACCGGTGGCCTGCGCTACACCACCGAGGACAAGACAGGCCGCGTGGTCCAGAACGACCTGGCCAGTGCCTCGCCGTTCTCGGCCCTGCCCATCTTCCGCGCCTGGGATTCGGGCAAGCTCAAGCGTACCGACGAGAGCGTGGCGGCACTGCTCAATGCCAGTTACAAGCTGACGCCATCAGTGCTGGGTTTCGTGAATCTGTCGCAGGGTCAGAAATCGGGCGGCTACAACGTCAATAGCGTGGCTTCGGCGGGCTCGGCCTTCGGCACGCAGGCCATCACGGTGGATCCGGAAAAGGCCACCAACTTCGACCTGGGCCTCAAGACCACCTGGCTGGACAACCGCGTGCAGGTCAACGGCAACCTGTTCCTCACCAAGGTGAAGGACTACCAGGCCGTGACCAACCTGTACTACAACCCGGCCGCCATCTACCTGGGCGTCCTGACCAACGTGGGCGACGTGACCAGCAAGGGCGTCGAGTTCGACGTGAAGGCCCGCGCCACCAGCAACCTGACGTTGAACCTCAACGGCGCCTACACACTGGCCCGCTTCGATTCAGGCACCGGCCCGACGCCGTACGAGGTGTTCGACGGCGTGGCCTATGGCCGCGGCTCGCGCAGCATCGCGGGCAACCAGGTCAACGGCGCGCCCAAGTGGATCTTCAACGTGGGGGCGGAGTACCGCAACTTCCTGGACAACGGCATCGAGCAGCACGTGGCTGCCAACTACGCCTGGCGTGACCAGACCTATGGCGACATCAACAACTCGGTGTATTCCAAGATCCCGTCGTACGGCCTGTTCAACCTGAGCGCGGGCTGGCGCATTCCCCAAGGCGAGAAGTCCAGCTGGGATGTGTCGCTGTGGGTGAAGAACGCGTTCGACAAGCGCTACTTCCTGGGCCTGACCACGGCCGGCAGCAACATGTACGTCGGCTCGGCCGGCGAGCCGCGCACAGTGGGCGCGACGGTGCGCTACGACTTCTACTGAAGCCGCAGCGCCGCAGGCATCACGCCTCTTCGTCGGCCAGCAGGTTGGCGATCAGCGTGATGCGCGGCACCGAGGCCAGTGCGCGCGACAGCGGGCAGGTGTTCTTGGCCTGCACCGCCAATTGCTGGAAGGTCTGCGCATCGATCCCAGGGATCAGGGCACGCAGTTCCAGGTCGATGCGGTCGATCCGGTAGCCGTCACCCACCTTGTCCAGGTAGACGGTGGCCTTCGTGTCCGCCTTGCGGGTGTCGAAGCCCTTGGCCGCACACGCGAACGAGAAGGCCATCGTGAAGCAGGCCGCATGCGCCGCGCCCAGCAACTCTTCAGGGTTGCTGCCTTTGCGGTCGTCCTCGAAGCGCGAACCGAAGCCGTAGGGCTGGTCCTGCAGGGCACCGGACTCGGTGGAAATCTGGCCTTGCCCGGCCTTGCCCTGGCCTTCCCAGTGCACGCTGGCTGACTTCTGGATCATGATCGGCTCCTTGGTGGACGACAACCCACTGTAGGCGCCGGCTCCCACACCCGGCATCAGCACAGCACGCGCCGTGCTGTAGGCATGGGCCTACGCACGGCGGCACATGAACGCAGCGTTCAGATGTCGATCTCGACCGCGTCGCCGTGCAGTTCCATCAGCTCGCGGCGCGAGGCGGCTTCGCCTTTGCCCATCAGCTTGTTGAACGAGCCTTCGGTGGATGCGAAACCTGGCTCGCCATAGGCCACCGGCAGCAGGCGGCGCGTCTCGGGGTTCAGCGTGGTGTCCCACAGCTGCTCGGCGTTCATCTCGCCCAGGCCCTTGAAGCGGCCGATGCTCCAGGCGCCTTCGCGGCAGCCTTCCTTGCGCAGCTTGTCCAGGATGGCGTGCAGTTCGCCATCGTCCAGCGCGTAGATCTTGGCGGCGGGCTTCTTGCCGCGCGCGGGCGCATCCACCCGGTACAGCGGCGGGCGCGCCACGTAGATGTGGCCTGCCTCGATCAGCTTGGGGAAGTGGCGGAAGAACAGCGTCAGCAGCAGCACCTGGATGTGCGAGCCGTCGACGTCGGCGTCCGACAGGATGCAGACCTTGCCGTAGCGCAAGCCGGACAGGTCAGGCGAATCGTTGGGGCCGTGCGGATCGACACCGATGGCCACCGAGATGTCGTGGATCTCGTTGTTCTTGAACAGCAGATCGCGCTCGACCTCCCAGGCGTTGAGCACCTTGCCACGCAGCGGCAGGATGGCCTGCGTTTCCTTGTCGCGGCCCATCTTGGCGCTGCCACCGGCCGAATCGCCCTCGACCAGGAAGACCTCGTTCAGGCTGATGTCGCGGCTTTCGCAGTCGGTCAGCTTGCCGGGCAGCACGGCCACGCCGGAGCCCTTCTTCTTCTCGACCTTCTGGCCGGCGCGCTGGCGGGCCTGGGCCTGCTTGATCACCAGTTCGGCCAACTTCTTGCCGTGGTCCACGTGCTGGTTGAGCCAGAGTTCGAGCGCGGGCTTCACGTAGGTGCTGACCAGGCGCAGCGCATCGCGGCTATTCAGGCGCTCCTTGGTCTGGCCCTGGAACTGCGGATCGAGCACCTTGGCGCTGAGCACGAAGCTGGCGCGCGAGAACACATCATCGGGCATCAGCTTCACGCCCTTGGGGCTGAGGGCATGCATCTCGATGAAGCCCTTGACGGCCTGAAACAGCCCGTCCTTCAAGCCCGATTCGTGCGTGCCGCCCGCCACCGTGGGGATCAGGTTGACGTAGCTTTCGCGCATGGGTGCGCCTTCTTCGGTGAAGGCCACGCACCAGGCGGCGCCCTCGCCTTCGGCGAAGTTCTCTGTCTCGCTGCCGGCGGCGTACTGCTCGCCTTCGAACAGCGGGATCACCGGATCGGCGTTGAGGGTCTGGGTCAGGTAGTCGCGCAGGCCGCCCTTGTAGAGCCAGGTTTGCGTCTCGCCGGTCTTCTCGTGCGTGAGCGTGATGGTCACGCCCGGCATCAGCACGGCCTTGCTGCGCAGCATGTGCACCAGCTCGCTCTTGGGCAGCTCGGCGCTTTCGAAATACTTGGCATCGGGCCAGGCGCGCACCGAGGTGCCGTTCTTGCGGTCGCCGCTGCCAGCCGGGCGCACGCTGACGGGCTCGATCACGTCGCCGCCGCTGAAGGCCAGTTGCGCCACCTGCTTGTCGCGCCACACTGTCACCTGCAGGCGGGTGGACAGCGCGTTGGTCACGCTCACACCAACGCCATGCAGGCCGCCCGAGAAGCTGTAGGCGCCGCCCGAGCCCTTGTCGAACTTGCCGCCCGCGTGCAGGCGGGTGAACACGATCTCGACCACTGGCACGCCTTCTTCGGGGTGCAGGCCGAAGGGGATGCCGCGGCCTTCGTCGTCCACGCTGATCGAACCGTCGGTGTGCAGCGTCACGGCGATGCGCTTGCCGAAACCGGCCAGGGCCTCGTCGGCGGCGTTGTCGATCACCTCCTGGATGATGTGCAGCGGATTGTCCGTGCGGGTGTACATGCCCGGACGCTGTTTGACGGGCTCCAGGCCCTTGAGAACACGGATGGAGGATTCGCCGTAACCGGCGGCACTGGGAGCGGACTGGGGTTTCGTGGCCATGGGGCGGGATTGTAGGGACTTGGTCCCCCGCTATTGAGCGGTTACAGGTTTTCACGGATGTGCTAATTTAACGGGGTTGGTTACACCCCTGTGGACATCAACGAATTTCAGGAGTAAGGACATGCCCTTGTCGAAGATCGTTCGGCCCCTGGCGGCCGGCCTGGGCGCGTTGGCCCTGGCTTCCAGCGCTTTCGCCACCGACTACACAGTGGCCACGCCCACGGCGGATCCCTTCTACAAGACAGAGGTCACGGTGGGCGCCGGCGCCTTCCTGGACACCTACAGCTTCGATGTGGCCAGCAGCACGGACGCCTATGTCTGGGTGTTCCCCTACATTCCCAACGATTTCACTGCGCTGTTCACGGGCACGTACTTCCTGCAGCTCAAGGTCTACAACAGCCAGAACGTCCAGATCGGCACCGGCCTGACCGCCTCGCAGCTCGGCATCGACCTCTACAGCGACCCGTCCACCGCGGCCTACGCGGCCCAACTCAAGGCCGCAGGCTACGATCCCGCCAACTCGCTCTTCGTGGGTGGCACGCTGGCAGCCGGAAGCTACACGGTCACGATCAGCGGCATCGGCAACGTCGCCGGAGGGGCCTACATCGCCAAATTCAACATCCCCTCGGTCGTGCCCGAACCTGGCACCCAGGCCCTGCTGTTCAGCGGGCTGCTGATCGTCGGGCTGGCAGTCCGGCACCGCGCCGCGAAGTCTGCGCAGGCCTGAATCCATCACGCCGCAGGCACAAAGCAACGGGCCCCCAAGGGGCCCGTTTTTCCATGGGCAGTCTACTTCGTCGACGCTACTGGAAGTAACCCAGCATCCGCTCCAGCGCCGCCGTGAATGGCGCCTGCATCATCGGCAGGGTCAGCCACAGGCCCGTGATGCCCACGCCGATGGACATGGGAAAGCCGACCGAGAAGATGTTCATCTGCGGCGCCACGCGGGCGATCAGCCCCATCACGATGTTGACCAGCGTGAGCATGGCCACGATGGGCAGCGACACCCACAGACCCAGGCGGAATACTTCTGCGCCCCACACCTGCGGTTGCAACTCGCGGATGAAGGCCAGCGGCTCCGGCGCGATCGGGAAGGCATTGAAGCTGCCGATCACGGCCGATGTGAGCAGCAGGTGTCCGTTCATCACCACGAACAGCCATGCCGCGATGGTGCCGTAGAAGCGGCTCACGGCCGTGGCCTGCGTCCCAGACAGCGGATCGAAGAAGGCCGCGAAGTTCAGGCCCATCTGCAGACCGATGATTTCGCCAGCGAACTCGATGGCCGCGAAGATCACACGCGCCGCGAAGCCGATGGTCAAGCCGATCAGCAACTGCTGCAGCACCACCATCAGCGCGATCGGCGAATCCAGCGGGATCACCGGCATCTCGGGCAATGAGGGCTGAGCGGCCAGCACGATCAGGATGGCCAGGCCCACGCGAACCCGGCGCGGGATGGTGCGCATGGAGAACACCGGCGCAGCGGTGAACAGCCCCAGCACACGGAAGAAGGGCCACAGCCACGGCGAGATCCACGCCATGACCTGGGCCTCGCTGAACGTGACCATGTGCGGTCAGCCCACCACGCCGGGGATGGACTGCAGGCTCGTGCGGATGAAATCGACCAGCGTGCTGAGCATCCAAGGCCCGGCCAGGCCCAGTGTGGCGAAAGCGCCCAGCAGCTTGGGCACGAAGGACAAAGTCTGTTCGTGGATCTGCGTGGCGGCCTGAAGGATGCTGACCACCAGGCCGACCACCAACACCACGATCAGGATGGGGGCGCAGACCATCAGCAGCGTCAGCAAGCCGTCGCGGCCGATGGTGAGGACTTGTTGCGGATCCATGGCGTATGCGTGTTCAGGTGGCGAAGCTGGCGGCCAGCGAGCCCAGCAGCAGATTCCAGCCGTCGGCCAGCACGAAGAGCATCAGCTTGAAGGGCAGCGCCACCATCACGGGCGACAGCATCATCATGCCCAGGCTCATCAGCACGCTGGCGACCACCATGTCGATGACAAGGAAGGGAATGAAGATCAGGAAGCCGATCTGGAAGGCCGACTTCAGCTCACTGGTCACGAAGGCCGGCACCAGCACACGGAAGGGCACGGTCTCGGGCTTGATCTCGCCTTCGTAGCGGGCCAGTTTGACGAACAACTGCAGATCGGACTGGCGCGTCTGCTTGCCCATGAACTCGCGGAAGGGCCCCTGCCCACGGTCCAGCGCCTCGTTGAAGCTGATCTGGTTGGCGGCGAAAGGCTCGTAGGCTTCCTTGTAAACCTTGTCGATGGTCGGGCTCATCACGAACAGGGTCAGGAACAGCGACAGGCCGATGATCACCTGGTTGGGCGGCGCGGTCTGCGCGCCCAGGGCCTGGCGGGTCAGGCTCAGCACGATCACGATGCGCGTGAAGCCGGTCATCATCAGCACGGCGGCCGGAAGGAAGCTCAGCGCCGTGAAGAACAGCAGCGTCTGGATGGGCACCGAGTAGCTGTTGCCCGAAGCGCCCTGCCCCACCAGCAGCGGCAGCCCGCCCGAGGGGGCGGCCGTGACCTGCCCGCCAGCCTGTGCCCAGGCCATGGCAGGCACCACGGCCGACAGCAAAAGCAGCGCCCCCAGGCGCAAGGCCCGGGCGCTCATGTTTGAAGAATGACGTGCCGATATCGACATGGGGAGGCCTGGGGTTTGTGATGCTTGGCGCGCCATCAGGCGTGCGGATCTTGCGGCGTGTTCGGCTTGCCCTGGCGCTCGGCCACGCGGCGCAGCAACTGCGCGAAAGGCGGCAAAGGCCGTACCGATGCGGCACCACTGGGCGATACTGCTGGTGCCTCCATGGTGTGCAGTGTGTTGATCTGCTGGCCCGTCACGCCCAACACGAGCCAGGTGCGCTGCTCGCCGCTGTTGACCTCGACGGTCACCACGCGCTGGCCATTGCCCAGGCTGACCTGTGCCACGGGCGTCAGCACCGCGGCCGCACCGCCAGCGCCTTGAAGGCCCATCGCGCCGGAGCGCTTGAGCAGCCAAAGCGACACGGGAATCAACGCCAGCACGATGAACAGCCAGAACACCATCAGTCCGGTGGATTGCATGGGTGATCGTCCTTGGCTCAGTTGCCCTTGCTCAGGCGGCGCATGCGTTCCGAGGGTGTGACGATGTCGGTCAGGCGGATACCGAACTTGTCGTTCACCACCACCACTTCGCCCTGGGCGATCAGGAAGCCGTTGACCAGCACGTCCATGGGCTCACCGGCCATCGCGTCCAGCTCCACCACCGAGCCCTGCGCCAGTTGCAGGATGTTCTTGATGGGGATGCGCGTGCGGCCCAGCTCCACCGTGAGTTGCACGGGGATGTCCAGGATCATGTTCAGGTCGTTGCCGGCCGGGTTGGCGGGCGCGGGCGAGAAGTTCGCGAAGGTGGCGGGCGTCATCTGCGGGGCCGCGTCCGTCACTTCGGAGGCCGTGCCGGAGGATGCCTGCTGCTCCAGCGCGGCCGCCCATTCAGCGGCCATGGCGTCCTGCTCAGCGTCACCCTTGGAATCGGGCGGAAATTCAGCGGCGCTATCAGACATTCTTATCTCCCAGCCAACCCATGTTGGCGGTGTTGTGCGTGAGCAGTTTCTCGACCCTCAGCGCGTATTTCCCGTTGGATGTGCCGTAGTAGCAATCGAAGATGGGCACCCCGTCGACCTTGGCTTCGAGCAGCTGGTTCAAGTCCAGCTCGATGAAATCACCGGGCTTGAAGGACAGCAGTTGTTCGACCGTGGCCGGAGCCTTGGCCAGCTCGGCCACCACCTCGACCTCGGCCGACTGAATCTGCTGTTGCAGCAGCTTCACCCAACGGCGGTCGGGCTCGGCCGAATCGCCCTGGATGGACGAGTAGAGGATGTCGCGGATCGGCTCCAGCGTGGAATACGGGATGCAGAAGTGGATGGTGCCGCTCGTCTCGCCGATCTCCAGCGTGAACGAGGTGCACACCACGATTTCGCTGGGCGTGGCGATGTTGGCGAACTGGGGCTGCATCTCCGAGCGCTGGTAATCCAGCTCGACCGGGTAGATGCCCTTCCAGGCCTTGGCGTATTCGGCGGTGATGACCTCGATCAGGCGCTGGATGATGCGCTGCTCGGTGGCCGAGAAATCACGGCCTTCGATGCGCGTGTGGAACTTGCCGGCCCCGCCGAACAGCGCGTCGATGACCGAGAACACCAGGGTCGGATCGCACACCACCAGGCCCGAGCCACGCAGGGGGCGGATGGCCATGATGTTGAAGTTCGTGGGCACCACGATCTCGCGCAGGAAGGCGCTGTACTTCTGCACCTTGATGCCGCCCACGGACACTTCGGGCGAGCGGCGGATCAGGTTGAACAGGCCGATGCGGATGTTGCGGGCAAAGCGCTCGTTGATGATCTCCATCGTGGGCATGCGCCCACGGACGATCCGCTCCTGGCTGGCCAGGTTGTAGTCACGGATGCCTTCGGCCGGGGCATCGTCCTGCTCCAGCTTCTGGCTTTCGCCGGTGATGCCCTGCAGCAGGGCATCGACTTCATCTTGCGAGAGGATTTGCTGATTCATGGCGACTCACTCTACTGCGCGCCTGCCCGGTCACTGAACGATGAAGTTGGAATAGTGCACATGCACGATGGGGTTGTAGGGCTCGGCCTTCTTTTTCTTCTTTTTCTTCTTCTTGGGCGAGTCCTCGTCCGCGTTGTCCTCGTCCTCGTCAGGGTCGGGTACTTCATAGCCCATGGAACGGGCGGTCTCGCGGCGGATTTCTTCGGCCAGCTTCTGTTTGCCCTCGGGGCTGAGCAGGTCTTCGCTGCTCTTGTGCGAGAGGATCAGCAGGATGCCGTTGCGGATGGCCGGCATGTAGTTCTTGATCTCTTCGGCCAGGTGCGGGTCCTCGACCTGCAGGTTGATGCCGACCTGGGCATAGCGGTCGGCGTCCTTGTCGGCCAGGTTGACCGTGAAGGGATCCAGGGGCACGAAGGTGGGCGGATGGCCGTCGGACTTGTGCTCCTTGGGCTTGGCGTGCTCGGCAGGGGCTTCGTGCTCTTCCTCGCCATCGGCGCTGGCCTCGGCCGTGTCGGCCTTCTTCTTCATCAGCAGCACCGCTGCGGCACCGCCACCGACCACCACCAGGGCCAGGACGGCCACGATGATGATGATCAGTTTCTTCGAGCCACCGCCCTTGGGGGCGGCGTCGGCGGCGGGTGCGGGTGCGGCGGCCATGCAGGATCTCCGTTTCAGTCTGTGCCTCGATTATTCGAGGCGGAGCCTTTTTGCAATGTGCGAATAAGCCGCCCTTAATGCCGTTTGATTCCTCCCGTCACCGGGGGCGCGACGCTCAGGCGTAAAGGTCCAGCCCACCCGGGCGGGCGGCGGGACGTGCCACCGGCGTCAGGCCGGCCTGGTGGTCGGCGGCGGGCTGCTCGGCGTTCAGGCCACGGCCGGACCAGGCCATGGAGCGGGCCTGGCCTTCGCCCTGGCCCTGCTGCTGCTGCGCCCAGGACTGGCTGGCGCTCTGGTCGGACACGCCACCACCGGCCAGGCTCAGGCCGGCGTCCTGCAGGGCGGTGGACAGGGCCGGCAGGCTGGCTTCGATGGCCTGGCGCGTCTCGGCGTGCGCAGCGGCGAAGTCCACCTGGGCGTTCTGTCCATCCATGACGATGCGGATGTGCACCGGACCCATGTCCTCGGGGTTCAGACGCAGCTCGGCCGTCATCTGGCCGTTGGCCGGCGTGCCGGAAACCCACATGCCCACGCGCTCGGCCAGGGCCTGCTTGAAGTCCGCGCTGTCCACCGGGGTGGGCAGCGTCGCCGTGGCATGGGTGCTGGTTTCAGCCGCGGGGCCAGTGCCTGCGGGGCGCGAGAGCTCACGCGCCATCAGGGCGTTGAATTCGAGGGGCGACGAGCTGTCCTTGGCCGCGGCGGCCGGGGCGTTTGTACCGAGGGATTCGGTGTTCGCGGCCAGCACGGCCTTGGCATCGCCCTTGAGATGCTGGGCATCGGCCAACTGGCTGGTCAGCGCGGCGGTGCCGGTGGGCAAAGCCCCTGGGCCGCCCGCGATGCCCTTGCCGCCACGGCCGGCGCCAAGCAGGTCGGGTGCGCCCGTGGCGCCGTCGGCTGTGGCGCTGTCACCCTGGGCGGCGGCCGCGGCCTCGCCGTTCTGCGACAGCGATGCCAGCCAGGCCATCATCGCGGCCGGGTCTGAAGTGGAGACATCGGGCGGCGGCTGCAGTTCCTTGACCTGGGCTGCACCCTCGCCTTGCGCCGTCGAGAACTTCACCTCGTCCGTGGCCTTGTCGGCATCACCCTTGGCGCTGGCCTTGTCGGCGGCATCGGCTTTGGCCGTGGTCTTCTGGTCATGGCCATCGGCCGGCTTGGCCTTGGCACGGGCTTCCTGCTGCTTGGGCGGGGTGTTCGATTTCTGCGCCTGCTTGGTGGCCTGCTGGGACTGCTGCGGCTGCGGAGCCTTGGATTCGGTCTTGGCCGGGGTGGACTGGCGCGCCTGCTGTGCACGCGCGGCAGCCTGCGAGGCCGTATTGGCCCGCAGTGCTTCCGTGGCGTTGCGCGCCTGTGTGGATGCGGCGGCGGTCGGCATGCTGCTGCGCGCCGTGGCCTGAGGCGACTGGTACTGCGACATCAGCTTGGCGAAGGTCTGGCTGTCATTGCCAGCGCCCTTGCCCAGGACATCGGCCAGGGTTCCGGCGGTGCTGCCGGTGCTGTTGGTGTTCGACGTCTGCGTGGCCGGCTTGTGCAGCAGGGATTGCAGATTCTGGATGTTGGAGCTCATCGGCTTCCTCGCTTGTCGAAGGGGTGGCGCGAACGGCGGCGTCTCAGTGCGACGACGGCGGCGGATTGTTCTTGGCCGACATCGGGCCGGTCGGCGCGGAGGCCATCAAACGGGCGGCCAGTTCATCCGTGGCCTTTTGCTCGCGGCGCATTTCGCGCTGGGCCTGCTCTTTTTCACGGCGCTGCAGCAACTGCGTCACGGCGGCGACCTTGCGCTCGCGTTCGATCAGCTCGCCGCGGCAACGCTCCATGGCCACACGGGATTGCTCGCAACGGCGATCCTGGTCACCCACGGCATCGCCCAGCCGGGCCATGAAATCCTGGTAGCAGCGCATGATTTCCATGCCACCCGCCTGGCGGAACTGGGTCTGCCAGCGCGTCTGGTACTGACCGCGGAAATCCTGCAGGGATTGCAACTGCTGGCGGGCGCCCTCGTGGGCCTTGCGGCTGACCTCGAACTGCGCCAGCGCCGTGTCGCGGGCCTCTTCGGCCTGCTCCAGCAAAGTGATCAAGGGTTGCTGAGAGGTGCTCACGATAGGCTCCGATCAGACGGAAAACTGCTTTTCTTCACCCCTGTACGATGGCACGTAACTGCCCCACACTGTCGTTCAAAGTAGCGGGTGTATGCATGTCTTGTTGAAGCATGCCCACCATGTGGGGGTGGATTCTCACGGCCATGTCCAACTCCGGATCGCCGCCAGGCGTGTACGCGCCCAACTGGATCAGATCCCGTGCCTTGCTGTAGCGCGACCACAGCTGACGGAAACGTCGCGAGGCGTCGATGTGCTCGTGCGAGGCCACGTTGTGCATCACCCGCGATGCGGAACGCTCGATGTCGATGGCCGGGTAATGCCCCGACTCGGCCAGTTCGCGGGACAGCACGATGTGGCCATCCAGAATGGCGCGGGCCGCATCGGCGATGGGATCCTGCTGATCATCCCCTTCCGAGAGCACCGTGTAAAACGCCGTGATGGAACCATGGCCATTGAGGCCATTGCCGCTGCGCTCGACCAGTTGCGGCAGCTTGGCGAAGCACGATGGCGGGTAGCCCTTGGTGGCGGGCGGCTCACCGATGGCCAGCGCGATTTCACGTTGTGCCATGGCGTACCGCGTGAGGGAATCCATGAGCAACAGCACGTGCAAGCCTTCGTCGCGGAAATGCTCGGCCACGGCCGTGGCATAGGCGGCCCCCTGCATGCGGGTCAGCGGTGGCGCATCGGCGGGGGCGGCCACGACGACGGAGCGGGCCAGGCCTTCTTCGCCCAGGATGTCCTCGATGAACTCTTTCACTTCACGGCCCCGTTCGCCGATCAGGCCCACGACGATCACGTCGGCCTGGGTGTAACGGGCCATCATGCCCAGCAGCACGCTCTTGCCCACGCCGGAGCCGGCGAACAGGCCGATGCGCTGGCCGCGGCCCACGGTGAGCATGGAATTGATGGCGCGCACGCCGGTGTCCAGCGGCAGGCGAACCGGGTCGCGCTCCATCGCGTTGATGGCCCGGCGCACCAGCGGCTCGCTGCGCACGTGGTTCAGCGGGCCGCGCTTGTCCAGCGGCTCGCCCTGGGCATCCACCACGCGGCCCAGCAGGCCGCTGCCAATGGGCAGGTGGCGGGTGCGGTCTTCACTGCGGCGCCAGGGGTGGCTGGGGCGGCCCAGCAGCGGCGGGTTGATCGGCAAGGCGCGCGGCACCACGCGGGCGCCGCTGGCCAGGCCATGCACCTCGGCCGTGGGCATCAGGTAGGCCCGGTCGCCGGCGAAGCCGACCACCTCGGCCAGCACGGGCGTGGCCTCCATGCGCATCTCGGAATGGATCTCGCATACGGCGCCCACAGGCAGGCGCAGGCCGGCGGCTTCGAGCACCAGGCCGGCCACCCGCACCAGCTTGCCCTGGTTCTCCATGGGTTGCGGCGCAGCGGCGCAGGCATCCAGGTCTTCCAGGAAACGGTTCCACTTGTCCATGGACACGTCGCGGCGGGTTTGCAGAGGCATGTTCATGCGGGTGACTCCGTCAGTTGCCTGTGCCGTTCAAGGGATCCATGTCGTCCAGCCACTGGCTCTGGGCATCGGCCTCCACGCTTGGCGTGAAGCTGCCATCCCATTCAGTGGACACGCCCATCGCGGCCGCCACCTTGCGCCAGCGCGCTTCCACGCTGGCGTCGACCACGGCGATGTCGGATTCCACGATGCAACCGCCCTGGCTGACATGCGGATCGGCCACCATGCGGGCGCCGCGCGATTGCAGTTGCTCTTCCATCGCGCCTTGGGCCAGGGCGTGGTCCTCGGGGTTCAGGCGCAGCACGATCTGGCGGGCCGAACTGAGCAGCGTGGTCATGGCGTCCTCGGCCACCGTCAACACCAGCTCAGGACGCAGCGCGATCTCGCTGCGCACCACCTGGCGTGCCAGCTCCAGCGCCACGCCAGCGATGCGCCCGGAAAGCTGCTGCTCCAGCGATTCCAGCCGGCCATGCAGGTCGTTGACCAGCGTGCCAACCTGGTCGCTCATGAAGGCGGCCATCTGGGCGGCCTGGGTCTGCTTGTAGCTGTCCAGGGCCGAGAGGCCATCGCGGTAACCATCCTGGTAGCCAGCCTGGCGCGACTCGCGCACCAGCGCTTCCACATCCACGGGGGCCGGCTCGGGCTCGGCAGGCTTGGGCGCGGGCGGCGGCGCCTGACCCGGTACCCCGCCGATTTGCGAACTGGTGGGGCCAGGTGCCTGCGCGCGTTCGGGCCCCTGCCCTTGCGCGCCGGCCACGCCCGCGCGCACGGCGAACGGAGCCTTGTGCACCCCGCCGCCAGCGGGCGACTGCCCCGGCGCCGATTTGTTCACCGTCGGGTCTTCAAACGACTCGGGCGACCAGGCGGAAAAACCGCGCAGTTCCTCGCGCGGGATGAAACGGGTGTAGCTGTTCGGCGCGCCTTGCCCGCTGGCCGCGCCAGCCGCACCGGACGAGCCCGCGCCGGCGGCATTGCCGCCCGGCGGTTGCGTCTTGTTAGACGTACTCATCATCGCCTCCGCCGGCCAGCACGATCTGACCTTCGTCGGCCAGGCGTCGGACGATCTTCAGCATTTCCTTCTGCTCGCCTTCGACCTCGGACAGCTTGACCGGGCCGCGCGAATCCAGGTCCTCGCGCAGCGTCTCGGCAGCGCGGCTGGACATGTTGCGGAACACCTTGTCGCGGATCTCCGGCGACGCCCCCTTGAGCGCGATGATGAGCGATTCGGTCTGCACTTCCTTGAGCAGCGCCTGGAAGCCCTTGTCGTCCAGTTTGGCCAGGTCGTCGAACACGAACATGTTGTCCATGATCTTCTGGGCCAGGTCGCCATCGGCTTCGCGGATGTAGTCCAGCACTGAGGTCTCCACCGCCGAGCCCATCAGGTTGATGATTTCGGCCGCGGGCTTGACGCCGCCCAGCGACTGGCGGCGCACCTGCGTGCCACCGGCCAGCACGCGCGACATCACCTCGTTGAGGTCACGCAACGCGGACGGCTGGATGCCGTCGAGCGTGGCGATGCGGATCATCACCTCGTTGCGGTGGCGATCGCTGAAATACTTGAGGGCACCAGAAGCCAGGTCGGGATCCAGGTGCACCAAGATCGCGGCCACGATCTGCGGGTGCTCGTTGCGCAACAGTTCGGCCACCGAGCCCGGATCCATCCACTTCAGGCTTTCGATGCCGGCCACGTCGCTGGTCTGGATGATGCGGTCGATCAGCAGGTTGGCCTTTTCCTCACCTAGCGCGCGGCGCAGCACGGCCTTGACGTACTCGTCTGTGTCGGACACCAGCGAGCCCACCTCGGCGGCCTCCGTGGCAAAGCGTGTCAGGACCGAATCCACGCGCTCGCGCGACACGGTCTTCAGGCGCGCGATGGTCTCGCCCAGGCTTTGAACTTCCTTGGGCTCGAGCTGCTTGAACACCTCGGCGGCTTCGTCCTCGCCAAGGGACATCAGCAGGATGGCGGCGTCTTCTAGTCCTTGCTCGTCCATGATGCGGCGTTATTCCTTGTTCACCCAGGCGCGCACGATGCCAGCCATCGCGACGGGGTTGTCCTTGGCCAATTGGCGTGCGGCTTCGAGGCGGCGGTCCGGGCCATTCGGAGATTCGAGCGCCGGCAGCACTTCGCTGGCGGTTTCCAGACCCGGCAGTTCCTGCTCGTCGTCGACCACAGCATTGAGTCTGGACTTCGATTCGTCCTTCGGGGGCTTGGCCGCATTGATGGCAGGGCGAATCGCACCGAACACCACGATCAGGGCCAGCAGGGTCATGGCACCGGGCACCAGCAGCGAACGCATCCATTCCTGCGTGCTCGGGTCCTTCCAGAACGGCGTGTCTTCCGTCTCTTCTTTCACCAACTGGAACGGCGCGTTGATCACCTTCACCGAGTCACCACGCTGCTCATTGAAACCAATGCCTTCCTTCACCAGGGCCGTGAGTTTATCCAGATCCTCCTGGCTCATGGGCGTCGTGGTGGTCTTGCCCTTGGCGTCGGTCTTGGTGATGTTGTTGATCACCACCGCCGCGTTCAGACGCCGGATGCTGCCAGAGGCATTGCGCGTCACACGGACGGTCTTGTCGACCTCGTAGTTGGTGACCGCGTCACGACGGCTGGAGCCACCACCCGCGCCGCCGGCACCATTGGCCTGGGTGCCTTGCAGCGGTTGCGATGCGCCGTTGATCGGGGCCGTGGCCGGCGTGGGAGGCTGGTTGCTCATCGCGCCGGGCACGCCGGTGGGCTGGGCGTTGGAGCCGCCAGCGCCGTTGGACGACTCGCTCGTTTGCTGGCTGCGCACGGCGGCGCTGGTCGGCGTCTGGTTGGGCTTGAATTCTTCGGCTGTCGATTCAACCTGTGAAAAATCCAGATCGGCCGTCACCTGGGCGCGCAGGTTCTCCTTGCCCACCACCGGCTCCAGCAGGTCGCGGATGCGCTGGGTGAAGCCGGTTTCCATCTGACGCACATATTGCAGTTGCTGCGCGTCCAGGCCGGCCTGGTCAGGGTTGGTGCCCTCGGCCTGGCCGGACAGCAGCGAGCCGCTCTGGTCGACCACGCTCACCGACTTGGGCGACATCTCTGGCACGCTGGAGGACACCAAGTGCACGATGCCGGCCACCTGGCCCTTGTCCAGGGTGCGCCCGGCGTACATGCTCAGGATCACGGACGCCGAGGGCTTTTGCTGATCGCGGAAAAAACCGTTCTGGTTGGGCAGGGCCAGGTGCACGCGGGCCGATTCGACACCCGACAGCGTCTGGATGGAACGGGTCAGCTCGCCCTCCAGGCCACGCTGGAAGTTCAGGCGTTCCTGGAACTGCGTCACGCCGAAACGCTGCGTCTCCATCAGTTCGTAGCCGGCCACCGAGCCCTTGGGCAGGCCGGCCGAGGCCAGCTTCAGGCGAACGTCGTGCACCTTGTCGGCCGGCACCATGATGGCCGCGCCGCCGTCGGTGTACTTGTACGGCACGTTCATCTGCTGCAGCTGGGCCAGGATGGCGCCACCATCCTTGTCGGACAGGTTGGTGTAGAGCACCCGGTACTCGGCCTGGTTGCCCCACATCACCATGGCGACCAGGATCGCCACCAGGGCCGCGATGCCGCCCCCCATCATCAGCTTGCGCTGCATGGGCAGGGCCTGCACGCGCTGGACGAATCCCAGGGGCGCGGCTTCGACCACCGGGGAAGAAGCCGGTGCGGTCATGTTCTGAGCTTGAGCGACGGTGACATCCATGAGCTGATCTGCGCGAGAGCCCGCGCATCGAGATCACACGATGCCGCAAACCCTTCAAGTACGGGGCCCATTATTGGGAAGCCACCGCTGAAAAGTGCCGGGAACAGCCGTCCAAATGGGGACCACTTCCCACCATCGGACACGGGTTCGCCCGGCTAGGATGCCAATCGTGGTGAGATCCATCACACCTTGTCGTCTTCAGCGGTATCGGCACCATGGACCTGAAACTTAAGCCTTTCGATTTCGCCCAGGCCGCGTCCCGCGCAGGCATGGCCGACGTCGCGCAGCGCGTGCAGGCCAAGACCCGGCTGGAGGCGGCCGGCAACGACGGCGCCAAGGTCGAAGGCGCCAGCTTCCAGACCGCGTTCTCCAGCGCGCTCAAGGGCGTCAGCCAGGCCCAGAACCAGGCCACCTCGATGCAGCGCGAGGTGCAGTTCGACAACCCGACCGTGAGCCTGGAGGAAACCATGATCGCCATGCAGAAGGCGCAGCTGGGTTTCCAGTCGGCCGTGCAGGTGCGCAACAAGCTGGTTCAGGCGTATACCGATATCATGAACATGCAGGTCTGACGGCTTCACCCCTCATCCGTTCCAATGGCGGGGGCGAACGTCCGGGAATCCCAGTCAGACCCACGTCCTGACGGAGTCCCCTTGAGCCACCCCACGCCCACGCAGGCGCCCGCAGCGGCGCCCCTGCCGTCCATCCTGCCGCTGTGGCAACTGCTGTTCTGCGGCGCCTTCGTCGTCACGCTCTCCATGGGTATCCGCCACGGTTTCGGCCTGTGGCTGCAGCCCATCTGCATGGAGCGCGGCTGGAGCCGCGAGTCCTATTCGTTCGCGCTGGCCATCCAGAATCTGATGTGGGGCGCCGCCGGGCCGCTCGTGGGCTGGTGGGCCGACCGCAAGGGCGCAACCTCGCCCCTGTGGCTGGGCGCCCTGCTCTATGCCGCCGGGCTATGGGGGATGGCCAGCAGCACCAGCCTCACCCTGTTCACGCTCAGCACCGGCGTGCTGATCGGCTGCGCGCAGGCCTGCAGCACCTATGCCGTGATCTACGGCGTGATCGGGCGGCATGTGAGCGCCCAGCAGCGCTCCTGGGCCATGGGCATCACAGCCGCCGCGGGCTCCTTCGGCCAGTTCCTGATGGTGCCGCTGTCCAGCACGCTGATCGCTGGCGTGGGCTGGCAGGCCGCCCTGTGGGCCCTGGCGGGCACGGCCCTGCTGATCGTGCCGCTGGCCTGGGGCCTGCGTGCCGACCGGCCAACGCCGCCCCCGGCCGTTTCCGCGTCACAACCGGACCGTGCCACCGCGATCGATCCCCATGGGCCGAACTCCGCCCTGGGCGCCTTGCGCGAGGCGCTCACCCACCCGAGCTACCAATTGCTCACCGCCGGCTATTTCGTCTGCGGCTTCCAACTGGCCTTCATTGGTGTGCACCTGCCCAGCTATCTGAAAGACCACGCGCTGGCCCCCACCGTCGCCACCACCGCCCTGGCCCTGATCGGTCTGTTCAACATCTTCGGCACCTACGGCATCGGCTGGCTGGGACAACGCTGGTCCAAGCCCTACCTGCTCTCTGCCATCTACGCGCTGCGGGCGGTGGCGATGCTGGCCTTCATCGCCACGCCCCCCACCGCGCTGAGCGTGAGCCTGTTCGCCGCCGCCATGGGCGTGCTGTGGCTCTCGACCGTGCCCCCCACCAACGCCATCGTCGCGCAGATGCTGGGCGTGCGGCACTTGTCGATGCTGGGTGCTGTGGTGTTCCTGTCGCACCAGTTGGGCTCGTTCTGCGGCGTGTGGCTGGCCGGCCATCTGTACGACCTGACGGGCAGCTACCAGGTGGTCTGGTGGATCGCCATCGCGCTGGGCGTGACGGCCGCTGTGCTCAACCTGCCCGTGCGCGAGCACCAGCCACCCAAGGGCCGGCTCGGCGCAACACCGGCTTGAGAACCAGGCTTCACGCCCACCATGCCATGAACCGCATCCAGCGAAGCGTCGTGCGCCTCATGTCAGCGCTGGTGCTCGTGCTGATACTGGCCGGCACGTTTGCGTGGTACTTTCGCGCCGACCTGATGGTGGACCTCGCGGCCTGGTGGGCCGCCTGCGTCCGTCTCTGACCGCTCCTCTCATGACAGGCACACCCATGCCCCAACACGTCACGATCATCACCGGCGCCTCCGACGGCATCGGCGCCGAACTGGCCCGCCAGATCGCCGCGCGCGACGGCGCCACCGCCACCCTGGTGCTCGCCGCCCGCAGCCAGGACAAGCTGGCCGAAGTGGCCAAGGCCTGCGAGGCCCACGGCGCCCATGTGCTGGTGCGCCCGACCGACGTCGGCCAGCAGGCGGATTGCGAGGCCCTGATCGCCGACACCATCGCCCGCTACGGCCGCATCGACGCCCTGGTCAACAACGCCGGGATGTCAGCCCATGCCCTGCTCGACGAGGTCAAGGACATGGCCTGGTACGAGCACCTGATGCGCATCAACCTGTGGGGCAGCGCCTGGTGCACCCACGCCGCCCTGCCCCACCTCAAGACCAGCCAGGGCCTGATCGTGGCGGTGTCCAGCCTGGCGGGCCTGGTCGGCGTGCCCGGACGCACGGCCTATAGCGCGACCAAGTTCGCCATGACGGGCTTTTTCGAAGCTTTACGCGTCGAGTTGGCGCCCCACGGCGTGGGCGTGACCATCGCCTACCCGGGCGTGGTGGCCACCGACATAAGATACCGGGGATTTAACGCCCAAGGGCAGGCAGCCGGCAAAAGCGGCCTGGACGAGCGCGGCGCCATGAGCGTCGAGACCTGTGCCGGCCTCATCCTGAACGGCATGGCACGCCGCCAGCGCGACATCGTGATGAGCGCCAAGGGCAAGCTTGGACGCTGGATGAAGCTCCTCGCACCCGCCCTGGTCGATCGCATGGCCTTGGCCGCCCTCAAAAACGATGTGCGGCCCCATTAGAATCTTCGGATTCTCAGGACACAGAACATGAAACCGATTCTTGGCAGTATTGTTGCGCTCATCACCCCGATGCACGACGACGGTAGCGTGGACTATGAAGCCCTGCGCCGCCTGATCGACTGGCACATCGCCGAAGGCACGGACTGCATCGGCGTGGTCGGCACCACGGGCGAGTCGCCCACCGTCTCCGTCGACGAGCACTGCGAGATCATCCGCGTGGCCGTCGAGCAGTCCGCTGGCCGCGTGCCCATCATGGCCGGCGCCGGCGCCAACTCCACGCGCGAAGCCATCGAGCTCAGCCAGTTCGCCAAGAAGGTCGGCGCCGACTGCACCTTGCAGGTCGTGCCCTACTACAACAAGCCGACGCAGGAAGGCATCTACCAGCACTTCAAGGCGATCGCCGAGGCCGTGGACATCCCGCAGATGCTCTACAACGTGCCCGGCCGCACCGTGGCCGATATGACCCCGGAGACCGCGCTGCGCCTGGCCCACCTGCCCGGCGTGTTCGGCATCAAGGAAGCCACCGGCAACCTCGAGCGCGCCGCCTGGCTGATCAAGCAGGCTCCCAAGGGCTTCCACATCTATTCGGGCGACGATCCCACCGCCGTGGCCCTGATGCTGCTGGGCGGCCACGGCAACGTGAGCGTCACCGCGAACGTGGCGCCCAAGGCCATGCACGAGCTGTGCAAGGCCGCCATCGCAGGCGACGCCAAGCGCGCGGTCGAGGTGCACATGCAGCTGCTGCCGCTGCACAAGCACCTGTTCACCGAACCCAACCCGATCCCCGTCAAGTGGGCGCTGGCCCGCATGGGCAAGGCCGGCCACGCGTTGCGGCTGCCGCTCACGCAACTGAGCCCCTCCGCACAGGCCATCGTCGAGACGGCCCTGCGCGACAGCGGCGTGCTCTGATCCCTCTACCACCTGTCCAGGTTCTACCCCCGGCCGACACGGCTCACAACCCCGGCCCCAACCTCGGCCCTCATCACGGACCGCTCATAGCCACCATGCCGATCCAACACATCTCCGCCCGCCAGACCCTGGTGGCATCCGCCTGCGTGCTGTCCGCGCTGGCCACCGGCTGCTCCTCGGTGAGCAATGCGCTCAGCAATGACAAGGTGGATTACCGCAGCACCGGCGCCAAGACCGTGAACCTCGAGGTGCCGCCGGATCTGACCCAGATCAGCGGCCAGGCTCGCTACAGCCTGGCCTCGCCCGGCACCGTGTCGGCCACCACCTTCAGCCAGCAGGCTCAAGCGCCCACGGCCGCCACGGCACCGACCGTGGCCCCCGGCACCATCGGTGGCGTGACCCTGCAGCGTGACGGCCAGAACCGCTGGCTGACGGTCAACCAGCCGCCCGAGCAGGTCTACAACGCGGTGCGCGATTTCTGGACCGAGAACGGCTTCGAGCTGACCACCGACCAGGCCCAGGCCGGCCTGATGGAGACGAACTGGTCGGAAAACCGCGCCAAGCTGCAGCAGGATGGCCTGCGCAACCTGGTGGGCAAGATCATCGACAACCTGTACGACACGGGCGAGCGCGACCAGTACCGCACCCGCATCGAGCGCACGGCCAAGGGTTCGGACATCTACATCAGCCACCGCGGCCTGACCGAGGTCTACACCAGCAGCCAGAAGGATCAGACTACCTGGAAGGCACGCCCCGCCGACCCGGAACTCGAGGCAGAGATGCTCTCACGCCTGATGGTGAAGCTGGGCACGCCCAAGGAAACCGCCAAGGCCACCCTGGCCGCCGACCAGGCGGGCGCCAATGCCTCCGCAGCGCCCCGCAGCCGCCTGACGGCCGACGGTCTGGGCGTTGCCTTCTCGGGTGATTTCGACCAGGCCTGGCGCCGTGTCGGCCTGGCCCTGGACCGTGGTGGTTTCACCGTGGAAGACCGTGACCGCAGCGCCGGCGTCTACGAAGTGCGCCTGGCCTCGACTGCACCGACCGAGAAGCCGGGCCTGTTCAGCCGCGTGGCGGGCTGGTTCAGCAGCACGCCGGCCGCCGACACGCTCACCCGCTACCGCCTGAAGGTGGTCAGCCAGGGTGGCAGCGCCTCCGTCACGGTGCAAGGCAGCGACGGCAAGGCCATCGCCACCGAGGGCGCCAAGGACGTCGCCAAACAACTGTCCACCAATTTGGAATGAAGCCTGGCGCCATACCCGGCGCCAGATATTCCCACCCCCCTGGAGTGGGGGGAAAAACAAAGCCCGGCCATGCCCGGGCTTTTTGTTTACGGTTTGTATCCTTGATTTCAGACAGCGCGATATCCCGCGCCCTCTGAAAACATATGGGCACAAAAAAGCCGCTCAATGAGCGGCTCTTTTGATTCCCTGAGAACAGAGATTACTTCGAAGCAGCGTCGGTAGCGGCCGAAGCAGCGTCCACGGCAGCCGAAGCAGCGTCGGAAGCAGCGGAAGCGGCGGTGTCGACAGCAGCGGAAGCGGCGTCGGTGGCAGCGGAAGCAGCGTCAACGGAAGCCGAAGCGGCTTCGGAAGCGGCGGAAGCGGCGGCGTCAGCGGCAGCTTCTTCCTTCTTGCCGCAAGCGGCCAGAGCCATGGCGGCGATCAGCGAAGCCAGCAGGAGCGACTTTTTCATGCTTGTGTCCTCAAAAGGTGTGTCAAAAACCGGAAAGCGTTGGAACTGTGCTTGGAACCACTGGCCCCAAGAATATGAGACAGCAGTTGTTTGGATGTAGCG
Organism: Candidatus Aquabacterium excrementipullorum; assembly: GCA_019112875.1. Taxonomy (GTDB): domain Bacteria; phylum Pseudomonadota; class Gammaproteobacteria; order Burkholderiales; family Burkholderiaceae_C; genus Aquabacterium; species Aquabacterium excrementipullorum. The sequence continues at coordinate 63,697 of DXIO01000030.1, forward strand.
AACCATTGAGATGCGCCGCATTCAGACCGAGATTATATGCTGGTTCGGGCAATTCCCTATAAACCTAATGTCGTTGCCGGCATAGCGTCTATAGACCGTTGCGAAATCGCGTCACCGCCTTGCCACCATTCGCGCAACGTGCTCGGCGCACGGCTCCAAATGCCCGTTCCGTGCTCGGTATCCAGCAGCGAGATACCCAGCCGCCCCTCCAGCACGAGCATGGGCCGAAGGCTTTGCAGCGCCGATTGTTCGTCGTCTGGCAGTGCCCTGCAACTGAGCTTGTGGGCCCAGGTCACGCGCCATCGCAACCAGCGGGGATGCTGCCTGGGCACGTGCTGCCAATCGGTGGCCAGCATCGTGCAGTGCAGCTGACGTCCGCCCAATGCCCATTGCTCCAGGGCATCCACACAGGCCTTTTCACCCAGAGGCCAATGGACATAGTCCTCATCGAACATCAGCAGCGATGCGGGCTCCGACGCCGCCTGCGCCAGCAATGCCCGCACGGCATCGGACCATGCGCCCCATCCGTCGAGACGTCCACTGTCATGCGCGGGGTCGGACCAAGGGGCGTTCATGGCGAGTTTCCTTAGTGTTGATCGGGGTTGTCCAGGTTCGGGGCCGGATGAAGCCAGCCATCCTCGGCCCACTGGTCGAGCAGTTCGCGCGCCTCGGGGCTCGCGCTGGCGACATCACGCGCACTCAGGCTACGGGCATCGGCCAAGCGACGCAAGAGGCGCGCATCGGCCCCTGCCGCGCGCCAGGATTCCCCATTGGCGAACAGGTGCTTGTCGTCGTACATCATGCGCGTGCGGGCATCGAGCACCACACCGACGCCATCGGGCAAGGTGTCGCCGAGTTCGAACCACACCTTGGGCTTGGGCTCCGTGAGGATCTCGCCAAGGGCCGCGTGCAACTGCAGAGGATCGCGCAGTGCGCGCGTCACGGCCTCCAGCGCGAAGGCCTGCAGATCAGCCGGCATGCGGCCCGGCTCGGTGGTGGCTGCTTGGGACGGATCCTTGTACAACTGGCGCCTGGTGTCATCGAGGTTCTCGGCCACGCGTACCAGCAGTTCGGCCGCCAGGCCTTGCGCATCGGGCGCACGGAAGCCGATGGAGCAAGTCATGCACTCCCCGCCTTCGGCGATGCCGTCATGCGCCCAGCGCGGTGGCAAATAGAGCATGTCGCCCGGCTCCAGCACCCATTCTTCTTCCGCCTCGAAGTGGCTGAGGATCTTGAGCGGCACATCGGGCAGCAGGCTGTCGTCCTTGAGGCGGCCGATGCGCCAGCGGCGCTGGCCATGCACCTGCAGCAGGAACACGTCGTAGGAGTCGTAGTGCGGGCCCACCCCGCCGCCCTCGGTGGCGTAGGAAATCATCAAGTCATCGAGCCGGGCCTCGGGCACGAAGCGAAAGCGCGAGAGCAATTCGTGCGCGGCGGGCACATGCAGGTCCAGGCCCTGCACCAGCAGTGTCCAGGCTGGTTGCGTGAGCGGTGGCAGCGCCTTGCGGGCCAGCGGGCCATGCACCAGACGCCAATCCGCTGCGGCCGTGGCTTCTTTGGCCTTGCCCCGGGCCTTCGTGGCTTGGGCCGCCCCGCCCTGCTCATGCACGATCAAGCGCGATTCGACATCGTCCTGCGCGGCCAGCGCGAACAGCGCGGCGCGGTCCAGCGGCGGCGTCACGCCGGGCACGGCCTGGCGGATCAGCAACGGCTTTTTCTGCCAATGGCGGCGCATGAAGGTCTCGGGCGAGAGGCCGCCCAGCAAGGCGATGGGCGTGCTCAGCGGGCCATCAGCCGACGGCGCTGCGGCACGACGGGCCGTGGTTTTTTCGGTCAGGGTCTTTGGACGGGTCATAGGGCGCCATTGTGCGGCGTGAGATGATTCGGGGCATGGACATTCGCAACCCCTGCGTGGTGAGCCTGACCTGGCGTCTGGAAGACGCCCAAGGCGAGCTCATCGATGAATTGAACGAGCCGATGGAATTCTTCTTCGGCGGTGACGACTTGCTCAGCAAGGTCGAAGAGACCCTGCAGGGCCAATCCACGGGCTTCGAGGCCGCCTTGCACCTGGAGCCCGAGCACGCCTTCGGCGATTACCGCAGCGAGCTGGTCTTCTTCGAGCCGCGCGAGATCTTCCCCGAATCGGTGGAAGAAGGCATGCAGTTCGACGGCCCGCCCGAAGGCAGCCAGACACCCGACATGCCCAAGGACGTGATCTACACCGTCACCGAGGTGTACGAGACGCACGTGGTGATGGACGGCAACCACCCGCTGGCCGGCATCGCGCTGAACCTGTCGCTCAAGGTGATCGACGTGCGCGAGGCCACGGAAGAAGAGATCGAGCAGGGTTCGGTGGCCCAGTCGATCTTCAGTTTCGCCCCTGGCGGCGATCAGGATCTGCCGCCCGGCGCCACGCTGCACTGATCACCAGCGCAGCCGGCTCGATCAGCCCTTGCCGGTCGAGCCGAAACCGCCCTGCCCGCGCTCGGTGCCCGCACCGAACTCGCCGACCACGTTGAAGCGGGCCTGCACCACCGGCACGATGATCAGTTGCGCGATGCGCTCCATCGGCTGGATGGTGAAGGCGGCGCTGCCGCGGTTCCAGCAGCTCACCATCAGCGGCCCCTGGTAATCCGAATCGATCAGACCGACCAGGTTGCCCAGCACGATGCCGCTTTTATGGCCCAGGCCGGAGCGCGGCAGGATCATGGCCGCCAGATTGGCATCGCCCAGGTGCAGCGACAGGCCCGTGGGGATCAGCTCGGCCTGGCCGGGTTGCAGCACCAGGGGCTGGTCCAGGCAGGCGCGCAGGTCCAGGCCAGCGCTGCCGGGCGTGGCATAGGCGGGCAGGACCTCGGCCATGCGCGGGTCCAGGATCTTCAGGTCGACGGATACGGTGCTCATCGAGGGACTCGGGTCGGCAAGTGATGGGTTGAAGGCGCGCGCAGGCTGGCTCAGCGGCCGGCGGTGCGCAGGCGCGCGGCGATGTCATGCATCAGTTCGCGGGCCAGGGTAAGCTTGTCGGCGGTGCTGCCATCGGACGGCAGCGAGCGATGGCTGTCGGCATCGACCACCAGCAGGCTATTGTCGTCGCGGCCGAAGGTGGCGGGGCCCATGTTGCCCACGATCAGCGGCAACTTCTTGCGCACCAGCTTGGCACGCGCGTGCTCCAGCAGGTTCTCGCTCTCGGCGGCGAAGCCCACGCAGTAAGGCGGCTTGGGCAGCCCTGCCACGGTGGCCAGGATGTCGGGGTTCTCGGTGAGCTCGAACGTGGGGGCGGCCTTCTTGCCGTCTTTCTTGATCTTGTGCGCGTTGAGTGTGGCCGGGCGCCAGTCGGCCACGGCGGCGGTCGCGATGAACACCTCGTGGCTGGCGGCCTGCGGCAGCACCAGGTCGTGCATCTGCTGGGCCGTGGTCACGTTGACACGCGTCACGCCACGCGGCGTGGGCAGGTGCACGGGGCCGGCCACCAGGGTGACCTGCGCGCCCATCTCAGCGGCGGCACGCGCCATCGCGAAGCCCATCTTGCCGCTGGAATGGTTGGTGATGCCGCGCACCGGGTCGATCGGCTCGAAGGTGGGCCCGGCGGTGATCAGCAGGCTGCGGCCGGCGAGCACCTTGGGCTGGAAGTGCGCGATCAGCTCGTCGAGCAGCTCTTCGGCTTCGAGCATGCGGCCATCGCCCACCTCGCCGCAGGCCTGGTCGCCGGCATCGGGGCCCAGGATGCGGGTGCCATCCAGACGCAGTTGCGCCACGTTGCGCTGGGTGGCCGGGTGCGACCACATCTCGCGGTTCATGGCCGGGGCCACCAGCAGCGCGCAGGTTTCGCGGGGGCGGGCCAGGCACAGCAAGCTGAGCAATTCATCCGAACGGCCCTGCGCCAGTTGCGCCATCACATCGGCGCTGGCCGGCGCGATCACGATGGCCTCGGCCCAGCGCCCCAGGTTGATGTGGGGCATGTTGTTGGGCTCGCGCGTGTCCCACTGGCTGGTGACCACGGCGTGGCCCGACAGGGCCTGCATGGTGACGGCCGTGATGAAGGACTCGGCGGCCGGCGTCATCACCACGCGCACCTCGGCGCCGTGGCGCGTCAGCAGGCGGACCAGTTCGGCCGATTTGTAGCAGGCGATGCCGCCCGACAGGCCCAGCACGATGCGCCGGCCTCGCAGATCTTGGCGTTCAGACATGGGCGGACTCTAGCACTGGGGGGCGTGCTGCATCAGGGGTGGTGGTGGACGCAGCCGCGGCCGCTGCCCAGGTCGAAGAATTCGACCTCGCCCGTCTCCAGCGAATATTCGGCGCCGACCACCAGCAGGCCGTCGTGCTGGATCAGTTGCTCCAGGATGGGCGAGCCGTGGCGCAAGTGGTCCACCGACACGCCGACGTTGCTGCGCACCGCCTGGTGCACCAGGGCGTCCAGGTCGTGGCGCAGCTCGGTCTTCATCAGGCCCTCGACCGAGGGGCGCACGCGGTCGACGATGGCGGCCAGGTTGCGCGACTGGTTCCCGGCCGGGCGCTGCAGCTCTTCGATGGTGGCCAGGATGGCGCCGCAGCGCGAATGGCCCAGCACCACGACCAGGCGGGTGCCAAAGCGCGAGGCGGCGAATTCGACGCTGCCCACCTGGGAGGGCGCGACCACGTTGCCCGCCACGCGGATCACGAACAGGTCGCCCAGGCCCTGGTCGAACACGATCTCGGCGGGCACGCGCGAATCCGAGCAGCCCAGGATGATGGCGATCGGCTCCTGCGATTGCGCCAGTTCGAAATGCTTGGCCGGCAAGGGTTGGTTGCCCTTCAGGCTGGCCACGAAACGTTGGTTGCCCTCGCGCAGGCGATCAAGGGCTTCTTGGGCTGTCAGCATGGAAATCAGTTCTGTTGCTCGCGCCAGGCCTTGGGCGTGGTGCCCTCCCAGCGCTTGAACGCGGCCGTGAAGGCGCGGCGGTCGGAAAAGCCCAGGCGGGCGCTGATGTCGTCGATGGACACCGTGCCCAGCTTGAGCCACTGGCAGGCCAGACGGTGGCGCATGCGGGCCTGCACGTGCAGGTAGCTGTCGCCCTCGTCCTTCAGGCGGCGCTGCAGGGTGCGGGCGTGCAGGTTCAGGCGCTCGGCCATGTCCTCGATGCCGAGGGCCAGCAGGTCGGGCTCGCGCGAGATCAGGTCCTCGATCTCGGCGGCCACGCCCTGGCGGCGCACTTCCTTGCCCAGGCGCTGCTCGGCGAGGAAATGGGCCTGTTCGTGCAGGGCCGGGAAGGCGCCTTCGAGCGGGGTGTCTAGGATGCGGCGCTCGAACACCAGCGCGTCGTGCGCCTGGTTGAAGGACACCGGCACGTTGAAATACTTGCGGATCTCGTCGGCGTAGCCATTGGGCGCGGGGCCCTTGAGTTCGACGCCGATGAAGCCGTCCTCGCTGCCCTGCAGGTTTCGGCCGAACTTGCGCACGCTGGCCAGGATGCCCTGAGACACCAGGTGCAGCGGCAGGCCGAAGCTGTCCACGTTGGGCACGGGCACGTCGAAGCTGATGACCACGCGGGCCACATCGCCCTCCTCCACCAGCTCGATCTTGATCCAGGGCAGCACCACGCGGCGCGCCAGGTCGGCCACCTTCAGCGCATCGCGCAGGGTGGCGCTGGTGGTCAGCAGGGTCTCGAACTCGGGCAGGGATTCGAAGGCAAAGGTGTCGCCCAGCACCAGCGGGAAGTACTTGTCGGGCGACATGGCCACGCACTGCTCCAGCACCGAGATGAGTTGCAGGGGCGAAACGCGGGCGTCTTCCAGGCGGATCAGGTCGATCTTGAAGCCGGCCTCCTTGAACAGGGGCTGGACGTTGAAGCCGCACTTGGCCGCCGCCTTGATCCAGCTCGAGAGCATGAACAGCGGGATGGGCTTGATGCCCAGGGCCTCGAGCATGGCGTTGGGGATGGGAATACGCATAAAAGAAATCGGCACACCCGGGCGGGGTGTGCCGAAGTCTAACCAACTAACGCGACCACGCGCCGGGAAATGTCAACGTGCCCGTGCATTGTCGGCGGGCATCGAACGCGTGGCGGATTTCAGCGAACGCCCATGGCGGTGCGCATCAACTCGCTGGCCTCGATCGGGTCGCGGTTCAGGTTGAAGGCGGCCAGCCATTGCTCGTAACCGGGCTGGTCTTCTTCCTGCCAGGGGTGGAACTTGCGCCCGTAGTACGGGAAATAGGGCTTGATCAGGGGCGTCAGCAGGCCACGCGGGCCCATCGCCCACAGGGTGCCCTTGATGATCATCTTGCGGCGCTCCCACCACGAGAAACCGTCGGCCTTGAGCAGCTGGTTGAGGAAACGCTGGATCACCACCGGGAAGATGACGGTGGTTTCGAGCATGGCCAGCACGCGGGTGAAATAGCTCACCTTGGCGTAGTCCTGCATCACGTCGTAGGCCACGCCCTTGTGCTCGACCTCTTCGATGGCGTGCCACGAATACATGGCGCGCACGCGGTGGTCGGCGTCCCGCAGCACGTCGCGCTTGTCGAACAGGCTGTGGGCGCCGATGGAGGTGAAGTGCTCCAGCGCGCAGGTGATGGCCAGCGTGTACTCACGGCTGCGCGAGCCGCGGTACTTCACGAAGAGCAGGTCTTCCAGCCACTTCATCATGCTGTCGACGTCGATGCCCTGGGCGCGCAGGCGGTCGTTGTACTGGTTGTGCACCATGCTGTGCTGGGCTTCCTGGCGGTTGAAGCCCTTGATCTCGTCCAGCAGCTTGGGGTCGGTGATGCGGTCGCGGTAGTCGCGCACGCAAGTCATGAAGAAGCGCTCGCCCGGCGGGAAGATCAGCGACAGGGCATCGAACAGGCGCGTCTTGTAGGGGTCGCCGCCAAACCAGTACTTGGGGATGTCCGGCGCGTCCAGATGGAAGTTCAGACGCTCACGCGGCACGATCGGATGCTGCTCGGGTGTGGCCATGGGATGTCTCTTCGGTACTTTTGTTTGACGATGCCCTCACTGTAGGGAAAGCCTTTGCCGCATCACAGGATGGGAGATGACAGCAGGGAAGCGAGAGCGACAGGCTGCATTCAGGGTTTTCCCGTGATTTGGCATCAAAAAAGGCCCCGAAGGGCCTGTGATGCGTGGAGAAAACGTCTTGAAGGATGTCAAGCCAGGGCCATGGCCGCGCGTGTCTGCTCGCTGGCCTTGATGGGATCGCCGCTGGCGTTGAAGGCGGCCAGCCAATGGTCGTAGCCAGGCTGCTCGGTTTCCTGCCAGGGGTGGTAGCCGGGCTTGTAGTACGTCCAGTAGTGCTTGAGCATGGGTTGCAGCAGGCCGCCGGGCTTGAACAGCCACCAGAAGCCCTTGCGCATCAGATTCATGCGCTGCCAGAAGCTGAAGCCGTCGTGGATCATCAACTGGCGCTGGATCACGAAGATGGTCTTGGGGAACATGAAGGTGGCATGCACCAGGGCACCCACGCGCTTGAAGTAGCCCACCTTGGCGTAGTCCTCCATCACGTCATAGGCCACGCCCTTGTGCTCGACCTCCTCGATGGCGTGCCACGAATACATGGCGCGCACGTTGGGGTGCGCCGCCTTCATCACGTCGCGCTTGTCGAACAGGCTGTGCGCGATGATGGACGTGAAGTGCTCCAGGGCCGACGTGACGGCCAGGTTGTAGCCCTTGCTGTACTTGCCGCGGTAGCCCTTGTTGAGCATGTTGTCGACATAGGCGGTGAGCTTGTCCACATCGACGCCCTGCGCGCGCAGGCGCTCGTTGTCCTGACGATGGACCATGCTGTGCTGGGCTTCCTGGCGGTTGAAGTCCTTGATGTCCTGCAGCAGCTTGGGATCGGCGATCTGGTCGCGGAAATCGCGAACACAGTTCATGAAGTATTTTTCACCCGGCGGGAAAATCAGCGAGAGCGCATCCCAGAAACGGCTTTGAAAGGCATCGCCGCCCATCCAGTACTTGGGGATGCCGGCATCGTCCAGGTTGAACTGGAGTTTCTCGCGCGGCACGATGGGGTGCACGGTGGCCGAGGGGGTGTTCGGGGTGGGTGTTGTCATCGCCATCTCCTCTGCAGACTTCGGAATCACGACGACGAGACTGTAGGGGCGAGGCCCCCAGCCTCGCAGGATGGACGATGACACAGGGGAATCGGCGCCGACAAACGCATTGGCCGGCGAGACTTTTTCACGAAAGAGAGGCGCCGACGGACGCCCCAGGCTCAGGCCAGGGCCATCGCCGTGCGGGTCTCCTCGCTGGCCTTGACCGGATCCCCACTGACGTTGAAGGCGGCCAGCCACTGCTCGTAGCCGGGCTGCTCGGTTTCCTGCCAGGGGTGGTAGCCGGGCTTGTAGTACGTCCAGTAGTGCTTGAGCATGGGCGCGAGCATGCCACCCGGCTTCAGCAGCCACCAGATACCCTTGCGGAACAGCTTCACGCGCTCCCAGCGGGAGTAGCCGTCATGGATCAGCAACTGCTGGCCGATCGTGTAGATGATCTTGGGAAACAGGTAGGTGGCGTGCACCAGCGCGGCCGTGCGCTTGAAGTAGCCCACCTTGGCGTAATCCACCATCACATCGTAGGCGACGGCCTTGTGCTCCACCTCTTCGATCGCATGCCAGGAGTACATGGCGCGCACATTGGGGTGGGCCAGCTTCATCACGTCGCGCTTGTCGAACAGGCTGTGCGCGATGATGGACGTGAAGTGCTCCAGGGCCGACGTGACGGCCAGGTTGTAGCCCTTGCTGTACTTGCTGCGAAAGCCCTTGTTGAGCATGTCGTCGACATAGGCAGTGTGCTTGTCCACATCGACGCCCTGGGCGCGCAGGCGCTCGTTGTCCTGGCGGTGGACCATGCTGTGCTGGGCTTCCTGGCGGTTGAAGTCTTTGATGTCCTGCAGCAGTTGAGGATCCTGAACCTGATCGCGGAAATCGCGCACGCAGTTCATGAAGTACTTCTCGCCAGGCGGGAATGTCAGGGAGAGAGCATCCCAGAAGCGGCTCTGGAAGGCATCGCCGCCCACCCAGTGCTTGGGAATGCTGGGATCGTCCAGATTGAACTGGAGTTTCTCGCGCGGCACGATGGGGTGCACGCCAGTGGAGGGGGTGTTCGAATTGTTGCTCATCGTCATCTCCTCTGCGTTACTTCGGAAGCACCATGACCCGACTTTAGAGGGGGCTTTCCCGACACAACAGGATACGAAGTGACATGAGGGAATCGGCGCTGACATTAAATGACCAGCATAAACCCTAGGTTTACCGATTAACGCAGGTGCATTGCAACGTCATGATCACGGCGGGCATGAAAAAGGCTCCCGAAGGAGCCTTTCAAGGTCAAGGGCAAGACAGCACTCAGAGGCGTTCAGTCACCCAGGCCTGCACGCTGTCCAGCGCCTTGGGCAGGCCCGAAGCGTCGGTGCCACCGGCCATGGCCATGTCCGGCTTGCCGCCGCCTTTGCCGCCCACCTGCTGGGCCACGAAGTTGACCAGCTCGCCAGCCTTGACCTTGCCGATGCTGTCAGCCGTGACGCCGGCCGCGATCTGCACCTTGCCGCCATCGACGGCCGCCAGCACGATGGCTGCCGTCTTGAGCTTGTCCTTGAGCTTGTCCATGGTCTCGCGCAGCGTCTTGGCGTCAGCGCCTTCCAACGTCGCGGCCAGCACCTTCAGGCCCTTCACATCGACGGCCTTGGCCATCAGCTCGTCGCCCTGGCTGGAGGCCAGCTTGCCCTTGAGCGCGGCGATTTCCTTTTCCAGCGCGCGGATCTGATCCTGCGCGGCAGCCACGCGGGCCGGCACTTCGGCGGGCGCGGCCTTGAGCAGCGCGGCCAGGCCCTTGACGGTGCCTTCCAGGCCCTGGGTGTAGCTCAGCGCGTTGGCGCCGGTCACGGCCTCGACACGGCGCACGCCGGCGGCCACGCCGCCTTCGGCCACGATCTTGAACTGGCCGATGTCGCCCGTGCGCTTGACGTGGGTGCCGCCGCACAGTTCTTTCGAAGTACCGATGCTCAGCACGCGGACTTCTTCGCCGTACTTCTCGCCGAACAGCATCATGGCGCCGCTCTTCTGGGCCGATTCCAGGTCCATCACCTGGGCGCTGGTGTCGTCGTTGGCCAGGATCTCGGCGTTGACCAGGGCCTCGACCTCGCGGATCTCTTCCTCGGTCATCGGGGCGTTGTGCGCGAAGTCGAAACGGGTGCGCTCGGCCGTGACCTGCGAGCCCTTCTGCTGCACGTGATCGCCCAGCACCTTGCGCAGGGCCAGGTGCATCAGGTGGGTGGCGCTGTGGTTGCGGATGGTCTTGGCGCGCAGGTCGGCATCGACCTTGGCGGAGAAGCTGTCGCCCACCTTGATGGCGCCTTCGACCACACGGCCGTGGTGGCCGAACACATCGGCCTGGATCTTCTGCGTGTCTTCGACGATGAAGCGGCTGGTGCCGTTGCGCAGCTCGCCGCTGTCGCCGGCCTGCCCCCCGGATTCGGCGTAGAACGGGGTGTTGTCCAGCACGACCACGGCGTCGTCGCCCGCATTGGCCTGGGCCACGGGTGCGCCATCGACGTAGACGGCGGTGACCTTGGCGCCCTCTTGCGTGAGGTGGTCGTAGCCATGGAACACGGTGGGCACGCCGCTGTATTCCAGGCCGGCGGCCATCTTGAACTTGCCGCCTTCGCGGGCCTTGCGGCGCTGCTCGGCCATCGCGGCGTCGAAGCCGGCCTGGTCCACTGTCACGTCGCGCTCACGGCAGACGTCGGCGGTCAGGTCGACCGGGAAGCCGTAGGTGTCGTGCAGCTTGAAGGCGATTTCACCGTCGAGTTGCTTCACACCGGTGGCCAGCGCGCCGTCCAGGATTTCCATGCCGTTGGCGATGGTCTGGAAGAAGCGCTCTTCTTCGGTCTTGAGCACCTCGGTGATGCGCTTTTCGTTCTGGCGCAGCTCGGGGTAGGCATCGCCCATCTGCTCGACCAGCGCGCTCACCAGCTTGTGGAAGAAGGGGGTGCGGGCGCCCAGCTTGTAGCCGTGACGAATGCCGCGGCGGGTGATACGGCGCAGCACGTAGCCGCGGCCTTCGTTGCTGGGGATCACGCCATCGGCCACGGTGAACGAGCACGCGCGGATGTGGTCGGCGATCACCTTCAGGCTGGGGCTGTCGGCATCGCTGTCACCGGCGCCCGCCTCGTCCACGGCCTTCTTGGCGGCAGCCAGCAGCGCCTGGAACAGGTCGATCTGGTAGTTGGAGTGCACGTGCTGCAGCACCGCGGTGATCCGCTCCAGGCCCATGCCGGTGTCCACGCTGGGCTTGGGCAGCTTGTGCATCACGCCATCTTCGGTGCGGTTGAACTGCATGAAGACGTTGTTCCAGATCTCGATGTAGCGGTCGCCGTCTTCATCGGG
>DXIO01000031.1 GCA_019112875.1 Candidatus Aquabacterium excrementipullorum
GCAGCAGGCGCAGGCGGGCACTGCGGCGAACCACACCGTCGGTGACCATACAGCCCGCGATCGTGCCGATCTTGGACGCGATGAACACTTGGCGGATCTCGGCGGAGCCGATGATTTCCTCGCGCTGCTCGGGCGCCAGCATGCCGGACATGGCCGCCTTCACATCGTCCACGGCGTCGTAGATGATGTTGTAGTAGCGGATGTCCACGCCGTTGTGCTCGGCCAGCTTGCGCGCACCGGCATCGGCACGCGTGTTGAAGCCGACGATGACCGCCTTCGAGGCGATGCTGAGGTTGACGTCCGACTCGCTGATGCCACCGACGGCGGCGTGCACGATCTGGACCTTGACCTCGGGCGTCGACAGCTTGAGCAGCGACGCGGCCAGGGCTTCTTGCGAACCCTGCACGTCGGCCTTGATGATCAGGCCCAGGGTCTGGACATCGCCCTGACCCATGTTCTCGAACATGTTCTCCAGCTTGGCGGCCTGTTGCTTGGCCAGCTTGACGTCGCGGTACTTGCCTTGGCGGAAGGTGGCGATTTCACGGGCGCGGCGTTCGTCGCTCAGCACCATGAACTCGTCGCCGGCACCCGGCACCTCGGTCAGGCCCTGGATTTCCACCGGGATGGAAGGACCGGCTTCGGTGGCGGCCTTGCCGTTCTCGTCCAGCATGGCCCGCACGCGGCCATAGCTCGACCCCGCCAGCACCACGTCGCCGCGCTTGAGCGTGCCGGACTGCACCAGCACGGTCGCCACGGGGCCGCGGCCCTTGTCCAGGCGGGCTTCGATCACCAGGCCCTTGGCCATGGAGGTCGTGGGCGCCTTGAGTTCCAGCACTTCGGCCTGCAGCAGCACCTGTTCCAGCAGGTCGTCGATGCCGGTACCCACCTTGGCCGAGACCGGCACGAAAGGCGAATCACCGCCGTATTCTTCAGGCACCACCTCTTCGGCCACCAGTTCCTGGCGCACGCGCTCGGGGTTGGCACCCGGCTTGTCGATCTTGTTGATGGCCACGACGATGGGCACACCCGCCGCCTTGGCATGGTGGATGGCTTCCTTCGTCTGGGGCATGACACCGTCATCCGCCGCCACGACCAGGATCACCAGGTCGGTGGCCTTGGCGCCGCGGGCACGCATGGCCGTGAAGGCCTCGTGACCCGGGGTGTCGAGGAAGGTGATCATGCCGCGGGGCGTGGTCACGTGGTAGGCCCCGATGTGCTGCGTGATGCCGCCGGCTTCGCCCGAGGCGACCCGCGTGGTGCGGATGTAGTCCAGCAGCGAGGTCTTGCCGTGGTCGACGTGACCCATGACGGTCACGACCGGTGCGCGAGGCAGGGCCTCGGCGGCCTGATCCTCGTGCTCTTCCTCGAGGAAGGCGTCCGGATCGTCCAGCTTGGCGGCGAAGGCCTTGTGGCCCATTTCCTCGACGAGGATCATGGCCGTTTCCTGGTCCAGCTGCTGGTTGATGGTGACCATCTGACCCAGCTTCATCATCTGCTTGATGACCTCGGACGCCTTGACCGACATCTTGTGCGCCAGGTCGGCCACGGAGATCGTCTCGGGCACATGCACCTCGATGATCTGCGGCTCGGTCGGCGCCACGAAGTTGGAGGCGCTGTCGCCACGGTCCCCACCACGGCGTCCGCCGCGGCCCCCCGGGGCCTTCCAGCTGTTGCGGCCGGCGCCGGCATCGCCACGGCCCTTGTTGGCCGTGGGTGCGCCACGCTTCTTGGCGTCGTCGGCCCAGCTGGACGACAGCTTCTCGGACTTGACGGACTTCTTGTCGCCCGGCTTGGCGGCACCCGCGGGCGCGGGTGCGCCAGCGGCCGTCTTGGGCTTGTGGATGGTGCCCTTGATGCCCGCGGCGGCCGCATCGGCCGGCTTGGGCGCCACTTCGGGCTTCTTGGCGGTCAGCACCTTCTTGGGGGCGGCCATCATCGCGCGGATGGCGGCGGCCTCGGCCTCGGCGGCCTTGCGGCGGCGCTCGAGGTCACCCAGGCGCTTCTGTTCTTCGGCTTCGATGTCCGCGGCCTTCACGACGCGCACGGCCGGGGCCGGTGCTGGCGCCGGTGCGGCGGCCTTGGCTTCGGTCGCGACGGCGGCAGGGGCCGCTGCGGCCTCGGCCGGCGCGGCAGCGACGGTGGCTTCAGGTTGCGCGGCGGCGGCGGCAGCCTCGGCACGCGCCTGCTTGGAAGCGCGGGCGGCGGAGTTCAGGGCGGCAGCCTCGGCCTGCGCGGCAGCCTGCGCGGCAGCACGGCGGGCAGCGGCCTCGGCCTTGGCGGCATCGCCATCGGCGGCCGGGGCGCTTTCAGCGGCTTCGCGGGCAGCCTGCTCGGCGGCTTCGCGGGCGGCCTGGGCCTCACGCTCACGGGCAGCGGCGGCTTCACGCTCGGCACGTTCCTGCTCTTCGCGCTGGCGGCGTTGCTCGGCCAGGGCTTCTTCCTGGCGGCGCAGCTCTTCGGCCTGGGCGCGGGCTTCTTCCTCGCGGCGTTGCAGGTCGGCGGCCTCTTCGGCAGCGGCAGCGGCTTCATCGACGCCGTCTTCGCGCTTGACGAACACACGCTTCTTGCGCACTTCGACCTGGATGGTGCGGGCCTTGCCCGAGGCGTCGGCCTGCTTGATCTCGGTCGTCGACTTGCGGGTCAACGTGATCTTCTTGCGGTCAGCGCCGGCCGAGCCATGCGAGTGACGCAGGTGATCGAGCAGACGCTCCTTGTCGGCTTCCGTGAGCACGTCATCGGGCTGCGCCTTGGGGACGCCAGCCGAATGAAGCTGCTCCAGCAGTGTCGCAGCCGGGCGGTTCAGCTCCGCGGCGAATTGTGCGACGGTGGTCACGGCCATTGTGTTGATCCTTGCGATGTGCTTTGCGGTGTTCGAGGTCGGGTGAAGTTCAGGGCGCTAGTGATCAGTTGACGAACCAGTGCTCGCGGGCCTTGAGGATCAAGGCCTTGGCCTGCTCGTCGTCGATGCCGGTCAACTCGACCAGTTCATCAACGGCCAGATCGGCCAGATCGTCGCGGGTGTGGATGCCACCTTCAGCCAGCTTGGCGATCAGCTCAGGGGTCAGACCTTCCAGACCCTTGAGGCTCTCGGACAGCGCTTCGACTTCTTCTTCCTTGGCGATTTCCATGGTCAGGAGCGCGTCCTTGGCGCGGGTGCGCAGCTCGTTGACCGTGTCTTCGTCGAAGGCTTCGATTTCCAGCATTTCCTGCAGCGGCACGTAGGCCACTTCTTCCAGGCTGGTGAAACCTTCGGCGATCAGGATGTCGGCGACCTCTTCGTCCACATCCAGTTTCTCGACAAACAGCTTGCGGATCGAGTCGGACTCGACCGCCTGCTTCTCGGCCGATTCCTCGGCCGTCATGATGTTGATCTTCCAGCCCGTGAGCTCGGAGGCCAGACGCACGTTCTGGCCGCCACGGCCGATGGCGATGGCGAGGTTCTCTTCATCGACCACCACGTCCATGCCGTGCTGCTCTTCATCGACGAAGATGGACTGCACGTTGGCCGGGGCCAGGGCGCCGATCACGAACTGGGCCGGGTCTTCCGACCACAGCACGATGTCCACGCGCTCGCCGGCCAGTTCGTTGGTCACGGCGGTGACGCGCGAACCACGCACGCCGACGCAGGTGCCGATCGGATCGACACGCTTGTCGTGCGAGAGCACGGCGATCTTGGCGCGCGAACCCGAATCACGGGCACAGCTCTTGATCTCCAGCAGGCCCTGCTCGATCTCGGGCACTTCCTGGCGGAACAGCTCGATCATGAAATCAGGGGCGCTGCGCGACAGCATGATCTGCGGGCCACGGGCCGCGGAATCGATGCCGGCGATGTAGGCGCGGACACGGTCGCCGGTGCGCAGGTTTTCCTTCGGGATCATCTCGGTGCGCTTGAGGCGACCTTCGACACGGCCCGACTCGACGATGATGTCGCCCTTGTCCAGGCGCTTGACGGTGCCCACGAAGATCTTCTCGCCACGGGCGAGGAAGTCGTTGAGCAGCTGCTCGCGCTCGGCGTCGCGGATCTTCTGCAGGATGACCTGCTTGGCCGCCTGGGCGCCGATGCGGCCGATGGGCACGGACTCGACGGACTCTTCGATGTAGTCATCGACTTCGATGTCGGCGATCTGCTCTTCGGCTTCGAACAGCAGGATCTCGGCGTCGGGCAGCTGCAGGCCGGCCTCGTTGGGCACGACGTGCCAACGGCGGAAGGTTTCGTACACGCCGGATTCGCGGTCGATGGAGACACGGATGTCCACCTCGCCGGTGTAGAGCTTCTTGGTGGCCGAAGCCAGGGCGGACTCGACGGCGCCGAACACCACGTCACGGTCAACGCTCTTTTCACGCGAAATGGCGTCCACCAACATCAACAGTTCACGGTTCATTTGTTTTGCTCTCCGAGTTCCTGCGCCTCTGGGGCCGCGTCATCGACAGCCGGGGTTGCCGCCCGACGGCCTCGTCCTTTGAAGTCGATCACGGGCACCAGACGCGCCTCGCGGACTTCATCGAACGTGAATCCCAAGACCTGCTCGACGGCGTTCTTGCCTTCGCCCTGCTTGAAGACGATCTGCCAGCCGGCAGGCGTCTCGCCCTGGGCGGGCACGGCGTCGAGCACGCCTTTGTATTTCTTGCGACCCTGGAAGGCCAGCTTGAGGGTGATTTCGACCTCGACCCCGACGAAACGGGCGTAGTGCGCCTCGGTCTTGAGGGGACGGTCGAGCCCGGGGGAAGAGACTTCCAGGCGGGCGTAATCAGCGTTGGCCACTTCCAGGGCGTATTGCAACTGGCGGGTGACCTTCTCGCAGTCTTCGACGGTGACGAAATCACCGGGCAGGTCATAGACCTGAGCCGGGAGGCGGTCGATGTACACACGCAGCAAACCCTGCGGATTGCGTTCGCAGTCCACAAGTTCGTAACCCAAGCCGGTCACCGTGTCTTCAACAGCCTTCAACCAGTTCATGCACCTCTGCCAGTTCGTTCCCACCCAATGCATCTGCTTGACGCATCTGACTCAAGCCATGAGCAGATCTGCCCATCACAAAAGCCAACAGGCGTCATGAAACGCCAATGCAAAAAAAATGGGCTGGATTCCTCCGCCCACACAACTACGTGTCACAAGACGTGCCGCAAAAAACCTTCTTGGCCACCAACCCCGCCAACCCCGGTTTCCAGACCAGAATCGGCTTGTGTGAGAAGTGTCTTGCGAGCCAATCCAGGATTTTACCCTGAGGAATGCGCCGCAGCAAGACTTGCCCCTCAAATTCCGGTGGACGCCCTCATGCGTGCCACAATCCGCCCCGTTCTAGCACCCCTCCTGGAGACCTCATGGGATTTCTCGCCGGCAAACGACTGCTGATCACCGGACTGCTGTCCAACCGCTCCATCGCCTACGGCATCGCCAAGGCCTGCAAGCGCGAAGGGGCCGAGCTGGCCTTCAGCTACGTGGGCGAGCGCTTCAAGGACCGGATCACCGATTTCGCCAAGGAATTCGATTCCACGCTCATTTTTGACTGCGATGTGGGCAGCGATGAGCAGATCACCGCCCTGTTCGCCGACCTGGCCAAGACCTGGCCCACCTTCGACGGCCTGGTGCACTCGATCGGCTTCGCCCCGCGCGAGGCGATTGCCGGCGACTTCCTGGAAGGCCTGTCGCGCGAAGGCTTCCGCGTGGCGCACGATATTTCCAGCTACAGCTTCCCGGCGCTGGCCAAGGCCGCCCTGCCCTACCTGAACGACAAGGCCGCCCTGCTCGCCCTCACCTACCTGGGCGCCGAGCGCATCGTGCCAGCCTATAACACCATGGGCTTGGCCAAGGCCTCGCTGGAAGCCAGCGTGCGCTACACCGCGGCCAGCCTGGGCCCCAAGGGCATCCGCGCCAACGGCATCTCGGCGGGCCCAATCAAGACGCTGGCCGCCTCGGGCATCAAGGGTTTCAGCAAGATCCTGGATGTGGTGGAGCAGAACGCCCCGCTGCGCCGCAACGTCACCATCGAGGACGTGGGCAACGTGGCCGCCTTCCTGCTGTCGGACCTGGCCGCTGGCGTGACGGCCGAAATCACCTACGTGGACGCTGGTTTCAGCCACGTGATGGGTGGGCTGAGCGAGCTGGGCTGAGGGCCTGGAAGGCCCTCCACCCTCAGTGCAGATCGAGCATGTCGATCACCGGGGGCACCAGCCATCTCAAGGGCACACGGCTCTCGCCCATGCCCGAAGTGACATACACCGGCACGGGCGCCCAGGCATGCAGGCCACGGTCAAAGCCGTGCTCGCTGGCAATGACTTTCTTGTAAAGCCCGGGCAGGCGGATCTGGCCGCCATGCGTATGCCCGGCCAGCACCAGGCGCGCCATGCCGGGCTTGAGCTGCATGGCCGAGTCAGGGTTGTGCACCAGCACGACGATGGGTTTGCCTTGTGGCGCGGACTGCACGGGCGCGATGCCGTCCTTGCCAGCCCAGCGATCCCCCATGCCCACCAGCGTGAAACTCCCAAGGTCGGCATGGGTGTATTCAACGGGGGTCACATTCAGGGATTGCAGGGTCTGGCGCAACACGCGGTCCAGCCTCGGTCCAGGACGCTCCTCATCGTGGTTGCCGGGCACCGAATACGCCGGCATCGTGAGGCGCTTGAGCGGTGCCAGCAAGGATGGAAGGTCGCGATCGGGGTCGTAGGTGAGGTCACCCGCGATCAGCACCGCGTCGGGCTTGAGTTCGTTGAGCCGATCGACCACGCGCTCCAGGTAGGCCGGCGATTTGTACAGCCCCAGGTGCAGATCCGAGATCAAGGCGACGCGGACAGGCACCCCGATCGGGACGGCCGTTTCCTGAACCGTGATCCGGTTGCGCTCGATGAAGCGCGCGTCGATGAACACCAGCACCGCCGCCATGAGGCCGAGTGCGATGACGCGCCGCCCCCAGGACCAACGACGGCCCTGACGCGCCAGACGCCAGCCTTGCCATGCCAGCAGAGGCCAGCTCAACCAGCTGACCCAGATGAATGCAAGCTTGAGATACCAAGACAGGGACGCGGCCTCGTAGGCCGGAACAGGCAACAGCATGGGTAACAGAGCGGCACGGCGTGCCAGAGTTCCCATGGATCGAACAGGCCCTTGCCGCAGCCACTTGCCCAATCGCGCCCAAGGGAGACAATGGCCACCATGGTTGCCCCCGCCTCGTCATCGCTGGCCACGCGCCTTCCCTTGTTTCCCTTGCAGACCGTGCTGTTCCCTGGCGGGCGATTGCCACTGCGCATCTTCGAGGTGCGCTACCTGGACATGATCAGCCGATGCCACGAGGCCGGCACGCCGTTCGGGGTGGTCTGCCTGACGCGCGGCGGCGAAGTGCGCGTGCCCCGCCGCCCTGCCAGTGGCGATACCGGGCGCGCCCCTGTCTATGCCCCTGAAGCTTTCCACATGGTGGGCACGCTGGCCACCATCGATGAACTCGAGCGCCCCCAGCAAGGACTGATGATGGTGCGCTGCACCGGCACCCAGCGCTTCAAGCTGCGCACCAGCGAGCAGTTGCGGCATGGGCTCTGGATCGGCGAGGCCGACCTGCTGCCTGACGACCCGGCGGTGACCGTGCCCAATGACCTGCTGCCCGCCATGCAGGCCTTGCAGCACCTGGTCCAGAATCTGTCGATGAGGCCCGAGGGCCTGGGCGACCTGCCCCTGCAGGAGCCCTACCTGTGGGACGACTGCGGCTGGCTGTCCAACCGCTGGTGCGAGCTTCTGCCGGTGGCGGCCGAGATCAAGCAACGCTGCATGACGCTGGACAATCCTTTGCTGCGGCTGGAGCTGGTCAACGACATGCTGGAGCGGTTGGGTATTCGCGTGCCCCATTAGACCGACGCCAGGGCGTCAGCTGCCATCCCGCGCGCCGCCCTCCTTGGCAGGGCCATCCCAATCGTGGCGCCAGCGTTGCTCCTGACGCGCCTGAGCGCGCTCCTGAGCGAACAGCTCTTCCAGCTGTTGACGCCCCTGCTTGGCCATGGAAACCATCGCGCCCTGGTCCTTGTGGTGGGGCCACATGCGCTCGAGCTGCGACACCGAATGGCGCCTGAACCGCATGGCCAACTGGCGCGCCTGGTGCGGGTGCCAGCCCAGCAGCTCCAGCACGCTGCGGCTGCTCATCAGGGCCGCATCAAGCGTTTCACGCTCGATCAGCGTCACGCCCCGGTCGCGCAGGGCATACCAGTGCTGCACGTTCCGGGCGCGTGCCACGATGGCCAGCGAGGGAAAATGCTCGCGGGCGATGTCGACCAGCTTGAGGCTCTGCTCGACATCGTCGATGGCCACGACCAGCACCTTGGCCGAGGCCGCCCCCGCGATGCGCAGCAGGTCCAGCCGGGTCGCATCGCCGTAGTGCACACGGAAGCCGAAGCGGCGCAGCGCGGCCACCTGCTCGGCGTCGTGGTCGAGCACGGTGGCCTTGAGGCCGTTGGCGTAGAGCAGTCGCCCCACCACCTGGCCGTAGCGGCCGAAGCCCGCGATGATGATGGGCGCCTCCTGCGGCTCGGACAGCTCGGCGGAGGGGTCCACCCCATGCGGGGCTTCCAGCTTGGGGCCCCAGCGGTCGATCACGACCAGCAGCAGCGGCGTGACCAGCATCGACAAGGCGACCGTGCCGATCAGGATCGACGTGACCTCCGGGCTGAGCAACTGCTCGCCAGCGGCCTGCTGGAACACCACGAAGGCGAACTCACCGCCCTGCGCCAGCAGCAGCGTGAACACCGGCCGCTCCCCCGCCGGCACGCCCACAGAGCGGCCCAGCAACCAGATCACCAGCGCCTTGGCGGCCAGGAAGCCTGCCAGCAGCGCGGCCACCCAGCCGGCCTGCGCCCACAAGGCCGCGAAGTCGATGGACATGCCCACCGCCATGAAGAACAAGCCCAGCAGCAGGCCCTTGAAGGGCTCGACGTCAGTTTCCAGTTCGCGCTTGTATTCGCTCTCGGCCAGCAGCACGCCGCCCAGGAAGGCGCCCAGCGCCATCGACAGGCCCACGGCCTGCATCAGGCTGGCGATGCCCACCACCAGCGCCAGCGCGGCGGCCGTGAAGATCTCGGTGGACTGGCTGCGCGCCACCCAGCGCAAGGCGTGGCGCAGCAGCAACCGGCCCAGCACCACGATGCCGACGATGACGCCCACGGCCTTCAGGCCCTGCCACCAGGGATTACCGGATGCGGCTGCATGGGTCCCCAGCAGCGGGATCAGCGCCAGGATGGGAATGGCGGCCACGTCCTGGAACAGCAGGATCGAGAAGCCGGCCTGGCCGCCCGTGGTGCTCATCAGGTTGCGCTCGTGCATGACCTGCAGCGCCACCGCCGTGGACGACAAGGCCAGCCCCAGCCCCGCCACGACCGCCACCGGCCAGGCCACATGGAAGGCCAGCGCCCCACCGCCCAATACCAACGCGCAACCCAGCAACTGCACACTGCCCCAGCCGAAGATGGAACGGCGCAAGGCCCACAGACGGGGCGGCTCCAGCTCCAGCCCGATCAGGAAGAGCATGAGCACCACGCCGAACTCGGCGATGTGCAGGATGGACTCCGGGTCCTTGACCAGGCCCAGGCCGAAGGGCCCGATGGCGATGCCGGCGGCCAGGTAGCCGATGATGGAGCCCAGGCCCAGTTTCTTGGCCAGGGGCACGGCGATGATGGCGGCGCCCAGGTAGACCAGGGCCGCGGCCAGCCAGTTGCTGTGTTCCATCGCGTCAGGCCTCTTGTGGTCGGTCGGCGGAGGGCACACGGCACTCGGGGCAATCGCCCAGCTCCGCCATTTCCGGCCAATCGGGGTAGCTGCCCAGGCGCTGCTGGTACACATCAGCGTGCGCGGCCAGGTCGGCGTCGTTCACAGCATGGGCGCCGTGCATCACCAGCGGTGGCAAAAAGCGCAGGCCGCACAGCGCGGCCGTCTGTTCGTAAGGCGGCATGAAGGCGTCGAAGAAATGCCGGTTGTAGCCCTGCGGGTGGTAGGCGCTGGCGGGCCCGCCGGTGGAAGCCACCAGCCACAGATCCTTGCCGCGCAAGGCATTGCCGCCGTGTCCGTAGGCCCAGCCCAGGGTGAGCACGTCGTCGAGCCACAGCTTCATCAGTGGGGGCATGCTGTACCAGTGGATGGGATGCTGCCAGACGATCAGATCGGCCTTGGCCAACTCAGCCTGCTCGGCCGGGGTGTCAATGGCGTGGTCGGGGTACAGCGCGTACAGGTCACGCACCTGGACGTGCGCGCCCGCATGGGCTGCGGCCTGCATCAGCCGGTGGTTGACACGTGATTGGCGCAGATCCGGGTGGGCGGCCAGAACGAGGATGTTGGGCACGTCGGGCATGGACTCTCTGAAACAGCGGAAAAGACGGCAGCGGGTGGCGTGTACTGTAACCAGGGCGGGCGGGCCTCAGGCCGCATCCGCGCCTGAGGTGGCTTCGGCTGCCTGCAGATCGCAGGCGTGCGTCTCCATCCAGCTCGCCAGGGAGGCCAGCGGCTGGCGCAAGGTCTTGCCCAGGGCCGTGACCTGGTACTCCACGCGGGGCGGCACCTCGGCATAGATCTGCCGGCGCACCAGGCCCCGCTGCTCGAAGGCGCGCAACTGGCGCGTGAGCTCCTTCTGCGTGATGGGGGCGACCGCGCGCTGCAGTTCGCCAAAGCGCACCGGAGCGTCGATCAGGATCAGGCGGTACAGGATGGGGATGGCCCATTTGCCGGACACCAGGTCGACGAAACGAACCATCGGGCACCGTGCAGAGGCCAGGGCAACGTCATTGGCGGGCACATCGGTCTTGCTTGCAGTCGGCATGGTTTCCAGTCGCTCCATTAGTATCCAAACGGTGCCTACTATACTTTGAATACCAATGGATGAACAATGCGCCAAACGCTCACCCAGAAAGGACACATCCATGGCGCTCAGGCTTCAAGGCAAACACACCCTCATCACCGGCGGCACCGGCGGCATCGGGCTGGAGACAGCACGCCGCTTTTTGGCCGAAGGCGCGCACGTGGCCATCACCGGGCGCAATGCCGCAGCACTGGAGAGCGCCGGACGCGAGCTGGGCGGTAAAGTACTGCTCATCCAGAGCGATGCCGGCCAGTTGGGCGACCAGCGCGCCCTGGCCTCGCAACTGCAGGCACATTGGCCCCGGCTGGACGCTGTCTTCTTGAACGCCGGCGACGTGACCCACCGCCCGGTGGAGGATTGGGACGAGGCCGCCTACGACCGGCTGATGGGCACCAACCTCAAAGGCCCCTTCTTTCTACTGCAAGCGCTGCTGCCCCTGCTGGCCAACCCCTCGTCGGTGATCCTGTGCGGCTCGGTCAGCGCGCACATCGGGCTGCCGCAGAGCAGCGTGTATGCGGCCAGCAAGGCCGGGCTGCTGTCGCTGGCGCGCACCTTGTCCGGCGAATGGGCCTCGCGCGGGATCCGTGTGAACGGCTTGAGCCCCGGGCCGACGGCCACCTCGGCCCTGGGCAAGCTGGGCCTGTCCGGCGATGAGGAAGCCGCGCTGAAACAGCAGATCCGCGAGTTAGTGCCCATCGGGCGCATGGGCACGCCGCTGGAGCAGGCGCAGGCGGCCGTGTTCCTGGCCTCGGACGAATCCAGCTTCGTCGTGGGCACGGAGTTGCAGGTCGATGGGGGCGTGGGCAATCTGTGAACGTTGCCACGTGCTCCGCGGCGCTCAGGCTTCGTCCAGGGCCATGAAATTGCGCACCACCGCGCGCTCGTCGCCCTGCCGGGTGGCCAGCGCCAGACGCGCATGCGGAGCCGGCCCGTCGATGTCGATGTAGCGCACGCCGCGCACGGCCACCTGCGCGATGGAGGCCGGCACGATCGACACGCCCAGTTCCGCCGCCACCAGGTTGACGACGGACGAGATCTGCGGCGCCTCCTGGCTGAGCTGGGGCTCGAAGCCGGCTTCACGGCAGGCGATGATCACCGCGTCGTACAGGCTCAGGCCCACCGCGCGCGGAAACAACACGAACGGCTCATCGGCCAGCGCGGCGAGCGGCAGGCGCCGCCGTTTGCTGAGCGGGTGGCTGGCCGGCAGTACGATCTTCATGGACTCGTCCGCGAAACGCCGCAGGCGGATGCCGTCCAGGCCCGAGGCACCAGGGCGCAGGAACACCGCGTCCAGCGCCTGCTGCGCCAGGCCTTCCACCAGGCGGGTGGTGTTGGCCTCTTCCAGCGTGAGCCGCACGCGCGGCCAGGCGCGCCGGAAGCTGCGGATCATCGTGGCCACCACCGGGTTGAAGGCGGCAGAGCCCGTGAAGCCCACGCGCAGTTGGCCTGTCTCGCCACGGGCTGCGCGCTGAGCGGCGGCCCGTGCACGCTCGGTGCTGCCCACGATCTGCTGTGCCTCGGCCTGGAAGGCGACACCGGCCTCCGTCAGCACCACGCCTTGCGGCGTGCGGTGGAACAAGCTCGCCCCCACCTCGCGCTCGAGCTCCTTGATCTGCTGGCTCAGCGGCGGCTGGCTGATGCCCAGCCTCGCGGCGGCCCGGGTGACGTTGGCCTCCTGGGCCACGGCCAGGAAATAGCGCAGGTGGCGCAGTTCGATTGCCATACTCAAAACATATGAAGTAGGTCTTTAAAATATATTGGACAGATACCCAGGTCAAGCCAATACTGGCGGCTCACTGAGGTTGTCGATGTCCCCGAGCAAGTCATCCCCCTCCGGCTGGGCTGTGCCGGGCTCCCGCACCTACTGGCGCATCAACATCGCGCTGTTCCTGGCGGGCTTTTCCACCTTCTCCCTGCTGTACTGCGTGCAACCGCTGATGCCGATGTTCGCGCAGCAGTTCCACGTCGGTCCGGCGCAGAGTTCGCTCGCGCTGTCGCTGTCCACGGGCTGCCTGGCCCTGGCCATCCTGTGCGCCGGTGCACTGTCCGAAGGGCGTGATCGCAGGCGGATGATGTTCGTCTCGATGGCGCTGGCGGCCGTGTGCAACCTGGCGGCGGCGCTGGTGCCCAGTTGGCATGGGCTGCTGGTCGCACGGGCTTTGGCCGGGCTGAGCCTGGGCGGCGTACCCGCTGTGGCCATGGCCTACCTGGCCGAAGAGATCGACCCGCGCGGGCTGGGGCTGTCCATCGGCTTGTACGTGGGCGGCACGGCCTTCGGCGGCATGGCCGGGCGCGTGGGCACCAGCTTCATGGCCGATGCCTGGTCGTGGCACGTGGCCATGGCCTCGCTGAGCGTGCTGGACCTGGCGGCGGCGGCGGGTTTCGCCCTGCTGCTGCCGGCCTCGCGCCATGCCATCAAGCGCCAGGGCCTGCCGCTGGCCCAGCATCTGCGCATCTGGAAAGGCCAACTGGCCGATCCGCACCTGCCTCTGCTGTTCGCCACCGGCTTCCTGTGCATGGGCGTGTTCGTCACCGTGTACAACTACGCGGGCTTCCGGCTGATGGCGCCGCCCTTCGGGCTGAGCGCCTCGCAAATCGGGCTGATCTTCTGTGCCTACGTGTTCGGCATGGCCTCGTCGTCCATGGCCGGCGGGCTGGCCGACCGGTTGGGACAGGCGCCCGTGCTGGTGGCCGGCGTGCTGACCACCGCCGCGGGCGTGCTGCTGAGCCTGTGGCCCACCTTGGTGGGCGCCATCGGCGGCATCGTGCTGCTGACCATCGGCTTCTTCATGGCGCACTCGGTGGCCAGTGGCTGGGTGGGCCGCATGGCCGGCGCGCACAAGGGGCACGCCGCCTCGCTGTATCTGCTGGCGTACTACCTGGGCTCCAGCGTGCTGGGCTCGGTGGGCGGCTGGTTCTGGGAGCACGGCGGCTGGGCAGGCATCTGTGCCTTCGCGCTGGTGGGACTGGCGATCATGCTGGCCTGTGCCCTGCTGCTGCGTTCCGGCGCACGGCAGGCCGCCATGAGCGCCCTGCCGGACACCGCATCGCCCTCCCGCGCCTGACACCTTTCAAGCGAGCCCACCATGCGCATCGACCATCTGGACCACCTCGTGCTCACCGTCGCGGACATCGACCGCAGCTGCGCGTTCTACCAGCGTGTGCTGGGCATGGACGTGGTCACCTTCAAGGGTGGGCGCAAGGCCCTGTCCTTCGGCCAGCAGAAGATCAATCTGCACGCCCATGGCCGCGAGTTCGAGCCCAAGGCCCTGGCGCCGACACCGGGCTCGGCCGACCTGTGCTTCATCGCGGCCACCCCGCTGGACGATGTGATCGCGGAACTGGGCACCCTGGGCGTGCCCATCGAGGAAGGCCCGGTCGAGCGCACCGGTGCCACGGGGCCGATCCTTTCGGTGTACATCCGCGATCCGGACCATAACCTGATCGAGATTTCGAACCTGCTGGCTTGAGCGCACCACGTGCCTGGCATTTTCGCCGGCCGGCCGAAGTAGTTGCATAGCGAATTAATTACCACTACACTGCGGCCATGTTCGATCAATGCCTGTACTTCAACACCTCGGCGCTGGCCCGTCGGCTCGACAAGGAGTGGACGCAAGCATTCGCGCCCTTCGGCCTCACACCGCCGCAGGCCTTCATGCTGCGCGCCCTGCTCGACCAGCCGGGCCTGCTGCAGCGCGAGCTGTCGGACGCCCTGTCGATCTCCCGCTCCACCGCCACGCGGGCGCTGGACCACCTGGAGGCCAAGGGCCATGTCGAACGCCACAAGGCCGAGGGCGATGGCCGTGAGACCGCCCTCTTCCCCACCCCGCAGGCCATGAAGATCAAGACGGCGCTCAACGAAGCCAGTGGCGCTGTCACCGCGCGCCTCAAGAAAGTGCTCGGCGCGCAGCACTTCACCGACACGGTCAGCCAGATCAAAGGCATCCGCTCAGCGCTCGACTGAGCTTTTTCAACCCAAATAGTTGTATAGCTAATTATTTTCAACCGGAGCCCGACCATGCCCATCCTCAACGTGAAAGTCAGCGCCACGCGCAGCCCCGAAACCACCCAGCGCATCGCCACCCTGCTGCTGGAATTGACCACCCGCATCCTGCACAAGGACCCCAAGGTCACGGCCATCGCCATCGACTACATCCCGCGCGAAGACTGGATCGTGGGCGGGCGCACCCTGGCCGAGCAGCACAAGCACAGCGTCTACTTCGACATCAAGATCACCGACGAGACCAACACCAAGGCCGAGAAGGCGCAGTACATCCGCGAAGCCTTCGATGGCTTCGCCGCGCTGCTGGGCGATCTGCACGAAGAAAGCTACATCCACGTGCAGGATGTGCGCGCCGCGGCCTATGGCTACGGCGGTCGCACGCAGGAATGGCGCTACCAGCACGCCTGAGCGTGCCTACTCGCCGCCGCCCACCTTGCCCCGCAGGCGCTTCACGCCGGAGCGGCTGGCCTTGCCTTCCAGCCGACGCTGCTTGGATGCGAAGGTGGGGCGCGTGGCCTTGCGCTTCTTGGGCAGCACCGCCACGCTGTCGACCAGGGCCTGCAGGCGCTCCAGCGCCTCGGCCCGGTTCTGATCCTGGCTGCGGCTGGTCTGGGCTTTGATCACCACCACGCCTTCGCTGGTGATGCGCTGGTCGCTCAGGGCCATCAGGCGCTCCTTGATGGCCTCGGGCAGGCTGGAATCCGGGATCGAGAAGCGCAGGTGCACCGCGCTGGAGACCTTGTTGACGTTCTGCCCACCCGCTCCTTGCGCGCGGATGGCCGAGAACTCGATCTCGTCGTCTCGAAGGGGAATGAGCGGAATGGCCGGCATGGTGTCTGTGATCCTGGGCCGCACTGTAGGCCATGACGGCCGCATCCCTGCGCCGCCTGAGGCTTTGGCATCACCAGGCGGGGCTTGGGGCACGAGCGCTTATAGTGGTCTGGCCCCGCTGCTGCAGACGCGCTCAGACGTCGGTCGTTTCACCATCCACGTTCCTGGAGATTTCCCAATGGCTCAGTACCAGATCGCCGTGGTCGTCGGCAGCCTTCGCCGCGACTCGTTCAACCGTAAGCTGGCGCACGCGCTGACCAAGCTGGCGCCGCCGGAGTTCTCGTTCAAGCTGGTCGAGATCGGCGATCTGCCGCTGTACAACCAGGACGACGACGCCAACCCCGCCGAATCGGTCAAGCGCCTGAAGGGCGAGATCAGCGCGGCGCAGGGCCTGCTGTTCTTCACGCCCGAGTACAACCGATCCATCCCCGGCGTACTCAAGAACGCGCTGGATCACGCCTCGCGTCCCTATGGCCAAAGCGTATGGAAGGGCAAGCCCGCCGGCGTGATCGGGGTGTCCATCGGTGCCATCGGCACCGCGCTGGCGCAGCAGCACCTGCGCAACATCCTGGCCTACCTGGACGTGCCCACGCTGGGCCAGCCCGAGGCCTTCGTACAGGCCAAGGACGGGCTGTTCGACGCCGACGGCAACATCGGTGAAGGCAGCAAGCAGTTCCTGCAGGGCTGGGTGGACCAGTACGTGGCCTGGGTCAAGCGTCACACGGGCTGAAGCGCCCTGCCGGTGTCCAGGCGGAACACCGACACCACCTGGGCCAACTGAGCGGCCTGGTGCTGCAGGCTTTCGGCGGCCGCCGCTGATTGCTCCACCAGCGCCGCGTTCTGCTGCGTGACCTGATCGAGCTGGTTCACGGCATGGCCGATCTGGCCGATGCCCGTGCTCTGCTCCAGGCTGGCCGTGGTGATCTCGCTGATCAGGTCGGACACACGCTGCACCTGGCTGACCACCTTCTCCATGGTCTGGCCGGCGGTGTGCACCAGGCGTGAGCCGTTCTCCACCTTTTCGACGCTCTCGCCGATCAGGCTCTTGATCTCGCGGGCCGCCTGGGCGCTGCGCTGCGCCAGCGAGCGCACCTCGCCCGCCACCACGGCGAAGCCCCGGCCTTGTTCGCCGGCACGGGCCGCCTCCACCGCCGCGTTGAGCGCCAGGATGTTCGTCTGGAAAGCGATGCCATCGATCACGCCGATGATGTCGGCCACCTTGCGCGAACTGGCGGTGATGTCGTCCATCGTGCTCACCACCTGGCTGACCACCGCGCCGCCATCCACGGCCACGGCCGAGGCGCTGGTGGCCAGTTGGGACGCCTGACGGGCCGTTTCGGCGTTCTGCTTCACGGTGGCCGTGAGCTGCTCCATCGAGGCTGCGGTTTCCTGCAGGTTGCTGGCCTGCTCTTCCGTGCGCTGCGACAGGTCGGCATTGCCCGTGGCGATCTCTGCCGAGCCCGTGGCGATCGAGTCGGAGCTGTTGCGCACCGATTGCACGATGCCGCGCAGCGAATCCACCATGTGGGAGACGGAGTCGGCCAGCTGGCCGATCTCGTCGTGCGTATCGGCCTTCAACGCCACGCTCAGGTCACCACCGGCAATGGCCTCGGCCGCCGCCTGCACACGCCGCACCGGCACCACCACGGAGCGGGTCAGGCCCCAGGCCAGGAGGCCGCCGGCCAGCACCGCCAGCGCCGTGCCGATGGCCAGGGCGACGACGCCCTGGTGAGCCACGGAACGCGCCTCGTCGCGGGTCGCGGCCATGAAATTCTGCTGGTAATCGGCCAGCTTCTCCACGGCGTCCAGATAGGCCTTCGCCGCCGGGAAAACCTTGTCGAGCACCTCGGCGTTGACATTCTCGCCCGCTTCCTTGCGCTTGAGCAGGGCGTTGCGCTGCGATTGGTAGGCCTCGCGCTGGGTGGTGATCACCTTGATCAGCTCGCGGGCCTCGTCGGTGGCAGCCAGCTCGTTCATGCGCTTGATGCGCTCGGTGGTGGCCGTCACGGTGCTCTTGAGCTCGTCCTTGACGCGGGCCACGGCGGTCTCGTCGTTGGCGAAGAACACCACCCAGGTGCGCGCGGAATTGGCCTCGATGGCCCGGGCCCAGCGCTGGGTGAGCACCAGCATTTCCGCGTCCGGCCCGCCCAGTTGATCGGCGATGGCATCCACCGCGCGGATGCGCTGGATGCCGAGGCCGGCTGCGATCAGGCTCAGGGCGATCAGGGCCGCGAAGCCCAGCGCCAAGCGCGTGCCCAGCTTGAGATTTCTGAAGAAGTCCATGGCACCCTCGTTTCTGCTGCTTTGATGGCCGGCACCTGGACGAAAGCCGCGCCAGGCGGATGCGACCGTGGCGCGGCTCAGGACTGCAAGCCGGTATCAGCTTATCGGTCACCCGGCTGGGCAACTTGATGCCAAAGCGTGAAAAATTTCAGGCGACTGGCACGGTGGCCGAGGCCAGCAAGGTGCGGGTGTAAGGGTGCGCGGGCGCTTCGAGCAGCTGCCGGGCCGGGCCGGCTTCCACGATGTCGCCATCCTTCATCACGATGATGTGGTGGGCCATGGCGGCCACCACGTCCACATCGTGCGTGATCAGCAGGTAGCTCAGGCCGCGCTCACGCTGCAGGCGTTGCAGCAGGGCCAGCACCTGCTTCTGGATGGTGACATCGAGCGCGCTGGTGGGCTCGTCCAGCACCAGCACCGAGGGCTCCACGATCAGGGCGCGGGCCAGGGCCAGGCGCTGACGCTGGCCGCCGGAGAACTCGTGCGGGTAACGCTCCAGCAGACTCGGGAAAGCAGCTTCGGTCAGGCCGACCTCGGCCAGGGTGGCCAGCACGCGCTCGCGGCGCTGGCCCTCGCTCAGCGTGGGATGGTGGATGCCCAGGCCCTCGCCCACCAGTTCACCCACCGTCAGGCGGGGCGACAGCGACGAGAACGGATCCTGGAACACCACCTGCACCACGCGGCGCAGGGGCTTGTCGGCCTTGGCCTCGTAGCGCCAGGGCTGGCCTTGCACCTGCAGGGTGCCGGTGGCCGGCTGCAGGCCCAGGGCCGCCAGGGCCAGGGTGGATTTGCCAGAGCCGGATTCACCGATCACGCCCAGGGTCTGACCAGCCTCGACGCGCCAGTCCGCGCCCTTGACGGCCACGAACTCGCCTTGCTTGAACCAGCCCTTGATGCCCGGCCGAGGCACGGGATAGCTGACACGCAGGCCACGGGCCTCGACCAGCGGCGGCGCATCGGGCGCCGCCTCGACCACATCGCGCACGGGTTTGCTGTCCAGCAGCTTGCGCGTGTACGCATGCTGCGGGTTGGAGAAGACCTCGGCCACGCCGCCCTGCTCCACCAGCACGCCATGCTCCATCACGGCCACGCGGTCGGCG
>DXIO01000032.1 GCA_019112875.1 Candidatus Aquabacterium excrementipullorum
GACGAAGTGCGCAAGACCAACCGCGACACGCTGATCGGCCGCGTCACCTTCGATGCCAATGGCGACAACCTGAACTTCACCCACCGCATGGGCCAGCACCAAGGTGGCAAGGTCGTGATCGTGTCGCCCAAGTCCCAGGCCACCGGCGCCATCGTCTACCCCGGCGTGCCCTGGTAAGCACGGCTTCCAGGCAGTCTTTTAGGAAGATTCCATGCTGGATCTGATTCTGCAAGCGCTGTACTCGGGCCTGCTGGTCGGCGGGGTGTACGCCCTGATCGGCCTGGGCCTGGCGCTGACCTTCGGCACGATGCGCATCATCAACCTGGCTCATGGCGAACTGGTGCTGCTGGGCGCCTACGTGGCCTATGCCTTCGAGAGCCGCACCCAGATGAGCCCGCTGTGGTCCATCCCGATCGCGCTGGTCGTGGTGTGCGCGGTGGCCTCGGCGATCTACTTCCTGGTGGGGCGCATCCAGCGCAACCGGGAGCTGAACTCGCTGATGCTGACGTTTGCCATCGGCACCATCCTGACCAACGCGGTGTTGTTGATCTGGTCCAGCGATGTGCGATCGACCGCCGACGCCACCTTGCAGGATGCCGTGCAGATCGGCCCGGTGTTCAGCATGGTGAGCGAAACCGGCGCCTTCGGCGTGAGCCTGGTGCTGGTGATCGTGCTGGGGCTGTGGCTCTCGCGCAGCTGGTACGGGCGCGCGGTGCGGGCGGTGTCGTCCAACCGCGATGCGGCCAAGCTGATGGGCATCTCGCCGATGCGCACGGAGCTGACATCGTTCCTGGTCGCGGCGGCGCTGGCGGCCTTCGCGGGCGTGGCCATCTACTGCAGCAGCGTGGTGCAGCCGGCCCTGGGACACACGCTCACGATCAAGGCTTTCATCATCACGGTGCTGGCCGGCGTGGGCTCGGTGCCCGGCGTGCTGGTCGCGGCCTTGCTGCTGGGCCTCACTGAAGCCCTCACCGTGACCTTGCTGAGCTCGGCGCTACAGGAGCTGGCCGGCATGGTGCTCTTCCTGCTGGTGCTCTTCGTGATGCCCAACGGGCTGTTCGGCGCGAGCAAGCGCAGAGGTTGATCCCATGAAGAAGAACCCAATCTGGTTGGCGGCGCTGGCCGCCCTGCTGGTGGCCGTGCCCCTGCTCTGGGGCGGCAACAACTACGTGATGAGCCTGGTCATCGCGGGCCTGGTGGTCTCCGGCATCGCCGTGGCCTGGGCCCTGCTGGGCAACCTGGGCGGCATGGTGAGCTTCGGGCACGCCGCCTTCTTCGGCGTGGGCGCCTATGCCTCGGCCCTGCTGACGATGAAGGCTGGTCTGCCCGTGCTGCTGGCCATGCCCATCGCGGGCCTGGTCAGCATGCTGTCGGCTGTGCTGATGATGCCGGCGCTGCGTTTGTCGGGCCCCTATTTCGCGCTGGCCATCCTGGCCTATGCCCACATCTTCAAGATCGTGGTGACGGAGTGGAAGGACTTCACGGGCGGCGCGGGCGGCATCTCGTCGATCCCGGTGCTGCCCACGGTGCTGGGCCTGGACCTCTCCGCCCGCATCGGCCAGTACACCGTGGTCGCGCTGCTGGTGCTGGCCTTCGTGGCCGTGTACGCCGCCATCCGCCGCAGCCACCACGGCACGGCCCTGCGCGCCATGCACGACAGCGAAGACGCCACCCGCGTGGTCGGGGTCAACAGCACGGGACTCAAGTCGATGATGCTGCTGGTGTCGGCCTTCATGACCGGCGTGATGGGTGCGTTCAACGCGCACACCATCAATTTCCTGGAGCCTGATTACGCCTTCAGCGGCGCGTGGAGCGTGCTGCCCATCGTGGCGGCCATCTTCGGTGGCTACCGCACGGTGTGGGGCCCGGCCCTGGGCGCCGTCGCCATCTACATGGTCGACCAGCTGCTGTTCAAGAACTGGCTGCCCACAGGCCACCAGATCGTGCTGGGCGCGCTGCTCGGCGCCATGATCCTCTTCGCGCCGGACGGGCTGCTGCCCGCGCTGCGCCGCAAGCCCAAGGCAGAAAACAAGGGAGTGGCCCATGCTGCAGCTTGACAAGGTCACCGTGCGCTTCGGCGGGCTCACCGCCGTCAACGACGTCAGCCTGAAGATCGAAGGCCAGCAGATCGTCGGCCTGGTCGGTCCCAACGGCGCCGGCAAGACCACGCTGTTCAACGTGATCTCGGGCCTGGTGCGCCCCACCAGCGGCCGCGTGCTGTTCAACGGCGAGGACATCGTCCGCCAGCCGCTGTACCGACGCGCCCGCATCGGCCTGGGCCGCACCTTCCAGATCCCGCAGCCCATGCACGAGCTGACGGTGCGCGAGAACCTGATCGTGGCCCAGCGCTTCGGCGCGGGCAAGGTCAATGAGCGCCGCGTCGACGAAATCCTGGACTTCCTGGAGCTGAGCCACGCGGCCGAGCGCCACGCCGCCACCGACCTGGCCCTGCAGGAGCTCAAGCGCCTGGAAGTGGCCAAGGCCCTGGCCACCGAGCCCAAGATGCTGCT
The DNA here is from genome assembly GCA_019112875.1 of Candidatus Aquabacterium excrementipullorum. GTDB lineage: Bacteria > Pseudomonadota > Gammaproteobacteria > Burkholderiales > Burkholderiaceae_C > Aquabacterium > Aquabacterium excrementipullorum. The sequence continues at coordinate 2,511 of DXIO01000032.1, forward strand.
GCTCGACGAGGTGCTGGCCGGCCTGGAGACCAGCGGCAAGCGCCTGTTCATGGGCAAGCTGCGGGATCTGCACCAGCAGTTCAAGATCGGCATCGTGATCGTGGAGCACGACATCGAGACCATCTCCTCGCTGTGCCAGCGCGTGGTGGTGCTGAACTTCGGCGCGCTGCTGGCCGATGGCACGCCGCGCGAGGTGTTCGACCACCCCGACGTGATCGCCAGCTACACCGGAGAAACCACCCATGCTTGAAGTCGACCAACTGCGCGCCGGCTATGGCGCCATCAACGTGCTGTGGGACCTGTCGCTCAAGGCGCAGGCCGGCAGCCTGACCGTGGTGGTCGGCCCCAACGGCGCCGGCAAGACCACGCTGCTGCGCGCCATCATGGGCCTGGTGCCCGTGACCGGCGGCGACATCCGCCTGTCGGGCCAGTCCATCGTGCGCCAGCCCACCTGGGCGCTGCCCGAGCAGGGCCTGGCCATGATCCCCGAGGGCCGCATGATCTTCAAGGACATGACGGTCGAGGAGAACCTGGCCATGGGCGCCTTCCCTGGCTCGCGCCGCCCGCGCCTGGACAGCAACATGGAACGCATCTACGCCCTGTTCCCGCGCCTGAAGGAGCGTCGCCGCCAGTTCGCCGGCGCCCTGTCGGGCGGCGAGGCGCAGATGCTGGCCATGGGCCGCGGCCTGATGGCCGAGCCGCGCGTGCTGCTGATCGACGAGCCCTCCCTGGGCCTGTCGCCGGTGATGACGCAGGAGATCTTCGGCATCATCAAGTCGCTGAAAAAACAGGGCGTGACCATGCTGCTGGTCGAGCAGAACACGCGCATGGCCCTGTCGGTGGCCGACCGGGTGTACCTGATGCGCGGCGGCAAGGTGATCTTCGACCAGGCCGCCGACCAGGTGGACCTGGCCAAGCTGCACGACCTGTACTTCGCACGCGACACGCGGGAAGAGCCCGAATCCAGCGGCCAACCCGCCTGAACAGGTGCCGTCAACCGCGCGATGCGGCATGGCGGTGCCCCAGGTGCGTGGCACCATAGAGGGAGCAGGAATTGAACACCACCACGATGACCGACCAAGTGCCCGAGTCCACCGCGCAGACCGACGCCGATGCGCTGGACGACGAAGCCGGCCCGACCTCGGGCAGTGGCAGCAACACCAAGGAAGACCGCCACTTCGTGACCGCGCTGGCCCGCGGCCTGGAGGTGCTGAGCTGCTTCCGCTCGCGCGACAAGCTGCTGGGCAACCAGGAGTTGGCGCGCCGTTGCGGCCTGCCCAAATCCACCATCTCGCGCCTGACCTACACGCTGACCAAGCTGGGCTACCTGGAGCACGACCCCGAACTGGGCCGCTACCGCCTGGGTTCGGCCACGCTGTCGCTGGGCAGCGTGATGCTCTCGCGCATGGACGTGCGCCAGGTGGCGCGGCCGCTGATGCAGCAACTGGCCGATGCCACGCAGGCCATGGTGTCGCTGGGCTCGCGCGACCGCCTGAGCATGATCTACGTCGAGAACTGCCGCAGCGAAGCCGCCCTCACGCTGAGCCTGGATGTTGGCTCGCGCATCCCGCTGGCCACCACCGCCATGGGCAGGGCTTACCTGGCCCGCTGCGGCGAGGCCGAGCGCCACGAGATCATGGAGCGCGCCCGCGAGTACGACGAATACGCCTGGCCCAACGTGCGCCGCGGCATCGAACGCGCCATGGAAGAGCACCGCACCCTGGGCGTGTGCTGCTCCTTCGGCGACTGGCAGCCCGATGTGAACGCCATCGCCGTGGCCTTCTATGCCCGCGAATCCCGCATGCTCATGTCGCTGAACTGCGGCGGACCGGCCTTCATCGTCTCCCGGGAGCATTTGATGGACACCGTGCGCCCGCAGATGATCCGCATCGCCGAGCGCCTGTCGGCAGCCTGACCGAACTTCTTAAGCGCCGCATTAAGCCCTGAAGGGCGTGTATTTTTCACGCTCTTAGGGTGGGCTTGCGGCGAAGATACGGCCATGGGCACCACCAAAGAATGTGTCGTCCTGTTCGCGGACCTGCGCGGCAGCACGGCGCTCTACCTGCGTCTGGGGAACACGGAAGCCGCCACCGTGGTCACCCACAGCCTGGCCATGCTCGGCCAGATCATCGCCCGTGGGGGCGGCACCGTCGTCAAGAGCCTGGGCGATGGCCTGATGGCCGTGTTCGACGACCCCGAGCGTGCCGTCGAGGCCGCTGCCGGCCTGCATGACTCACTGGACCGCATCGCCGCCGTGCCTGATGGCCTGCCCTCCAAGGCCCCTGCCCTCAAGCTCAAGGTCGCGATGGCCTGGGGCGAGATCGTCGAGGTCGATGGCGATTGTTTTGGTGACGCCGTCAACGTGGCCGCCCGCGTGCTCGACCTGGCCGGCGACAACGAGACCCTGGCCACCGGCCCGCTCACCAACCGCCTCACGCCCGACCACCAGGAGCGCTTCCGCAGCCTGGACCGCATGCACCTGCGTGGCCGAGCCGACCCGGTGGCCGTGCTGCGGATGGAGAGCGTGCGTTTCGGCGACACCGTCTCCACCATGGAAATGTCCGCGCCCGGCACCGACCTGCCCGACGGCATCCGCCTGATCTGGCAGCAGAACGAGCGCGTGTTCACGTCCACCAACATGCCCGTGGTGCTCGGCCGCAGCCCGCAGGCCTCGTTCTGCGTGGGCGATTCGCGCGTGTCGCGCTCGCACGCCCGCATCGAGGGCCACAGCGGCCACTTCTATCTGACCGACCTCAGCTACAACGGCTCGTACGTGCAGTTCGACCACGACGAGGATGTACTGTCCCTGCGCCGCAGCACCTGCACCCTGCATGGCAGCGGCATCATCACGCTGGGCTCGCCGCCGCATGACACGACAGCCACGCGCATCCACTTCGAGGTGCTGAGCTTCTCGGACACCATGCCCCAGTGGTAAACCCCGCGCCTGCCCACACCCTGCATGCGATAGAGTGACATTTTTCGACGCGACGTTGCCAGCATCATGACCGCCGCCGCGCCCCCCTTCACCGAGGTCGACAGGCTCGCGCTGTTGCAGGCCACCCGCCTGCTCGACAGCGAAGGGTCACCCGCCTTCGAGGCCCTGGCCCGCATGGCCGCCCGCCAGACCGGCTGCCCCGTCGCGGCCATCAACCTGGTCGACGCCCACCGCATCTTCGCCCTGGCCCGACATGGCCTGGTGCAGCGCCACCTCAGCCGCGAAGGCTCCTTCTGCGACCGCACGCTGGTGCACACCGACGTCTACACCGCCACCGAGCCTGATACCAAGCCCGACGTGCTGTGGCGCTTCTACGCCGGCATGCCCATCGTGGTCGAAGGCATGGCGCTGGGCACCGTCTGCGTGATGGACCACGCGCCGCGCGAACTCGACCGCGAAGCCCGCGCCGCGCTGCGCGATGCTGCCCTCACCGCGGCCAGCCTGATCGCCGCCGAACTGGCCTCGCTGCGCTTTCGCCGGCAAGAGGCGCGCGTGCGCACCGCCAGCATGGCTGGCAGCGACTGGCTCTGGGAAACCGACAAGGACGGCCGCATCCAATGGGTGTCCTCCGGGCTGTTCCGCCACACCGGCATGGACCCGATGGCCGAGATCGGGCTGCGCGCCAGCGATTTCTACAGCCCCCGCAACGACGAGACCCGCGCCTCCTGGGACCGCTACCTGCTGGCCCGACAGCGCCGCGAGCCCTTCAGCGACGCCATCGCCGAGCGCGACACACCGCGTGGCCGCATCGCCGTGAGCATCAGCGGCACGCCCGTCTTCAACAGCCGGGGCGAGTTCATGGGCTACCGGGGCGCCAGCCGCAACGTCACCCGCCAGGTGGCGCTGGACAGCCAGGCTCGCCACGACGAACAACTGCTGCGCCAGGCCTTCGACGCCTTCCACGCCGGCGTGATGATCAGCAATCCGCAGCAGCGCATCGTCTACGCCAACCGCCACTGGCGATCACGCGTGGGCATCGACAACCTGGCTGAAGCACCTTCCTGGCCGGACCTGCTTCGCAAGCTCATCTCAGAAGGCCGCTACCGCGACGGCATCGGCCGCGAGGACGAGTTCTTCGAATGGCGCATGAACGTGGTCAACGGCACCGAGCCCGTGGTCGTGCACATCGGCGGCGTGGTCGCGCTGTGCCGCGACGTGCGCCTGCCTGATGGCAGTGTGGTGCACTTCTCCACCGACATGACGCAGGCCTACCAGGATTACAAGGATCTGCAGGCCCAGAAGGAGGCTCTGGCCCTGAGCGAGGAGCGCTGGAAGTTCGCCCTCGAAGGCGCGGGCGATGGCGTGTGGGATTGGGAAATCGGTCGACAGGAAGTCTTCTTCGCGCCGCGCTGGAAGTCCATGCTCGGCTTCGAGGACAGCGAGATGGGCAACCGCCCCAACGAATGGGTCGATCGCGTGCATCCGGACGACCGCCAGCATGTGTTCTCCAGCTTCATCGATTACTGCCACAGCGGCCAGGGCATCTTCCAGGCCGAGTTCCGCATGCGGCACAAGGCTGGCCACCACATCTGGATCCTTTCGCGCGGCAAGGTGGTGCACCACGAGGCCGATGGCCGCCCGACCCGCATCGTCGGCACGCACTCCGACATCACCACCCTCAAGCAGGCCGAACGCGCGCTGCGCGACAAGCAGATCGCCGAAGCCGCCAACCGGGCCAAGAGCGAGTTCCTCTCGCGCATGAGCCACGAGGTGCGCACGCCGCTCAACGCCATCCGAGGCTTTGCCCAATTGCTGGTGCAGCGGCAGGACGGCAACGCCGCCCCCGAAAGCGCCGACTACCTGCGCCAGATCATGCTGAGCACCGAGCTGCTCAGCGAGCTGGTCAACGACGTGTTGGATTTGCAGCAGATCGAGGCCGGCGCCATCAGCGTGGCGCGCGAAGCCGTGTCGCTGGCCGATGTGGTGCAGCAAAGCGCCGCCATGCTCGAGCCCATGGCGGTGCGCCATCAGGTGTTGATCGACAACCGCGTGCGCGCCGGCACGCAGGTGTGGGCTGACCGGCGGCGCCTGCAGCAGGTGCTGGGCAATCTGCTCTCCAACGCCATCAAGTACAACCGGCCCGGCGGCATCGTCCGCCTGACCCTGCACGCGCATGGTGAGCGCGGCCACGCCCTGTGCGTGGAAGACACCGGCCCCGGCCTGAGCGCCGAGCAATTGGCACGCCTGTTTCAACCCTTCGAACGTCTGGGACAGGACACATCGCACATCGAAGGCACCGGCCTGGGCCTTATCATCACGCGATCACTGACAGAAGCCATGGGGGGCCATTTGGAAATTCGCAGTCAGCCGGGCGATGGCACACGTGTCTACGTGACGCTGCCCCCAGCCGATGATGGCCTTGAGATGACAGACAACAAAGACACCGCGCCCACCGCTGATTCGCTTCCCGCTTCCGCCCCCGCGCCAGCAGACCACGCGGCGCCTGCGCATGCCTGCACCGCCGACGAGCCCCTGCGCGTGATGTACGTCGAGGACAACCGCATCAATGCCCTGCTGTTCCAGGAGGCCCTGCGCCCTCACCCCGAGCTGTACCTCGAGGTCGCCGAAGACGGCCAGATGGCCCTGAGCGTCGCCCGCGAACACCGCCCCGAGGTGCTGGTGATCGACGCCAACCTGCCCGGCATGACCGGCTTCGAAGTGCTGCGCGCGCTGCGCACGCTGCCCGGCCTGGCCGATACGCCGGCCTACATGTGCTCCGCCGATGCGCTGCCCGAGGACATCGAGCGCGCCCGCGAGGAAGGCTTCATCGGCTACTGGACCAAGCCCATCGACATCGAGCACGTGACCGATGAACTGCTGCGCCTGGCGCGCCAGGGTCACCCCGACGCCGCATGAGCTTCGCGCCCGAACCCGCCTTCGACCACCACCAGCGCCCGACCACCGGCGTGCTGATCGTCAACCTGGGCACGCCGGACGCGCCCACGCCTTCCGCGCTGCGGCGCTACCTGGGCCAGTTCCTGAGCGACCCGCGCGTGGTCGAAATTCCCCGGGCCGTGTGGAAGCCCATCCTGCACGGCATCATCCTGCGCACGCGGCCCGGCAAGTCGGCCGCCAAGTACGCCAGCATCTGGGCGCCCGAGGGCTCGCCGTTGCGTACGTGGACAAACAAGCAAGGCACCTTGCTGCAAGGCTACCTGGGCGAGCGTGGCCACCGCCTCAGCGTGAAGTGGGCCATGCGCTATGGCCAGCCTTCCATCGCCAGCCAGCTCGACGCGCTCAAGGCCGAAGGCGCGCGCCGCGTGCTGGTCGTTCCTTTGTATCCTCAATACAGCGGTGCGACCACGGCGAGCGTGATGGACGATGTCTTCGCCTGGGGACGGCGCACACGCCATCTTCCCGAACTGCGCTTCGTCAACCACTTCCACGATGACGAGCGCTACATCGCCGCGCTGGCCGACAGCGTGCGTGCCTACTGGCAGCGCGAGGGCCAGGGCGACAAGCTGGTGATGAGCTTTCACGGCATGCCGGAGCGCACGCTGCACCTGGGCGACCCCTACCACTGCGAATGCCACAAGACGGCGCGCCTGCTGGCCCAGCGCCTGAACCTGCCTCCCGAGCGCGTGGTGGTGAGCTTCCAGAGCCGCTTCGGCCGTGCCAAGTGGCTGCAGCCCTACACCGAGCCCACCCTGCGTGAACTGGGCAAGGCCGGCACGGGCCGCGTCGATGTGATCTGTCCGGCCTTCGTGTCCGACTGCATCGAGACGCTCGAAGAAATCGCCATGGAAGGCAAGCAGGCCTTCCTGAGCAGCGGCGGGAAAGAGTTCCACTACATCCCGTGCCTGAACGACCGGCCCGAGTGGATGCGCGCCCTGACCGGCCTGTGCGAGCAGCACCTGCAAGGCTGGCCGACCAAGGTGATCGAGCAGTTGACCGAAAGCGAGTTGCAGGCCACGCAGCAGCGGGCCAAGACATTGGGAGCCAAGCGCTGAGCGCGCCAAGGCATCAGGGCGTCAGGCCGGCGTGGCCTCGAAGGTCAGGCGCCGCCAGTCGACCAACAAGGCCCCGTCGAAGCGCGCCCGCAGGCCAGCCCAGTCATCGGCCTGCGCCACCAGCTCATCGTAGACACTGCGCGGCACCTCCACGCCCTCGAGGGGCCGCTCGGTGGCCAGTTCGATCCAGTCAAAGCGCAGCGTCTCGGCATCCCCGACCACCAGGCGCAGTTCAGTCTGGTCGGCCAGCGGAGCGGACTCCATGTCGCCGAGCAGGTCCAGCTTCAGCAACTCCAGCGTGATGTCGTCCAGCCCGAGCTCATCGCACCACAGTTGCTCACGCAGCGCGGTCCAGCCCAGCACCAGGCGCGCACGTAAGGTCTCGCCGAGTTCGCGGGCATGCGGTGCTGCCCGGCTGCCGAAGGCGCGGTCATGCGTCTCGCGTGCGGCCTTTTCGGCAGTCTGCCACCGCTCGATCGCCTCGGCCGATTCGACCAGGAACCACTGCCCCCGCGCCATGTCGATGTAGGTCAGGTGAGGCGGCAGGCGCAGCACCGTGCCACAGCTGACGCAGGTTTCGCGCTGGAAACTCCCATCCAGGATAGCAGCGCGCAGGTCCGGCCGACGACCGGCATTGACACTGGCGGTGCGCGCCACGTCGTTGCGCTGGCCGCAATGACCACAGGCGGCCTGAACATGGTGAAAGATGGACATGTCGATCCTCGTGTCGGGGTGGGGCTCAGCCTTGCCACATGAACGCGGCCACCGAGGCATCCACGGCGGCAGGCGGTTTCACCTTTTTCAGCCAGGTGATGGCATAGACCTCGGCGAACCATTCGGCGGGCGAGCGCCACTGGTAATTGTTGACGCCGGTCGGGGCTCGAGAGGCATGCTCGTAGCTCCACCACTCGTTGTCATAGGACTCGACGTAGGCGCGTCCGCCGACATCGACCGCGGTGTTCTCGAACCAGGGGCTGTAGCTGCCACGTGATCGGGCCGTCACCAGCTTCAGGTAGTCGATGACCAGCTTCCAGTCCGAGGGGGCGACGCCATTGGGCATGGCCGGCACTGTGCCCCCCAGCTCTTCCCGGATCGCGCCCAGCACCATGTCGTCGGTCAGCGCCTCGCCGACACTGTTTGCCTTCTTGAAATGCGCCAGCATGGCGTCGGCGATGCTGGCGACGCTCTCGCGCTGCCAGCCGCCGCATCCGGACTTGGCACCATGCTTGGCCATGATCTTCTTGGCATCGTCCAGGGCATGTCCCATCTCGTGCAGCGTGGTGACATCGAAAGAATTGGCCGGCACCTTCTTGCCATCGACCTCGTAGTTCTCCATGCCCTTGGCATGGCCGAAATCCCCCATCAGGATCTCCGCGCCCCCATACGCACCGCTGCCCTTCCAGCTCTTGTCGTCCGTGTAGCTCAGCTTCTTGAGCTTGCGATGCTTGGTCTGGTCGCGGGGAACCGTGCCCATCATGTCGAAGACCCGGTCGAAGTGGGTGTTCGACATGCCCTTGGGCACCTCGATCTTCAGCCCATAGCGCTCCTTGAGCGCCTTCTGGTAGATGGTGGATTTCTGTGCATCGTCGAGCGTGCCCTTCGCATCGCCCATGACCTTCTTCGTGGCCTTGGCCAAGGCCTGCGCATGATCGCGCAATTGCTCGAGCCGCTTACGGGCACGCTTGATGGCAGCATCGCGCTTGGAAGCGTCGGTGAGCTTGGCCGCATCGACGAGGGCCTGCTCTTGGTCCGCCCAGTCGAACTTGAGACGGTCCGTCCCCAGGCCCAGCTTCTCCAGGGTGTCGACTTCGCCGCGGAGTTGCTTCTGGACCTCCGCGACCTCGGGGGCAGAAAACAGCCTGGACACGAACTCAGTGGCGCTCTGCAAGGCCTCCCCCAGGGTGTCCAGGCCGATCTTCTGGCGCTGCGCTCCGCCCTTCTGCGCAGGCTCTGCGCCGTCGAGTTCAACCCCCAGCACCTCGGCCAGCCATGCACGCTTGATGTCCGCACTCATGTGTCACCCTTCCTTGTCTGGTTTTTTTCGCTGATGCCTCAATCCGAGTGCCGGGCCTGCCAGGCCTTCAGCGCGGCCTCCTCGGCAGGCGCCGCATCCACGATCCGCTGGGCCATCGCACGCAGTTCAGCATCGGTGCCGTGTTCCAACCCGATGCGGGCCAGCTCGACCAGGGCCTCGCGCTGCACCGCCAGCAAGGCTGCGAAATCCTTGTCCGCATCGCCGGTGTAGCCGATGCTCGTGCTCAGACTCAGGCGCTGCACGTGGCGCTGCAGGTCCAGCGTGGACTGAGGCGGTTGAGGAATCTTGTTGGGACGCAGTCTGTCGATGCCCATGGTGGATCCGTCCTAGGAAAGAGCGGCGCCCACTACGGCGCCAAACGAGAGGGAATGCGTGGCTTGGCCATGGTGCATCAATCCACATGGCGAGGCCGCCATGCCTTCAATGCAGCCTCTTGCGCGGGGGCGGCATCCACGATCCGTTGCGCCACAGCACGCAGTTCGGCATCGGTGCCGTGGGCCAGCTCGATCCTGGCCAAGCTGACCAGGGTGCCGCGCTGCACGGCCAGCAGAGCGGCAAAGTCCTTGTCGGCATCGCCCGTGTAGCCGATGCTGGTCTTCAGGCGCAGGCTGCTCACATGATCCTGCAAGTCCAGCGTGGACTGCGGCGGTTGCGGAACCTTGTTGGAGCGCGGTCGGTCGGTGTTCATGCCGGATGCGTCCTTGGACAGGGCGCCAGACAGGATGGAGAAAACGCCCGCGGCTTTGATGGCGCGTGGCAGGGCCGCCAGCATGAGGACTCCCAGACGCCGTCTTTCAGGGGATGGGCGGCTCATCATGGCCTCAGGCGACCTGGCGGGCCAGGACCTGCAAGGTGGCGTTCAAGGCCGCACGCGGGTCGATCGGCACGAACGGGTTGTCCTTCAGGCGAGCGAGCACCGGGTCATTGTCCAACTGCGACAGCATCCGCCGGATGCTGGCCGCCGCTGCCTGATGGAGCCGCGCGCGCTCCTGCTCGTCCACCGCCGCATCGGCCTGCTTCAGCACCGATGCCAGACCGTCATCGAAGCGCTGGACCACGGCGTCGAGCCGGTCGATCCTGGCGGACACCGCCTCAAACAGCGGCGTCGAACGGTACTCGGCCAGAATCGCGTCCCGCAGGCTTTTGATCTCATCGGCGACCTTGGTCTGGGTCGCTGCCCAGGCCTTGCCGCAGCGGGCGTACTCCACCGGTGCGGCCTTGCCGGCGCCCGGAGCCCGGGCCGGCGGGCTCGCGGTGGTGGAAGCCTTCGGCTGGGGCGCCGCCTGCAGCAGCTTGTGCAGCGCCTCCAGGGCCTGCAAGGCGGCCGCATGCTGCCCTGCCTGTGCCTTCTCTCTGGCAAAGCCAGACAGCTCGCGCAGTTTCTTTGCGGAGGGATCGGCGCCCGCCAGGGCAGCCTGCAGGGGCTTGGCCAGGGCGCGCAGGCGTTGCTCGAACAGGGTGGCCAGGTCGTCGGCGGAAGGCTTGCCCTGCAACGGTGCGGCCCCCTGCGGCGCTTGATCCACCCCCTTATCGTCGGCTTCCTCGGCAGACTCTTCGAGCACGGCACCAGAGGCGTCCCACAGCACGACCTTGGTGATGCGGAACCCGCAGTCACGAACAGGTCCACGAACCTTCTTGACCAGGCCCGAAAAAGGCTTGTCCAGTTGCAGCACCAGCACCAGGCCGTCCAGCCACGCAGTGCCATGAGCCCCCACCTTCACGCCCGTGGCCTGCTGGAGGAGGGTGAACATCTTGCGGCCGGCGAGCTTCGGGCTGAGGGCCAGGACGGCCTCGCGCCGATCACCCGCATCGACGAAGGCGAAGTTGGCCCGCCGTTCGGGATCGCGCTTGAGCAAGGTCAGCTGGGCCAGCAGCCTCTTGGGATCGAGCAGCAGCCCGGCCGCGCCCTCTTCCTCGTCGTCACCGGCGCCATCACCCTTGCCCTTGGATTTCTGCGCGGATTCGGCCTCGTCACGGGCCTCGTCACGGGCCTTGTCGAGCGCCTTGCGGCGCCGGGCGATGGTTTTTTCCAGCTCAGCCAGCCAGGCCGTGAGCGGCTTGTCGCCCTTGGCCGACTTGCCCAGCACCGCCGACTGCTTCTCGACCTCGGCCAGCGCCTCCAGCGCGGCGATCGGCTCGCCCTTCTCAGCCTTTTCGAACGCGGCCAGCGCCTTGGCCATCGGATCGGCCTTCCAGGCCGTTCCCTTGCTGGCGTTCTTCCAGTCCTTCTCGCTGAGGTATTTATCGACCATCTGACGCTCCCTTGCGCGGGCCATTGGATCAGGATACTGGCCTGCCTCAAGCCTGGCCTGCCTCAAGCCGTGGGCATCCGGACATTCTATAGACGGCGGCAGTGGCCGCGCCCTGCCTCTAGAGCAAGGTCTGCGTCGAAGGGCCTTGGGAAGCATCCGCCTCCACTTCGGCGATGTTGTCTGCGGCCTCGCCCGGCAGCAGCGCCTGGGCCTGGCTCTCGGGCATGGCCTCGACCTGCTTGAGCGCGCGGCCCATCACGCGGGTGCGCGTCTCCACGCTGGAGATGGTGTTGCTGGCCTCGTCCAGCTTCTTGCGCGTCTTGGCCAGCACGTCGCCGAACTTGGCGAACTCGGTCTTGACCGCGCCCAGTACCTGCCACACCTCCGACGAGCGCTTCTCCAGCGCCAGGGTTCGGAAGCCCATCTGCAGGCTGTTGAGCGTGGCCAGCAAGGTGGTCGGGCCCGCCAGCATCACGCGGTACTCGCGCTGCATCGATTCGACCAGGCCCGGGCGGCGCAAGGCCTCGGCATACAGCCCCTCGGTCGGCACGAACAGGATCGCGAAATCCGACGTGAGCGGCGGCGACACGTACTTGTCGCGAATGGTGCGGGCCTCCAGGCGCAGGCGCGTCTCGATGGCCTTGGCCGCCGTTTCGATGCCGGCCACGTCGGCGCGGTCCTGCGCTTCGAGCAGGCGCTCGTAGTCCTCACGCGGGAACTTGGCGTCGATGGGCAGCCACAGCGGCGCCGAGCCCGGCCCGCCCTGCCCTGGCAAGCGGATCGCGAACTCCACGCGCGCGCCTGTGCCCGGCACCGTCTCCACGTTGACGGCGTACTGCTCGGGCGTGAACACCTGCTCCAGCAGGCCGGCCAGTTGCACCTCGCCGAAGATGCCGCGCGTTTTCACGTTGCTCAGCACGCGGTTGAGCGAGCCCACGTCGCTGGCCAGCCGCTGCATTTCGCCCAGCCCCTTGTGCACCTGCTCCAGGCGCTCCGCCACTTGCTTGAAGCTCTCGCCCAGGCGGGCCTCCAGCGTGGCGTGCAGCTTCTCGTCCACCGTCTGGCGCATCTGCTCCAGCTTCTTCTCGTTGTCGGCCTGCAGGGCCTGCAGGCGCGTCTCCACCGTCTGCCGCACCTCGGTCAGCTTCTTGTCGTTGCCTTCAGACAGCAGGCGCAAGTTCTCGGCCAGGCCCTCGCTCACACGGCGCATCGCGGCTTCCTGGGCCTCGGTGAACCGCGTCAGGGCGCCGGTCTGGGCCTCGCGCAGTGCGGTGCTCTGCTGGCCCTGCTGGTGCGTGGTGTCGCGCAGCGTGTCGGCCAAGCCCTGCTGCATGGCAGCCAGCTGCGTGCGGAAGCTGTCGAGCTGCTCGTTCTGCGTGCGGGTCACATCGCCCTGCTGGTTCAGCAAAGCCTGCTGGAACTGCGCCATCGAGGCGCCCAGCTCCTGGCGGGTGCCGCTCAGGCCCTGGGTCAGGTCATTGCGCACCTCACGGACCACGTCCTGTGTCACGTCGCGGCGGATGTCCTGGTGCAGGCTGGCACGCAGCGCCTCGTGCGCGGGGCGCAGCGCCTCGGCCAGGCGTGCGGCATCCGCTACCTGGTCGGCCGCATTGGCACCCGCCGCGGCCCTGCGCCACAGCACCACCAGCAGGGCCAGGTTGACCAGCGCCACCACCAGCAACAGCGCGTTGAAAAGGAATCCGTTGTTCATGCGTGGATTGTCGCAGGCAAAGAAAAAGGCCCCGGCGATGCCGAGGCCTGTTTTTCAGTGACCGCTCAATGCGCTCAATGCGCTCAGTGCAGCGGCACGCCCGTCTTGGCCTGAACCTGCTCGCGCGTCACGCCATCGGCCAGCTCGACCAGCTTCAGCCCCTCGGGCGTCACGTCCATCACGGCCAGGTCGGTGATGATGCGGTTGACCACGCCCTTGCCCGTCAGCGGCAAGGTGCACTCCGGCAGGATCTTCAGATCCTCGGTGCCATCCTTCTTCTTGGCCACGTGCTCCATCAGCACGATCACGCGCTTGACGCCGGCCACCAGGTCCATCGCGCCGCCCATGCCCTTGACCATCTTGCCCGGGATCATCCAGTTGGCCAGATCACCCTTGGCCGTGACCTGCATCGCGCCCAGGATGGACAGGTTGATCTTGCCGCCGCGGATCATCGCGAAGCTGTCGTGGCTGCCGAAGATCGACGAGCCCTTGATCGTCGTGACGGTCTGCTTGCCGGCGTTGATCAGGTCGGCATCGACCTCGTCCTCGGTCGGGAACGGGCCGATGCCCAGCATGCCGTTCTCGCTCTGCAGCCAGACTTCCTTGTCGGCCGGCACGAAGTTCGCCACCAGGGTAGGAATGCCGATGCCCAGGTTGACGTAGAAGCCGTCTTCCAGTTCCTGCGCCGCGCGGGCGGCCATTTGGTCTTGTGTCCAGGCCATGCTCAGGCTCCCTTCTTCTCGCTCAGGGTTCTCTTTTCAATGCGCTTCTCGGGGTTCGCATTGACGACGATGCGGTGCACGTAGATGCCCGGCAGGTGGACATCGTCCGGGTCGATCTCACCGGTCTCGACCAGTTGCTCGACTTCGACGACGGTGATCTTGCCGGCCATCGCGCACGCGGGATTGAAGTTGCGCGCGGTGCGGCGGAACACCAGGTTGCCGCTCTTGTCCGCCTTGTGGGCCTTGACCAGCGCCACGTCGGGGTTCAGCGAACGCTCCATCACGTAGGTGGCGCCATCGAACTCGCGCGTTTCCTTGCCCTCGGCCACCAGCGTGCCCACCCCGGTGCGGGTGAAGAAGGCTGGAATGCCGGCACCACCGGCGCGCAGCTTCTCGGCCAGCGTGCCCTGGGGCGTGAACTCCAGTTCCAGCTCATTGGCCAGGTACTGGCGCTCGAACTCCTTGTTCTCGCCCACGTAGCTGGAGATCATCTTCTTGATCTGGCGCGTGTTGAGTAGCTTGCCCAGGCCAAAGCCGTCCACGCCCGCGTTGTTCGAGATCACGGTGAGGTCCTTCACACCGCTGGCCTGCAGCGCGTCGATCAGGGCCTCGGGGATGCCGCAGAGGCCGAAGCCACCCACCGCCATCAGCTGTCCGTCTTTGACGACGCCGGCCAGTGCGCTGGTGGCATCGGGGTAGACCTTGTTCATCCAATCACTCCTTGGGGTCACGGGGAGGTGCGCGGCGCGGCTGGTGCTGCACCGCAACAATCACAGCGTACACCGGGTGCCGGCCAAAAATCCAGCGCCAGAAACGAAAAAACGCCATGGAATCACCATGGCGTTGTATCGGCCCTGCCCCTGCGTTCAGAACGCGTCAGCAGGCTTCACTTTTCGGGCAAGGCGGGTGGCGTTTCCCCTCCGGGCAGCTTCGGCGGCTGGCCTTCCAGCGCCCGCAGGAAACCGGGAAGCGGCAGCGGCCGGCCGTCCTTCATGCTGACCCACACCAGCGTGGCGCCGCCCGAGGCGTACACCGTGCCGGGGTCGTCGGCGCGCTCGATGCTCACGTAGGTGTCGATGCTGGTGCGGCCCGGGTTGGCCACGTAGAGCTTGACCACCAGATCACCGGGGAACACCAGCGGCCGGTAGAAGTTGCAGAAGGTGTTGGCGATGACCGGGCCTTCGTCGGCCGAATTGACCTGCCCGTTGATGGCCGCGATCCACGACACGCGCGCCTGCTCCATGTAGCGGAAGTAGACGGTGTTGTTGACGTGGCCCAGGCTGTCCATGTCGCCCCACAGGATGGGCAGCGGCACCTCGTGGACCAGCAGCTTGTGATCAGGGATTTCGAATCGCATAGATTGTGCAAGGCGGGACCTCACGCCCGCGCATGAAGGATGAACTGCCGCTCACATCGGGGCGCTCATGCAGAAATCAAGGCTCGTGGCATGGGCTTTGCCCCGAGGGGCCCGCCCGCGATGCAAGGTCAGCAGCGCTCAGGCCGCGACCATCCCGTCGTCGGCCGAAATGATCGCGCCGTTGATGAAATCGCTCTGCGCCGAGCACAGCATCACCACCAGCGCGTCCAGATCCTTGGGCTGGCCGACACGCTTGCGCGGCAGCATCTCGATCAGCTTCTGGCCGCCTTCGGTGCCCCAGTGGTGGTGGTTGATCTCGGTGTCGATGTAGCCCGGGCACACGGCGTTGGTGGTGATGCCGAAGCGGCCCCACTCGCCGGCCATCACCTTGGTCATGTGGACCACGGCGGCCTTGCTCATGCAGTACACGCCGATCTGCGGCATGGTGCGCAGGCCTGCGGCCGACGCGATGTTGACGATGCGCCCGCCGGTGAAGGTGCCGGGCGCCGAGCCCTTGGCGCGGGCCAGCATGCGCTTGGCCACCGCCTGCGCCACGAAGAAGGCGCCGCGCGTGTTGGTGTCGAACACGTAGTCGTAGTTCTCTTCCGTCACGTCGACCAGGCGCTCGGTGGTGCTCACGCCCGAGTTGTTGATCAGGATGTCGATGGCGCCGACTTCGGTCTCGGCATGGGCCACGGCGGCGCGGATGCTGTTGACGTCGGTCACGTCCAGGCCCACCACATGGGCATCGCCGCCGGAGGCTTCGATCTCGGCGCGCAGGGTTTTCAGGTTCTCGACACGGCGGCCGGCCAGCACGACGGCGGCGCCGGCCTTGGCCAGGGTCAGTGCGAACTGCTTGCCCAGGCCGCTGGAGGCGCCGGTGATCAGGGCGACGCGGCCGGACAGGTCGATGTTGTAGCTCATGTTCTTCGTTCCATCAGGGGGGTGTGGCCGCATGCAAAACCATCAGCAGCCATTGCTGGAAACCTTAGCACGAAGGGCCTTGCCCACCCAGCATAGAAGGGGTCGCAAGCGGGGTCTGATGCCTTAATCGCGACACCGCGGCAGCCCATATCCACATGGGGGGATCACATTTTCGAACGGTCGTGCTTTTTTCTGCCAGAATGCGGCCGGAAACGCGGTGCTTGCCCCCTTAACCGCGACTTACAATGCCGGGTTTTGCATTTGCATGCCCCGCGCGGATTCGCGCGCGAACAGTCCCCCCTTTCCCCGAAGGAAACCACACGATGACGCCCCAGGAAATCCTTGAGCAGTTCGGCCCCCGTGAGTCGATGGAATACGACGTGGTGATCGTCGGTGCCGGCCCCGGTGGCCTGGCCACGGCCATCCGTCTGAAACAACTGGCTGAAAAAGCCGGCAAGGAAATCTCCGTCTGCGTGCTCGAAAAGGGCTCCGAGCCCGGCGCGCACATCCTGTCCGGCGCCGTGATGGACCCCAAGGCCATCACCGAGCTGTTCCCCAACTGGAAGGAGCTCGGCGCGCCGCTGAACCAGCCCGTCACCTCCGACGAAGTGTGGTTCCTGACGAACGAAACCGGCGGCTTCAAGACGCCTGGCGCCTTCATCCCCAACAACTTCCACAACGAAGGCGCCTATGTGATCAGCCTGGGCAATGTGGTGCGTTGGCTGGCGCAGCAGGCCGAGAACCTGGGCGTGGAAATCTTCCCGGGCTTCGCGGCCGCTGAAGTGCTCTACAACGACGATGGTTCCGTCAAGGGCGTGGCCACCGGCAACCTGGGCATCAACAAGCAGGGCGAGCCCACCGACAACTTCCAGCTGGGCATGGAACTGCTGGCCAAGTACACCGTGTTCGCCGAAGGCGCGCGCGGCCACCTGGGCAAGCGCCTGATCGAGAAGTTCAAGCTGGCCGACGGCAAGGCGCCGCAAAGCTTCGGCATCGGCATCAAGGAACTGTGGGAAATCGACCCGGCCAAGGCCAAGCCCGGCCTGGTGGTGCACACGGCCGGCTGGCCGATGGACACCGAGACCTTCGGCGGCGGCTTCCTCTACCACCTGGAAGACAACAAGGTCACGCTGGGCTTCGTGGTCGGCCTGGACTACCAGAACCCCTGGCTGAGCCCGTTCGAAGAGATGCAGCGCTGGAAGCTGCACCCCACCATCAAGCAATACCTGGAAGGCGGCAAGCGCATCAGCTACGGCGCGCGCGCCATCAACAACGGCATGCTGCCCAGTCTGCCCAAGACGGTGTTCCCGGGCGGTGCGCTGATCGGCTGTGACGCCGGCTTCCTGAACGCCTCGCGCATCAAGGGCAGCCACGCCGCCATCAAGACCGGCATGCTGTGCGCCGAAGCGGCCTTCGAGGCCGTGACCGCCGGCCGCCAGTTCGACGAACTGAGCGCCTACCCCGCCGCCTTCGAGAAGAGCTGGCTGCACGACGAGCTGGAAGCCGCCGGCAACTTCAAGCCCTGGTTCAAGAAGGGCATGTACGTGGGCATGCTGATGACCGGCGTGGAGCACTGGCTGCTGCCCCGCCTGGGCATCAAGTCGCCGCCCTGGAAGATCAAGAACCCGGTGGCCGACCACACGCGCCTGAAGCCTGCTTCCGAATGCGCCAAGATCGACTACCCGAAGCCGGACGGTAAGTTCACCTTCGACCGCCTGAGCTCGGTGTTCATCTCGAACACCAACCATGAAGAGCACCAGCCGGCCCACCTGACGCTCAAGGATGCGTCGGTGCCCGTGAACATCAACCTGTCCAAGTACGCCGGCCCCGAAAGCCGCTACTGCCCGGCCGGTGTGTACGAGTTCGTGAAGAACGAAGACAACACCGACCGACTGCAGATCAACGCGCAGAACTGCGTGCACTGCAAGACCTGCGACATCAAGGACCCGACGCAGAACATCGTGTGGGTCACGCCGGAAGGCGGCGGCGGCCCGAACTACTCGGGCATGTGATCTCCTGATCACGCACGGCAAAAAGGCAGCTCACGCTGCCTTTTTGTTTTTCCGGCGCTGCGTTGTCAGAAGCCGCGCAGGTCGTCCACCGGCTTAAGCAGCGGGCCGCCCAGGATCGCGCCCAGCGTCTGGGTCATCACCTCGATGTCGTTGTCGAAGCCGCCGTGCGAGGTGCGCTCGCGGCGATCCGGCAAGGCGATGAGGATCTTCTCGCGGTCCACCACCGTCAGGCGCTGGGCACTGAGCAGCCCGGCCGAGGCCGCGGCCTGGCGCCAGCTCTTGAGCGCATCGCCCGTGGCCGAGGTACCGTCCCAGCCCGCGTAGTCCGGCTTGAACACGTTCTCCATGCCAAGGATGGGCGTGCGCAGGTCCACCTCCAGCGCGTTGGAGACGAAGTACAGCAGCGACTTGCGGTAGATGGCGGCCACGTTGTCGTCGCGTTCGGCGCGGTCGGACAGCAGGTGCACGTACAGGCGCTTCATCAGTTCGGTCTGCGGGGCGTAGTGGCGGTTGGCGAAGGCCACGGTGCAAGCCGGCGCGTGCAGGTGCGCGGAGGTGATGCGCCCAGTCAAGCCGCGCACGCCCATCGCCGTGATCAGGTGCCCCAGGATGATGGAGCCGGCCGAATGGCCCACCAAGTGCAGCTCGAAATCATCGCCCCAGGTGTCGGACAGCTTCTGCAGCGCGGTGATCAGCAGGTCGCCGCCGCGGCCGGAGCCGAAGCCCAGCTCGGCGTTCTCCTTCATCTCGCTCCAGATGGGACGCGCGGCCGGGCGGCCGATGGTCTTTTCGAGCAGCAGATCGCTGCGCTCGGCCAGCCATTCGCCCACGCCCGCCGCCTTGGGGCGGAAGGTGTCGCTGAGCATGCCGCCGATGGATTCGAGCAGGCCCGTCTTCCAGACCAGGAACAGGGGGTAGCAATCGTTGGCGATGAAATGGCGGCCCATGGCGCGCACACGGCTGATGGCCGCCCCCTCGCGGTTCAGGCCACCGTGCGCGTACAGCACCAGGCGCTTGCGCTTGCTCTGCGACTGGGTGCGGAACCACTGGTCGGGCAGGCCGGCCACCTGGTGCAGCAGCGTGCGGCTAAGCTCGTCTTCCGTGAGGTAGCGGTTGACGCGGCCATCGTTGCCCAGCACCACGCTGTGGCGGTAGGCCTGGTCCTCGCTCCACCACAGGCTCTTGTTGACACCGGCAGCCGCGCCGTTGGCCCCACTGCCCTGCGCGCTCACGCGGCCCACGACCACGCCGGGCACGCCCATGGCCACCACCCAGGCGTCCATCGCATTGGCCAGCCAATCCGCATAGGTCAGGATGGCGAAGCCGCCCACGCCCCAGCCCGTGCCCCAGGAGTTCTGGATCACGAAGCCCTGCGCGTTGAAGCCCACCAGCGCGAAGGCGTGCCCATCGGTCTCCGAAGGCCGGCCATCGAAGGCGATGACGGGCAAGGCATCGTGGTTGGCCGGCGGCTTGGTCTGGTTGGGGATCGCGCTCCAGCCGTCATGCGTGAAGGCAGACACGTACACAGCGCCGACTTCCTGGATCGCGGCCTGCAGGTCGGTGATGGAGGTGAGGTCGACACGGAAGTACACGCCCAGGGTGTGGGCCGCCGCGCGCTTGGCGTAGCCGTACTTGGGCGTGGGCGCGCCCTCGCTGTAGGGCCAGTCGGTTTCAAGGCAGACGCCGTGATTGAACCAGCCCTTGAGCGCGCCACGGCAACTGGAGCCGTCGTAGTCCTCGCCGTCGTACTCGTCGTAGCGGCGCGCGAAGTTGTAGAGCATGCGCGGGCTGACGGATTCCATCTTGGCCGGCAGCCCGCCCTTGCGCCAGCGCAGGTAGTTGATCACGCAGGCCAGGCCGAAGCCTGTGCAGGCACCCTCCTGCCCCTGGTCCAGGATCAGGCCGGCCTTGCTGTAGGTCTGCAGGAAGCGCTTGATCTCGCTGCTGGGCGGGAACTCTTCGAGCAGGCTGACGGGCGGCGGCATGTAGGCGCGGTCACGCAGATCGCTCGGGTCCTTGCGCACGGTGAGGTTGCGCTTGCCAGCCTGGGCCGGGGCGGCGGCCTGCGTTGCGGCCAATGTCTTCTTGCCGGCAGCCACCTTGCGCTTGCCGCCGGCCTTGGCGGCCACGGCCACCGGTTGCACGCCGGGCCAGAGCTTGTCGGCCAGTTCGAACACCTCGCGGAAGCGGTCCAGCCCATGGCTGCCTCCGTTGACCAGCTTGCGCGCCGCCGCATGGTTGTGGGCCGCGATGGCTTCACGCATGGGCTTGGCCCGGTCGGCCAGGAAGGTGGCCAGCAGCACGGCCGCCACCTCCGGCGCATTGGCCAGGTCGGGTGCGGCCTCCAGATCGATGCCCAGCGTTGCGCTGTACTGGTGGTAGTTGGCCCGGCCCGTGAGCTGCACGAAGCCCCGGCCCTTGAACAAGGGGCCGTCACCGGCCTTCACGTTGCCCAGGTTCTTGCGGCCCTCGTAGGCGCTGAAAGGCGCCTGGCCCGGCTTGGTGTTGAACTGCGAAGGCATCTCCGAGATCGGGACGAAGCCTTCGCTCTCGGCGCGGATGGTGCCCAGCGCGGCGCAGATCATCGCGCGGTCCGTGAGGCCCGCCGCGCCCAGGGCCGCCGCCACGTAGGGCGCATAGCGGGTGATGTTGGCCGGCTTGGTGGCCGGGAACAACTGACGCACGGCCGAGGGCTCGGTGTTCAGGGCCAGAGGCACAGGCACGCGCAGCCCCAGCAGTTCCTGGCAACGCGGCCCCACCACGCCATCTGCCACGATGCCGACGCCGGACTGCCAGCGCCGCACGGCGGCTTCCACATCGGCATCGAGCACATCGCCCGCCGACGTCAGCCCGGCGTATGTCGCGGCCTCCTCGCCCAACTGCTTCACCAGTTGCTGCTTCAAGCGCTTGACCTCGGCGCCCTGGCTTCCCCTGACCAGCAAGATGCTCATGTTCTTCTTCCAGTGGTGTTGTGTGACAAAGGCCCGGATTGTGGGGTGAATCAGGCAGGCTCAATACCCCTAGAACCATCGAACGGATCTGCTGCCGGCGTGTTCAGTTTCAGGATTTCAGGCCGATAAAGAACCGGATGCCACGCCTGGTGTGCGGTCGTACAAGGCCAGGGCAGTCAAGGTATTGCGTGTTGACCCGAACGAATGATCTGCAAGCGCTGCTCAGTTGCCTGAAGCAGGACGACGCCACCATCACCACCGCCCACGAAGGTGGCTTCATCCTCAGGTCGGCCTTCCAGCCGATCTACAGCCTCTCGCACTGCCGCGCCGTGGGCCACGAGGCCCTGCTGCGTGCCACCGACACCGCAGGCCAGCCGGTGCCGCCACCAGATTATTTCGCGACCGCCCAAGGTACCGAAGACCGCATCTGGATCGACAACCTCACGGGCCTGCTGCACATCGCCAACTTCGCGGCGCACCGCCCGCAGCGCCAATGGCTGTTCCTGAACACGCTGCCCGAAAGCATGCTCAAGCTGATCAGCGAGACCACGCCGCGCCGTCTGGCGGAGGCGCTGGAGCGCTTCGGCCTGCCGGCCTCGACCGTGGTGCTGGAAGTGCTGGAAAACGCCTTCCCGGATGCGGAGCAGCTCACGGCCGCCGTGGAACGCGCGCGCGAGATCGGCTTCTTGATCGCGCTGGACGATTTCGGCGCCGGCCACTCCAACTTTGACCGCGTGTGGCAACTGCGCCCGGACATCGTC
The DNA here is from genome assembly GCA_019112875.1 of Candidatus Aquabacterium excrementipullorum. GTDB lineage: Bacteria > Pseudomonadota > Gammaproteobacteria > Burkholderiales > Burkholderiaceae_C > Aquabacterium > Aquabacterium excrementipullorum. Next base: position 24,181 of record DXIO01000032.1, read on the forward strand.
AAGCTCGACCGCAGCCTGGTGGCGCGCGCCGCCGTGAACCCACGCGAGCGCCGCGTCGTCACGCAGATGGTGTCGCTGCTGCACGAATGCGGCGCGCTGGTGTTGATGGAGGGCGTGGAAACGGTGGACGAGGCCTTGCTGGCACTGGAGGCCGATGTGGACATGGTGCAGGGCTATCACTTCTGTCGCCCCCAGCCCTTGCCCGAAACCGACGGCCCAGCCCTTCAGAAACTGAACGATCTGCACCAGTTGCTGCTGAACACGGCCTTGCGGCAACGGCAGGAGCACAAGTCCCGCATTGCCGCCTACTACAACGCCATCGGCCACGGCGCCTTCGCGCTCACGCAGGGTCACACGCTGGAGGAGGCCTGCCGCAGCTTCCTGAGCCTGCCGCAAGCCGAGGTGTGCTACCTGCTGGACGACCAGGGTTTCCAGATCGGCACGCATGTGTTGCCGCCGCAGTACAGCAGCCCCGATGTGCTGGGCTATGAACCGCTGAACGACTGCACGGGCGCCACCTGGGCACGCCGCCCCTACTTCCGCCGCGCCATGCAGGCCATCGGCAAGGTGCAGGTGACACGGCCTTACCGCACCATCCACGGCAACCGCATCTGCGTCACTGTGTCCATGGCCTTCCGGCACGTCGTGGACGGGCAGGAGCGGATCAAGGTGCTGTGCGGGGATCTGATCGAAAGCGCTGATCCGGCCCGCGTGGGCTGAAGCCTTCCTGCTTCAGCGCGGCGCGTCGGGGTCTTCGATCACCAGGCCGACCGGGATCGGCTCGGCCTCTGGCGTGAATTCGGCTGGCCCGGCATCACGTGTCAACAGCGCACGTGCCGCATCCCGCTCTGCCCGGATCTGGGCCCGACGTTCCGCGAAGAACTGCTTGAGCATCTGGCTGCTCGCGTCGGCCAGCACGCCACCCACGATCTGCGTGTGGTGGTTGAGCTGTGCGTTGCCGAACAGGTCGATCACCGAACCGGCCACGCCCGTCTTCGGATCGTGCGCGGCGAACACCACGCGCTTGAAGCGCGCGTGCATCAAGGCCATGGCGCACATGGCGCAGGGCTCCAGCGTCACGAACAGCTCGCAATCAGGCAAGCGGTAGTTCTCGAGCAGTTGCGAGGCATGGCGCAGGGCCACGATCTCGGCGTGCGCCGTCGGATCATGCGTGGTGATGGGCCGGTTGTAACCTGTGGCCAGCACCTGCCCCGCGCGCATGATGACCGCGCCCACGGGCACCTCGCCGGCCAGCCAGGCGTTGTGAGCCTGGTCCAGCGCGATGCGCATGGCGTGTTCGTCGGCGGGGGTGATGAAGGCGCTGGGGTCGGTCACGGTGTTGGAGGCGCATCGCGTCATGCACGTGCACCACCCTGATTATCCGATGGCTGCTGAAAGCGGGTAAAAACAAGCCATGCAAGATTTTCTGTTTCCGCAGGATGAAGCGCCGACCGGGCCCAAGCCGGGACCATCGCCTGCAAGTGCCCGGCCGAACGACGCCGCGCCGCCAACGGACAAACCGCGCAAACCCCGCCCGCTCGGCGGAGTCCGCGCCCAAATCCAGGAAGCCTCGGTGCATGCCCTGGGCCATGCCTTGCCTCCAGGCTTGCGCCTGGGCACCTCGTCCTGGACTTACCCCGGCTGGTCGGGCCTGTTGTGGGATGGCGAAGTGTCCGAGTCGGCCCTGTCCAAGCATGGTCTGTCCGCCTACACCGAGCACCCACTGTTGCGCACCGTCAGCCTGGACCGATCCTTCTACCGTCCGTTGACCGCCGCGCAGTACGCGCGCTACGCTGCCCAGGTGCCTGACGACTTTCGTTTCATGGTCAAGGCACCCAGCTTGGTGACGGATGCGCTGGTTCGCGGCGAAGACGGCCGGGGCATGCAACTCAACCCGGTCTTTCTGGACAAGACGCTGGCTGCGCAGGAGTATGTCCGGCCAGCACTGGACGGCCTGGGACGCAAGCTGGGCGTGCTGGTCTTCCAGCTCAGCCCCCTGCCGCCGCAATGGCTGCACCGCCTGCCGGAAGTCTGGCAGCGCCTGGGCGACATGATCGCCGCCCTGCCCGCCTTGTCGGAGGCAGCGCCCGACGCGGTGATCGCCGTGGAGGTTCGCGACCCGCAGTTCATCACGCCAGAATTCGCAGACATGCTCAAGCGCGTGGGCGCCACCTACTGCCTGGGTCTGCACCCCAAACTGCCGCCCATCGATCGGCAACTGCCCTTGCTGCGCAAGCTGTGGCCCGGACCGTTGGTGTGCCGCTGGCATGTGCACCGCCGCCATGGCCCTTACGGGTATGCCGATGCCGAGAAGCTGTACGCGCCGTTCGACACCATCCATGACGACGATCCCGACACGCGGCAGGCGCTGGCCAGGGTGATCCGGGCCACCACGGGGCATGGCCAATCCGCTTACGTCACCATCAGCAACACCGCCGAAGGCTGTGCGCCTCGCTCCATCCTCGCCATGGCGCGGGAGATCGTCGATCCCACGCCAGTGCAGGAAGAAGAAGCGCGCTGAGGCTCAGGGTTGCCGCCTGGCCATGCTCACGCCCGCCAACCCGCTGAGCAACACCAGCACGAGCCCATAGCCCAACGCCGTGACCTCGATGCCGAAGTGCCCCACCGCCAGGCCTGCGGCCAATGCCGGCAGACTGAACGCCAGGTAGCTCAACACGAAGAAGCTGGCCATCAGCGCACCACGTTCATGCGCATGGGCCAAGGGCACGAGGCTTCTCACCGAAGCGTTGAAGCCCGCGCCAAAGCCCAGCCCCGCCAGCACCGTGCCGAGAAAGAGCAGGTTCACAGCATGCGCATGCACACCTGCCAGCGTCAACAGCAGCCCCACCGCCAGCGCCGCGGCACTGGCCTTGAGAACACCCGGGGCCGGCCGCTGCCTCAGCCACAAAATGCCCACCGCCCCGCTCAGCACCAGCGTGGCGATCAAGGCGCCCCCCAGCAAGGGATTGGTGCTGCCCGTGACGCTTCGGACCAGTGTCGGCCCCAGTGACAGGTAGAAGCCCCCCAGCGACCACTGGGCCGTGTTGACCGGCAGCAGCCCCCACAAAGTCTTGCGGGCAGCCGCTGGCACGGCCAGCTTGGGCCGCAATGACTGCCAGGCACCCGCACGCGGCGTCACCGTGTCGGGCAGGCGAATGGCCGCCCAGGACTGCAGGGCAACGACAACCAGCAGCACTTCGAACACAAGCCGGGTCGGAGCTGGTGCGAAATGCACCAAGGCAGCGGCACCCAAAGCACCCACGGCCATGCCGAACATTGGCGCCACGCTGTTCACCAAGGCGCCCTTGGCCTGCTGCAGATCCAGCAAGGCGGCGCTCAGCACCGCCGTGGCGATGCCCGTGGCCAGCCCTTGAACCAGACGCGCAGCCACCAGCCATTCAACAGAATCGGCCTGATGGAACAGGATGAGCGCGCCCAATTCCAGCACCAAGGCCGCCAGCAGCACCGGGCGACGCCCCACGTGATCAGACAAGGCCCCGAACACCAGCAAGCCACCGAGCAAGGCAAAGGCGTAGACAGAGAACACCAAGGTCAGCGTCAGCGCCGAGAAGCCCATGGTTTCGCGGTACAGGCCGTACAGTGGGGAGGGGGCGCTCGAGGCAGCCAGGAAGACCAGCACCAGCGAGGCCAGCAACCAGAAGGCGGAGCGGGCCGCCAGGCGACCGGACTGGCGGGGAGGCCAAACCTCGGCGGCGGCAACAGAATTGATCATGGCCATGGTGTTGTGCTCCCATCTGGCGGTGAATCGCTAAAGCAAATATTTAGCGTTTGTGAATTCTGCCTGCGTTGACGCACTAACGCAATTTCTTTGCTTTAACATCACAGCCATGTCGACGAATCCCAGCAAATCCGGACCTCGCCCAGGCGGACGCGCGGCGCGTGTCCAGGCCGCTGTGCATGACGCGGCCCGCGCCTTGTTGGCTGAACGTGGCCGCGATGACCTGACAGTGCCCCTGATCGCCTCGCGCGCAGGCGTCACGCCTTCCACCATCTACCGTCGCTGGGGTGACATCACCGAATTGTTGGCAGACGTCGCCGTCGAACGGCTGCGGCCGGACGGCGAGCCCGCGGACACTGGCGGCCTCACGGGCGACTTGCGGAGCTGGAGCGAGCAGTACCTCGACGAGATGTCGTCCGAGGTGGGCGTGGCGATGATGCGCGACGTGCTGGCCAGCGGCGCCGCGCCGAGCGGCATACCCATCCCTTGCCGCTGCGCCGAGTTCACCGCGGCCCAGATCGAGATCATGCTGACCCGCGCGCGCGAACGGGGTGAATCCGGCATCCCGACCGTGGAGGCCCTGATGGACGGCATCGTCGCGCCCATCATCTACCGCGTGCTGTTCGGCCCCGCACCGCCCGATGCGGCCTGGCTGCACGAGCGCCTGGCGGTGTGCCTGAAGACCGGCACCATGGCCTCATCAAGCAGGCATTGCCCCCCTAGAACGTAGGACACCCTTCGGGTAAGGCAAGCAGCAGACTGACGGCCACGTCAGTCCGCCCGCCGAACCCATGCCATCAGACGATTTGACCCACATAGAACTCGAACGCGCAAAACTCGAACTCGAGCGTGCCCAGTTGGAGCTCCAACGTCTGCGGGCCGCGCAAGACGCACAGGCGAAGGCCCCTGCAGAGAAGCGCCAGGTGCTGAACCCGACCATCCTGGTCGCCCTGATCGGCGTGGCGGGCACGGTGCTGGCAGCCATTCTTCAAGCCTCCAACGGCACAGCGCTGGAGCGGGAGAAGTTGCGATCGACCTTGATCACCAAGGCCATCGACTTCCCGAACCCCGATGAATCCTTGAAGTACCTCCGGTTCCTTCAAAGCACCAAGCTCGTCGACGGCATCGAAACGACGATTTCGAACTACGAGGCCTCGCCGGACCAGATTCCCAACAGCACCACGAAGTACTCGCTGCTGAACCCATCGGTGGACGCAGCGATCCGGTCCGCGCCCCTGCCGAAGGCATCCGGCAGCCAACGTGGATTCAGGGCGCTGGAGAAGGCCCAGGCGGAGCTTCGTGGCAGTGCGCGCGAGGTCGATGACAACGCGGGCCAGTGGGTTCAAAAGTACCTCGCCCCGCTGCACATGGCGCCACAGGCCCAACAGGGCTTTCCCTGGGCCATCGCCTTCATCAGTTGGTGCTTCACGGAAGACGGGCAGACGCCCTTCCAGTATTCACCCAGCGCCAATGCCGTCTACACCGAGTTCAAGCAGAAGAACTGGCTGCTCAAGGCTGGCGAGACACCGCAACCGGGCGACGTCGTGTTCTGGTCTCGGGACAAGGCCTCGGTGGCCGCGCACGCGGCGATCGTGCACCATGCGGAGGGCGGCAAGCTGTACACCATCGCGGGCAACGTCGGGAATCTGGTGCAGGCAGCCGACAGCCCCATCGACCGGGCCAATGTGCTCGGATTCGGACGGGTTCCGGATCAGGACACGCCACGCTCGCCGCCGCCCTGAAATCGACAGCCGAAAACGGCGAGCACGATCGCCGACTTTGAGGCACGCTGGCGACCCATGAGCCTGCCGCTTTTTCCCGAGCCCATCGCTACCACGCCACGCGCCCACCCTGTTGATGAGGCACCGTCTCAGGATGTGGGCGATGCCAGCGCCCGCCTGGCCCGGCATGGCTGGCCACAGTTGCACCTTGACCTGAATCAGCAGGGCTGTGCCTTGCTGCCGGGCTTGCTCACCAAAGCCGAATGCCGGCAGGTCGCGGCGCTCTACACGCAGGATGCGCTGTTTCGTAGCCGGGTGGTGATGCAGCGCCACGGTTTCGGCCAGGGCGAATACAAGTACCTGGCCTACCCCTTGCCGGCGCTGGTTCATGGCCTGCGCACCGCGCTCTACCCGCAGTTGGTGCCACTGGCCAACCACTGGAACGAACTCATGCGCCTGGAGACGCGCTACCCGCCACGCCATGAGGATTTCATCGCGCGCTGCCATGCCGCCGGCCAGCAACGCCCCACGCCACTGCTGCTGTCCTACGGGCCAGGTGACCACAACTGCCTGCACCAGGATCTGTACGGCGAGCACGTGTTCCCGATCCAGGTCGCGGTGCTGCTGTCGGCGCCAGGCCGCGATTTCACCGGCGGCGAGTTCGTGATGGCCGAGCAGCGCCCGCGCATGCAGTCTCGCGTGGAGGTGGTGCCGCTGCAGCAAGGCGATGCGGTGGCCTTCGCGGTGCACCATCGCCCTGTGCAGGGCACGCGGGGCAGCTACCGCGTACAGTCACGCCATGGGGTGAGCCGCGTGCGATCCGGCCATCGCCACACGCTCGGCCTCATCTTCCACGACGCCACATGACCCTGTCCTTGTTCGATGAAGACCACGGCGTGGTCGTTGGCGCCAACGAATGGCTGGCCTCCCAAGCTTGCGTGCTGCGCGGCCGCGTGCTGGCACAGGCCGACGACATCCTGAGCGCCATCGAGTCGATCACCACGGCAGCGCCTTTCCGCCACCTGGTCACGCCTGGCGGCACTACCATGTCCGTGGCGATGAGCAACTGTGGCGCGCTGGGCTGGGTGTCGGACCGGCGGGGCTACCGGTACAGCCCGCACGACCCGCTCTCGGGCCAGCGCTGGCCTGCGATGCCCGACAGCTTTCAGCACCTGGCCCGGCAGGCGGCCGAAGCAGCCGGCTTTCCCTCTTTCCAGCCGGATGCCTGCCTGATCAACCGCTATGAGCCCGGCACGCGCCTGACGCTGCACCAGGACCGTGACGAGCAGGACTACGGCCATCCGATCGTGTCAGTGTCATTGGGCATGCCCGCCGTCTTCCTGTTTGGCGGCCTGACACGCAACGAGCGACCAGCCCGCATCCCGCTCTACCACGGTGACGTGGTTGTCTGGGGTGGTGTGGACCGGCTGCGCTTCCATGGTGTCGCGCCCCTCAAGGCCGCGTCGCACCCACGTCTGGGCGCGGTGCGCCTGAACCTCACCTTCCGCCGCGCGGCATGAGCACGTCCACGGGCTGACACGGCGCCCTCACCAAGATCAAACGGGCGCATCCTCCACCCGCAGCACATACACGGCGTAGTACGGCACCCCGGTGAGAAAGCGGAAGGCACTGCCCGCGAAGGAATGCTGCGTGCTGAAGCCCTCCATCACCTGGTGCACCGCGTCCAGCCGCAGGCGGGGATGCGGCCGGCTGAGCTCAGCCAGGCTGCTCGGGCCCCACGTGAACTCGGCCGCCGTATGGCGCACCAGCGGGTGCAGGCGGGCATTGCCCACCGTCAGCCAGCACAAGGCGTCGAAGGCCAGCAACGAGCCCGCTGGGGCCTGCTCGCCGAAGGTGTGCAACAGGGCTTGAACCTGCTGCGGCTGCAGGTACATCAGCACGCCCTCAGTGAACAGGCAGACCGGCGCCCCCTCGCGGTTTGGCAAGTCCAGGGCAGACCACCAATCGGGCGAACGCAGGTCCAGTGCACGCTGCTGGTGTCGGCCCTCGGCCGCAGGCAGCATGTGGTCGCGGATGGCCAGCACCTCTGGCAGGTCCGCGTCGATCATGCGTGAGCGCCCATCGTCCAGCCACTGGAAGTAGTTCGACAGCCCGCAGCCCAGGTTGGCCACCAATCCGCCGGCATGCGCTTGCAGGAAATCCTGCGCCACCTGACGGAACTGGCGCGTGCGCACCAGCACGCCGTACACGCAGCCCTCGTCTTCCAGCCAGGTGTGGCCGTCGTCGTCCAGGGCCTCCATCATCGGGGCCGCAAAAGCATCACCGACGGCCACGTGGGGGAACATCGCATCACCGAAGGCGCGGGCGGCCAGCGGGATGCGCAAGGTGGACGGCACGGCGGCCAGCGCCTCGTAGTGACGACGTGGTTCAACCCGGGTGGCTTGCGCCCTGGTTCTGGCGGACGGCATGTGATGTCTCCTCGTTTTGAGGTCCATCATCGGGCAGCCCGCCCCTGAAATCAAGGCAAAGCCCAGGCTCAGCGCCCCAGCATTTCCTGGATGCGCTGCGTGAGCACTTCCAGCGGGAAGGGCTTGGTCAGCACCCGCATGCCGGGCGGCAATTCGCCATTGCCGATCACGGCGTTCTCCGCATACCCGGTGATGAAAAGGATCTGCAGATCGGGCTTGAGCAGGCGGGCCGCGTCGGCCAGCTGGCGGCCGTTCATGCCCCCGGGCAGTCCCACGTCGGTCACCAGCACATCGATGCGCACATCCGACTGCAGGATCTTCAGGCCCTCATGGCCATCGGCCGCCTCGATCACATGGAAGCCGTCTTCGGTGAGCGATTCGAACACCAGCATGCGGATGGTGGGTTCGTCATCGACGATCAGCACCGTCTCGCCCGTGAACACGCTTCTGGACGAGGTGCCCAACGGCTCATCTTCAGGCTCCTGGCCTTCGCGGTAGTGCCGCGGCAGGTAGATGCACATGGTGGTGCCCTGCCCCACCTCTGAATACACGCGGATCTGGCCGCCCGACTGGCGCACGAAGCCGTACACCATCGACAAGCCAAGCCCGGTGCCCTCGCCGATCGGCTTGGTCGTGAAGAAGGGATCGAACACCCGGTCGATGATCTCCGGCGCGATGCCCGTGCCTGTGTCGGTCACGCACAGCGACAGGTACTGGCCCGGTGGGATGTCTCGCTGCTTCGCCGCGGTCTCGTCGAGCCACTTGTTGGAGGTCTCGATCGTGATGCGCCCGCCGGTGGGCATGGCATCGCGCGCGTTGATGCACAGGTTGAGCAAAGCGTTCTCAAGCTGCGAGGCGTCGATCAGCGTGGACCACAGGCGCGGCGCCGTCACCACCTCGACGGCGATGTGCGGGCCCACGGTGCGGCTGATCAACTCCTCCATGTTCATCACGAGGCGATTGACATCGGTGGGCTTGGGGTCCAGCGTTTGCCGCCGCGAGAAAGCCAGCAGGCGGTGCGTGAGCGAGGCCGCGCGGCGGGAGGCGCCTTGCGCAGCGGTGAGGTAGCGGAAGCAGTCGTTCAGACGGCCCTGCTGAAGGCGGGTCTGCAGCAGCTCCAGCGAGCCGGAAATGCCGGTCAACAGGTTGTTGAAATCATGGGCGATGCCACCCGTGAGTTGGCCCACGGCCTCCATCTTCTGCGAATGGCGCAGGGCTTCCTCGGCCTCGCGCAGGCGCTCTTGCTCCTGCAGGCGTTCGGCCACGGCGTCCTTGACGCGGGCCTCCAGCGTTTCATTGAGCTCCTGGATGGCGCGGTCCGCCCGCTTGCGCCCGGTGATGTCCTGGAACAGCACGGCCACCTGGCGACGCTCGGCCGGCCCCACGCGGAACGCGGCCAGCTCCAGGTGGCGGCCCGTGGCCACCAGTTCACGCTCGAAGCGGATGGACACACCCGTGCGCAGCACCTCGCCGTACAGCGCCACCCAGCCATCGGCCTCGGCGGGCACCATCTCGCGCACCTTCTGCCCCACCACATTGGGGATGCCTGCGTGCAAGGCATAGGCCGGGTTGGCCTCGACGTGGATGTAATCGCTCAAGGGCCCATGCGGGCCATCGAAGAACTCGATGATGCAAAAGCCTTCGTCGATGGAGTTGAACAGCGTGCGGTAGCGCTCTTCACGGCTGGCGACATTGGCCTCGGCCTGGCGCTGCGCGGTGATGTCCGACACCACGCCGACGACACGCACCAGGCGCCCCTCCTGGTCATGGCGGGCGCGCCCGGTCGAGCGGATCCAGCGAAGCGCACCGTCCGGCGCATGCACGCGCACCTCGAATTCGATCACGCCGCGCGACGGCACCTCGTCGAAGGCACGCCGCAGGATGGGGCGGTCTGCTGCGAGCACATGGCGCGCGGCCACCGTCACGTCCCATGTGGGCTGCGGCACGGCATGCCCGAACATCTCGTCGTGCCCGGCTGACCGGGTGAAGGCGCCGGAAGCGATCTCCCACTCCCACATGCCGAGATGCGCGCCTTCGAGCGCCAGGGCCAGCCATTCTTCGTGGCGCGCGCCGGATGTCAGATCGTGGCTTGTGCCCGCGTCGCCTCGAGGCTCGGAGGGCGGCAATGGATGGCCCGACATCACGTGGGACTCCGGTGCACGTGGTCGACGCTGAAGGTTCCGGGCATGAAGGGCACTGCAAGGGGTGAAAAACCGCAAGACGCGGAAGGTGCATCAAGCGGCGCCAACCCGGAGGGCGTCGTCGCGGCTCAAGGCCTGGGCCATTGTAGGCCGGCAGGGCTCAACGCGTCGGATCACCTGGCGCCCGGTGGTCGACCGATTGGTCGAGCAGTTGTCCGCACGCGAACTCGTCGGTGCAGACTTACTTGGGTGACTTGGCCAGGCGCAGGTACGGAAGCTTCACGTCGAGCGCGCCGTACTTCTCGCGGGCCTGCTCGTCGTTGAGCGACAGGGCCACGACCACATCCTCTCCCACCGACCAGTTGGCGGGTGTGGCCAGCGGCACGTTGAAGGTCAGTTGCAGGGCGTCGAGCGCGCGCAGCACTTCGGCGAAGTTGCGGCCCACCGACATCGGGTAGGTCATGGACAGCTTGAGCTTCTTGTCCGGGCCGATGATGAACACCGAGCGCACGGTGGCGGTGTCGTTGGGCGTGCGGCCATCGGGCAGGTAAGCCTCGGCGGGCAGCATGTCGAAAGCCTTGGAGACGGCCAGGCCTTCGTCGGCGATGATGGGGAAGCCGGCCTTGGTGCCCGCGACGGACTCGATGTCGCCCTTCCACTTCTTGTGCGATTCGGCGCCATCGACGGACACGCCGATCACCTTGGTGCCGCGCTTGGCCCACTCATCGGCCAGCTGCGCCACGGCTCCGAACTCGGTGGTGCACACCGGGGTGAAATCCTTGGGGTGGGAGAACAGGATCGCCCAGCTGGATCCGATCCAGTCGTGGAACTTGATCGGGCCTTGATCGGTGTCGGCCGAGAAATCAGGAACGATGTCGTTGATGCGCAGTGCCATGGTGTCCACTCCAGAATGTAAGTTGACGCGAGTGTGCCAGACGGCAAGGCCCCACCGGAACAGTCCTTTCAGACGGAAGGGTGGGCCACGCGCTCGACGGGCAGGCCCAGTTGGTGCCACGTCACCATGCCACCGCGCAGGTTGGCCACGCGCGTGAAACCGCCCTGCCGAAGGATCACCGTGGCCTGGCCCGAGCGCATGCCGGCGTGGCACACGGCGACCAACGGCTTGTCTTGCGGGATCTCGGACAGACGCTGCTTCAGTTCATCGAGCGGCAGCAGCTGCGCGCCCTTGATGCGGCCCAGGCGCTCGTCCACCTCGCCCTGCTGACGCACGTCGAGCAGCAGCACATCGCCCAGGTGCTCTGACACCCACTCGGGGTCGACCTCATGCAGGCCGGCATAGGTCTGGCGCACGGGTCCCCAATCGGCCAACGCCGGGGCCCTGCCGTCTTCAGGGCGGCCTGACCGCATGTTGGCGGGCACGGCCACCGCGATCTGCTTGGGGTGCGGCAGGTCCAGGTTCTCCATGAAGCCCACGAAATCGCGCTCGTCGGCCTGACCACCGATGCGCGGGTTGTTCGCCCGCTCTTCGCCGACGCTGGACATGGTCCTGCCGCTGTAATCGTGCGCAGGCAGCACCAGGCAGTCGTCGGGCAGGCTGAAGAGTTGTTCCGTGATCGAATGGTAGAGCGTGGCCGCGTGTCCCGCCTGGAAATCACAGCGCCCGGCGCCGCGTATCAACAGGCAATCACCCGTGAACACCATGCGGTGGTCATCGAGCAGGTAGGAGATGCAGCCATCCGTGTGCCCCGGGGTGGCACGGACCTCCAGGTAGCGACGGCCGAAGGTGACGCGATCACCTTGGTCCAGCCGCAGGTCGGCGCCCTGCAAGCCCTCGCCGTAGCGCCCCGAGATGCCGATGCGGCACCCCGTGGCCTGTTGCATCAGCCAGGCACCGGTCACGTGGTCCGCGTGGCAATGCGTGTCCAGCACGGCCACGAGTTGCAGGCCCAGCTCGTTGATCAGGGCACGGTCTCGCAGATGCTGCTCGAACACGGTGTCGATGATCACCGCCTGCCGGGTCGATGCGCAGCCCAGCAGGTAGGTGTAGGTGGACGAGGCCGCATCGAACAGCTGCCTGAAGATCAGGTTGTCGAACATGGAGCCTCCTCTGGCTGCGAGACATGCGCTCAAGCATAACGGGCTCCATCACGGGCATGTGCCCGGCGGCTTATTTCTGCGCCGTCACCTTCTGCACGGCGCTGAGTGCGGCCTCCACATTGGCCAGCGGCGACACGCCGCCCACCGTGGCCAGCACCTTGCCATCCTTGCCAAGGATGAAGGTGGTGCGCTCGATCGAGCCATGGTCCACGACCACGCCGCGGTTGTCCTTGCGGCCGCGGGTCGACTCGTTCACGGCCAGCTCGTAGGCGCGTGCGATCTTGCCGTCCGTGTCCGAGGCCACGGGGAACTTGCTGGCGCAGTACTTCGGATCGGCCGAGAACTGGTTGAGCCGCCCGATGTCATCCAGCGACACACCGACGATGGAGGCACCCGCCGACGCGAAGCGCTCGAAGTTTTCCGCGAAGGCGCGCGCCTGGATCGAGCAGCCACCACCGAAGGCCGTCGGGTAGAAGTACACCACCACGGGGCCCTTCTTCAGGCTGTCCTTTAGCGCGTAGGTGAAGGCCTTGCCGCCCAGCGAGGCCTGAGTGGTGAACGCGGGGGCAGTATCGCCCTCTTTCAGCGCGGCGAATGCCGTGGAGGTGCACAGGGCGGCGGCCAGCGCGGCCAGGGTCAGGATCTTTTTCATCGTTTATTTACCGTTGTGGATGTGGATGCTAGGGCCATGTTCAGCGGCCGGCCTTGAGCTCGGCGTACAGCCACCTGACGAAGCGCTCCGCCGACTGCGCCGCCTGAGGCACCTGCGCATCGAACTCGGCCGTGGGCTTGGCCGCGATGACCTCGTCCAGCGTCTTGCCCTGCGCCACCAGCGGCGCGATCTTGTCGCGCACGGCGAGCAGCAGATCGCGCTGCCGGATCACGCCGTTGCGGTCGGTGATGGGGCCATGGCCCGGCACGATGCGCGTGTTCGGCCCGGCCAGGCCGATCGTCGCGCCCAGGCCTTCCAGCAGGCCCTTGAGGCTGCCACCGTTGTTCAGGTCCACCAACGGGTAGCCCACCGAACGGTAGTAATCGCCCACGGCCAGCACGTCGTGCTTGACGAAATGCACCAGCGTGTCGCCATCGGTATGGGCCTGGCGGATGGGCAGCAGGCGCACTTCTTCGCCATCGATGTGGATGGTGACCGGGCCGTCGTAGGTAATGCTGGGCAGGGCCTTGGCGGGCGCGGGCTTGCCGGGCGTGCCATCGGCCGCCGGGCTGGGATGGGCCAGGCGGTAGCGCAACTGGTCACGGCTGAGCAAGGTGGCCCCCAGCTTGGCGAAGTTCTCGTTGCCGCCGGTGTGGTCGCCATGCACATGGGTGTTGATCAGGTAGCGGATGGGCTGGTCCGACAGCTTCTTGATCGCGGCGTGGAGCTTGTCCGTCAGCGGTGCGAACTGCGAATCCACCAGCAGGACACCATCAGGGCCCACCAGCACGCTGATCGTGCCGCCCTGGCCTTCCAGGGTATAGAAGTCATCGGCCAGGCGGCTGGCCTTGATCTCGACCTTGCTGAAATCCGGGGCCTGCTGCGCCTGGGCCCCGGCGAGCATGAACACCGGCAAGGCAAGGGAAACGGCGGTTCTGAGGGTGCGAGGCATGTGATGGCGCGTGTCTGTGAAGATCCGAGCCCGTCTGCAACCAACATGCCAAAGCCGCGCGCCCTCGCGAGCCCTTGTGGCGTGTGGTCAATGCACATCACCCTGCTGAACCTGCAACAGCAGCACAGCAGTTTCGGCGCAGAAATCAGCAGCCTGCACACTGGCTTGCTGCGAATCCACCGGACGGCGGGGGCATGCGTTCAAGCCGCATGCAAGCCGTCACTTCTTCAAGGCAAGGATGCCCTAGACTGCGCCAACGCCACCTCATGCCCTGCCATGCCTGACGCCTCATCACCGCTGGTTGACGCGCTCACGGAGATCAACACCGATGACCTGCTGGATTCGATCGGCTGGTCACGGCTTCGAGGCACACCGCTGCGCCACCTGCTTCGGCCGCTGGCGCGCCGTTTTGCCTGGACGGCGCACGAGTTCGACCGGCGCGTCGGTGAGCAGGGCCTGGCGCAAGGCAGCGCCTGGCTGGTCGATCAGATGACGGCGGGGCTGCACACCTCGGGGCTGGAGCACATCCCCGCGCAGGGGCCTGTGTTCATCCTGGCCAACCACCCGGGCATGACGGACACGGTGGCGCTGTTCGCCAGCCTGGGATCGCGGCCCGACCTGCGCGTGATCGCGCTGGATCGCCCATTTTTGCGCGCCCTGCCGAACGTCGCGCGGCAATTGATCTTCCTGCCCACGAACGAATCCGGGCGCATGGCCGTGGTCCGCGCGGGCGCCAAGCACCTCCAGGACGGTGGCGCTCTGCTGACCTTCCCCGCCGGCGAGATCGAGCCCGATCCCGCCGCTTCGGGCCCGCTGCAGGCGGCCGAATCCTTGCGGCAATGGTCGGACAGCTACGCTTTGTTCTCACGGCTGGTGCCCGACACGCGTTTCGTGCCGGCGCTGGTGAGCCATGTGATCTCGCCTGCGGCACAGCAGCATCCGCTCACCCTGCTGAGGCGCACACCGCAGGACAAGGCCAAGCTCGCGGCCGCGCTGCAGGTGGCTTTGCCGCGCTACCGCCGGCAGGTGGCCCAGGTCAGCTTTGGCAGGCCGCCAAGGATCGATCAGGGTGATCCGCAGGCGCTGTGTGCCGCGGTGGCCATGCAGATGCGACAGCTCATGCTGGGCATCGACATGCCCGAGACCATGGACGACTGCGTGCCCGAGCCTGTGGGAGGATAAGGCTCAGGTCGGAGCGGGCGCCAATGGCCATCGCCCCAGCATCTCGTACCGGCTTTGGCCGACGAAGCTATGAACCAGCATGAACTCCGTTGCGCGCCACCGGATGGGCGGCGAAACCTCCACGGCAGCGCCCACGTCCTTATCGTACGACAGAGTCAGGTGAGGATTGAAGGACGATCCCCTTCTGCGCACAACCCCAGCACGCTTCAGGGCCATGTCCAAATCATGCTGGAAAGCCTTGAGTTCTGCCACGCATTCCCGGCCCTGCAAGACCAGGGGGCGCCGGTGATCGGCGGCAGCTTTGAAGCTGATCACATGATCCAGTTCAATGTCGAACGCTGGCCATCGCAGAGAAGCAGCCACATCACAGGCCTCGTCAATAAGACGCAAAGGTAGGCCGGCGAAATTACCCAAGAGTTCCAATGTGATGTGCAGACGCTCCTGCTCGAGGGGCGATTTGTTGAGCCTATGTTTGGCCTTTAAACCCCGCGCAAGCTCTGCAGCCCGGGCCGCTGCATCCGCGTCGGGAAAGATCGCGAAGAACAGCCTGTCCATGGTGCGTCAGGTGCCTCGGATCCGTCCCTCAGCCGCGGATGATCACTCCCACTCGATCGTGGCGGGCGGCTTGCTCGACACGTCGTAGGTGACGCGGTTGATGCCCCGCACCTCGTTGATGATGCGGCCCGACACACGCTTGAGCAGGCTGTAGGGCAACTCGGCCCAGTCGGCGGTCATGAAGTCGCTGGTCTGCACGGCGCGCAGGGCCACCACGTAGTCGTAGGTGCGGCCATCGCCCATCACGCCCACGCTCTTCACAGGCAGGAACACCGTGAAGGCCTGGCTGGTCAGGTCGTACCAGCTCTTGCCGCTCTCGGGATCGATCGTGGCGCGCAGTTCCTGGATGAAGATGTCGTCGGCACGGCGCAGCAGATCTGCGTATTCCTTCTTGACCTCGCCCAGGATGCGCACGCCCAAGCCCGGGCCGGGGAAGGGATGGCGGTAGACCATGTGCTCCGGCAGGCCCAGGGCCACGCCCAGCTTGCGCACTTCGTCCTTGAACAGCTCGCGCAGCGGCTCCAGCAGCTTCAGGCCCAACTGCTCGGGCAGGCCGCCCACGTTGTGGTGGCTCTTGATGGTGGTGGCCTTCTTGGTCTTGGTGCCACCGCTTTCCACCACGTCGGGGTAGATGGTGCCTTGCGCCAGGAAGGTCGCGCCCTTCGCGCCATTGCCGGCC
>DXIO01000033.1 GCA_019112875.1 Candidatus Aquabacterium excrementipullorum
GAGAGCCCTCGCGTTTCCATGCCATCGACAAACTCCGTCACGAGCCTCTTGGTGACGCCGGCAGGTCCGGTAATTCCAGCATCCTTCGCTAAGGCCATCAAATCACGCCAAGGCGTACGCATGCCAATAACGGTGGACTTTGGTCGATTCGCAACAAAGTTTTTCCACTTGTCGAAGACTTCGTCCCATGTCGGTCCAGCCTTTGGGGGCGCAAGCGAGGCCTTCACCTCCGGGACAGTTAGTACTGCTTGGTGCTGACTCGTCGGATTTACCCGGCCATTCTGACGGTCGAGGCGTATATCGAGCGTTTGGACAACTGCTTCCAGAAACTTGTACGAGACCTCGCGCTCTTGGTCTTCCCCAAGTTGCACATCAATACCAAGGAGATGGAGAAAACTGTGGAGCGCCGGGAGAATTCGCTCGGTGCGCCCCTGAGCGAGCATTCTCCCCAACTCCTTGCGCTGTTGCTCTAGCTGATTGGTAAGCGAGTCGAACTCTTCGTCAGACATTCCTCGACTGCGGAGATTGTCGTCCCCCAGCAACGCTTGGTGTACCCAAGTTTGGGCAAGGGACTCGACTTGCTTACCCGATAGTGAGGATAGACGCTGGGCCGAACGCTGCAAGCGTTTCGTCTCGTGAGCGTGCAGGCGCTGCTGCTTCAGGTCGAAATCTTTGTAGATGTTTGCGAGCTCAACGACGAGCCGGCGCTTGCCTTCGGCAACGTCGGACGTGCCAAGCGACCGCAGGATTTCAGCGGTTTGCCCGTAGGCACTGCGGAGCTTTTTGGGGACACGTACGCGACAATAGAGCTTGCCGGATTTTCCGCGGGAGAAGAGATGTTCTGCGACTTGTTTCATGGAGCCTGTAACACGTTTGTGTGTAGCAGGCTGTGTAGCAAGTGCAGTTATATCGCTGAAGCTAAGTACTTGATTTTGCTTCTATCCCTAGAAGAATCAAGCACTTAGTGCAGACTTGGAAGACGGGTGGGGTGGCTGATGGGACTCGAACCCACGACAACCAGAATCACAATCTGGGACTCTACCAACTGAGCTACAGCCACCGTCGAAAGACCGAGAGTATAGCGCGCTTTAAGGCCTCTCAACCGCCAGAAGCGGATTTTTCCGCTGCCTTGGCCGCTTCGGCCTGCGGTTTGATGACCTTGACCTTGTACTCACGCTGCAGGGCGCGCAGGTAGGCCTCGGCTTCCGCCTTGGCCCAATAGCCGGTGAACTGCGCCTGCGTGGCCTTTTCTTCTTCGGGCACGATCTGCAGCGGCAGCACCTTGTTGACCTTGATCAGCGCGAAGCCTTCGTCACCCAGATCCACCACCTGCCAGGCCGGCAGCTGCTTCTCGGGGATACGCAAGGCGGCATCCAGCACGGCCGGCGGCTGCGAGAACACCAGGCGGCGCGACATCTGCACCGAAGCAGGCAGTTCGGCCTTCTCGGGCGACTGCTTGCCGGCCGCCATCTTCTGCTCGGCATCCACGCGAGCGGCACGCACGGATTCACGGGCGATCCAGCGCTCACGCACCTTGGCCTCGACCTGCTCGAACTGCGGCTTGGCATCCGGGTAGTACTTGACGATGCGCGCCGACACCAGCTTGCTCGGGCCCACCTCGGTGGCTTCGGTGTTGCGCGCCTTGCTGCGGTTGCTGGGATCGAACAGCGCCTGCAGCAGGCGGGTGTTGCCCAGCACACCCTGGTCCTTGGCACCCGGGTTGCGCAGCACGTTGGAGGCGGTCTGGATGGTCAGCTTGAGTTCGTCGGCCACGGGCTTGAGGCTGTCGGACTGCTCGTACACCGCGTTGGTGAACTTGTCGGCCGCATCGGCGTACAGGCGCTGGGCCAGCTGCTTGCGGGCGTCGTCTTCGATCTGGGCGCGCACGGCCTCGAAGGGCTGGGCCTGGCCGCCACGCACATCGGTCAGTTCGATGATGTGGTAGCCGAAGTCGGACTCGATCACCTCGCTGATCTGGCCCTTCTTGAGCGAGAACACGGCATCCTCGAAAGGCTTGGTCATGTTGCCGCGGCCAAAGAAGTCCAGGTCACCGCCATTGGCGGCCGAGCCGGGATCCTCGGAGTTCTTGCGGGCCAGTTCGGCGAACTGTCCAGGGTTCTTCTTGACCTCGGCCAACAGCTTCTCTGCCTTGGCCTTCGCGGCCTGGCGCTCGGCGGCGGGCGCGCTCTTCTCGGCCTTGACCAGGATGTGGCTGGCGCGGCGCTCTTCAGGCTGGGTGTAGTTCTTGAGGTTCTGCTCGTAGGACTTGCGCAGATCGTCCTCGGAGACGCTCACACGCGACTTGAGGGCCTCAAGGTCAAGCACCACATATTGCACGTCGGCATGCTCGGGCTCGCGGAACACCGTGGCCATCGCCGGTTCTTCGAAGAACTTGCGCAGTTGCTCGGTGGTGGGGTTCAGGCCGGCCGCGTAGGTCTTGGGCTCGAACTTGCGCCATTGCACGTCGCGCACCTGGAACAGGGCCTCGACCGCCAGGCGGTTGGCCGTCTTGGACACGGTGCCCGTGTTCTCGACGCCGCCGATCACCTGGCTGACGCTGATCTGCTGACGCAGGCGCTCGGCGAATTGCGCCGACGAGATGCCCTGGGCTTCCAGCAGTTGGGTGTTGATCGTGCCGTCGGCGTTGCGGAAGGGAGCGAAATCAGGGGCCGTGGCGAAGATGCGCTGCAGGCGCGAATCGGAAGCGCGCACGCGCTGGTCGTAGGCGGCGGCGTTGAGCGTGTAGTCGTGGGTCAGGGCATCGAGAGCACGCTGCTTGAATTCGGGCGTGTCGAATACGGCCGGGTCGGTCTCGGGCTGCTGGGAACGCACACGTTCGGCCATCGTGCGGGTGGCGGTGTCCAGCTCAGACTGTGTGATCTTCTGGCGGCCGACCTTGGCCACCACATCGTTGCCGGCCGAATCCTCGAAACTGTGCACGCCGAAGAGGACGAACGACGGCAGGATCAGCAGCACCAGGATGATCTGGAAGAGCTTGTTGTGCTTGCGAACGAAATCAAACATCTCGGGCCTTTGAGGTCCTGTGGAATCCTGGTGCGGCACGGGCCGCACACGTGGTTACTGGCTGCGAAGCCGAACAGCACAAAGGCGAACCGAGGTTCGCCTTTGAACGGGCTGCCGGTGGTGGGTGCTGAGGGGCTCGAACCCCCGACCTACGCCTTGTAAGGGCGCCGCTCTACCAACTGAGCTAAGCACCCGGCAATGGAGGAAAGCCGCGTATTTTAGTTCAAAGCATCCTTGAGAGCCTTGCCGGGCCGGAACTTCGGCAGTTTGGCTTTCTTGATCTTGATGGCTTCACCGGTGCGCGGGTTGCGGCCGGTGCGCGCCGCACGCGTGGTGACGGCGAAGGTGCCGAAGCCGACCAGCGACACGGTGCCGCCTTTTTTGAGCGTGGTGCGCACGCCGCCGATCACGGCCTCGAGGGCACGGCCGGCCGCGGCCTTGGAAATGTCAGCCTGCTTGGCAATGTGATCAATCAACTCGGACTTGTTCACGAAAAATCCCCTCTGGAAGGTGCCAAAAAACGAGCCTGGAACTGTCTTCGCGGTGCTGGAGTGGTTCGAACGCCAGAGCGAAAGACCAGCGGGGAACACCCCGCCACCGAAATCCATTCTATGCTCAATCATTGGGCACCCAAGGGAGGCCAAGGCCGTGGATGCTCGCTTGACATGCAGCGCGCATTCTGGGATGCATCCACTGCTTTTTGCAGGCCTGCTACTTGGCCTTGGCAACGATGTCCGGAATGGACCGCTTGAGGTAATAGGCCATGGACCAGACCGTCAGGCCGCAAGCGATGTAGATCAGCCAGGTGCCGATGGTGCGGGCGTGGACGCCCAGCGGGCCGAAGTCACCGTCGTACAGCAGCAGCATGATGGCGGCCATCTGCGCGGCGGTCTTGAGCTTGCCCAGCATGTGCACGGCCACGCTGCGCGAGGCGCCGATCTGGGCCATCCATTCGCGCAGGGCCGAAATGGCGATCTCGCGGCCGATGATGATCAGCGCGACGACGGCGTTGACACGCCCCAGCTCCAGCAGGATCAACAGCGAGGCGCAGACCAGGAACTTGTCGGCCACCGGATCCAGGAAGGCACCGAAGGACGAGGTCTGGTTCAGGCGGCGGGCCAGCCAGCCGTCGAGCCAGTCGGTGAACGCGACGACGGCGAAGAGCCCGCAGGCCCACAGGTTGACCTGGGCCGGGGCCATGGGCAGGTAGAACAAGCCCACGATCAGCGGGATCGCTACGATCCGCGCCCAGGTGAGCAGAGTGGGCAGATTCCAGAACATCCTTGGATTGTGCCCTCAAGCGCGGACGCGCGCTCGAAGGGCTTGCCGCGGCTGTGGGGCCGGGTCAACGGTGTTGGCGATCCTGGCGGTCTCAGCGGTCCAGCGTCATCGGCTTGAACTTGCGCTGGTCATTGAACAGGAAGGTTTCGTTGAACTTCCAGGGCTTGGGCAGGCGCGACACATCGCCGAAAGGCGCGGCGCGGCGCACGGCGGCGATGGCCGTGTCCACCGTGTCCTTGGCCTGGCGCGGGTAGCGCATCACCTCGATGCGGCGGATGGAGCCGTCGGCATTGAGCTCGATGGTCAGCACGGGGATGGCCAGCAGGATGTCGGGCGGCTTGCCGGTGTAGGTGCCTTGCGGGTTGGCGGCCACCAGGCGGCGGGCAGCCTGCAAGCGCACTTCGGCCATGCTGCGCGAAGGGCTCGGTGCGCCCAGGGCGCGGGCCTGGCCGAGTCCGTCTTTCGCGGCCTCGCGGTCGGCCTGGGCGTTGGCCGGGGTGCTGGTGGGCGTGCCGCCGGGCGCGGTGTCCGATCGGCCGATGTTCAGCGTGTCACAGCCTGTTGCGACCAGCGCCAGGGTGCCGGCGAACAAGCCGCGCAGCCAGCGGCCCCATTGCCGTGCGCCGGCTTGGCGAATGTCTTCTGAGCCAGCGGGCTTGTCAGTGAAGGGCACGGTAGATCTCCTCGGCCAGTTCTTGTGAGATGCCATCGACGGAAGCCAGGTCGTCGACGCTGGCCTGGGCCACGCCGCGCACGCCGCCGAAACGCTGCAGCAATTTTGCCCGGCGCTTGGGGCCCACGCCAGCGATGTCCTCCAGCTTGCTGCCCCCGGTGCGCACACTGGCGCGCTTGGCGCGCATGCCGGTGATGGCGAAGCGGTGCGCCTCGTCGCGGATCTGGGCCACCAGCATCAGCGCGGCCGAGCTGGGCGCCAGCTGCAGCTTGGGGCGACCATCGGCGAAGACCAGCTCTTCCAGGCCGACCTTGCGGCCCTCCCCCTTCTCGACGCCAACCAGCAGCGACAGGTCCAGGCCCAGCGATTCGAACACCTCGCGGGCCATGGCCACCTGGCCCTTGCCGCCGTCGATCAGCACCAGGTCGGGCATGCGTTCGAGCTTGCCGCCGCCGTAGCGGCGCATCAGCACCTGCTTCATCGCGGCGTAGTCGTCGCCGCCGGTGATGTCGTTGATGTTGTAGCGGCGGTACTGCGAGGGCTGCATCTTGTGGCCCTCGTAGACGACGCACGAGGCCTGCGTGGCCTCGCCGGCCGTGTGGCTGATGTCGAAGCATTCCACGCGCAAGGTGGCCAGGGCATCGCCTTCGGCCTGGGCGTCCATGGCCAGGTCCAGCGCCTCGACCAGGGCGCGCGTGCGCGATTGCTGCGAGCCTTCTTCGCTGAGCAGCCGGCTCAGGGCCAGCTCGGCGCCCTTGAGCGCCATGTCCAGCCAGGCACGGCGCTCTTCGCGCGGCTGAATGACCACGTTGACGCGCCGGCCGGCCTGTTCGGACAAGGCCTCGACCAGGGCAGGATCCACCGCGTGGCTGAGCACCAGCAGCGAAGGCACGCCGCCATCGAGGTAGTGCTGCGCCATGAAGGCCTCCAGCACGCGCACCTCGGTGGCCAGGGCCAGGTCGGCTGGCGTGGCGTGGGCCTCGTCCAGCGCGGCGGCCTCGTCGGGGGCCAGCACGTGGTCCTGCACGTGCACCGGGAAGTGGGCGCGGTCGCCCAGGTGGCGCCCGCCTCGCACCATGGCCAGGTTGACGCAGGCGCGCCCGCCTTCCACGCGCACGGCGAGCACGTCCACATCCTTCTCCAGGCCGGTGTCCACGGACTGCTGGTGCAGCACCTTGGAGAGCGCGCCGATCTGGTTGCGGATCTCGGCGGCCTTCTCGAACTCCAGCCGGTCAGCGTAGGCCATCATCTGCGCCTGCATGCTGTCGAGCACCTCCTGCTGTTCGCCCAGCAGGAAGCGTTCGGCCTGGCCCACGTCGCGGCGGTAGTCCTCGGGGGTGATGAAGTCGACGCAGGGGCCGCTGCAGCGCTTGATCTGGTAGAGCAGGCAGGGGCGCGTGCGGTGGTTGAAAACGGCGTCTTCGCAGGTGCGCAGCAGGAACACCTTCTGCAGCAACTGGATGGTTTCCTTCACGGCCCAGGCGTTCGGGTAGGGGCCGAAGTAGCGGTGCTTCTTGTCAACGCCGCCGCGGTAATAGGCCAGGCGCGGGAACTCGTGCGAGGCGATCTTGAGGTAGGGGTAGCTCTTGTCGTCGCGGAACAGGATGTTGAAGCGGGGCTTCAGCGTCTTGATCAGGTTGTTTTCGAGCAGCAGGGCCTCGGCCTCGCTGCGCACCACGGTGGTCTCCATGCGCGCGATGCGCGAGACCATGTGGCCGATGCGCGTGCCGCCGTGGTTCTTCTGGAAATAGCTGGCGACGCGCTTTTTCAGGTCGCGCGCCTTGCCGACGTAGAGCACCTCGCCCTGGGCGTCGAAGTAGCGGTAGACGCCGGGCAGGCCGGGCAGCGCGGCGACTTCGCCGAGCAGGCGCTCCCAGACGGCCTCGCGGTTGTCCACGGGTGGCGAATCAGGCTGGGCGTCGGGCGGGGAATCGGGCACGTCGGCGGGGGCGCCGTCGCTGGAAGGGACCTGGGTCATGGCCGCGAGGATAATCCAGCCATGCGCTGGGACATCTTCTGCAAGGTCATCGACAACCACGGCGACCTGGGGGTGTGCTGGCGGCTGGCGCGCGACCTGGCCTCTCGCGGCCACACGGCTCGGCTTTGGGTGGACGACGCGGCCGCCCTGCGCTGGATGGCGCCGGAAGTGGCCCCCGACGGTTTGGGACACGCCGGCATCGCGGTTCACCTCTGGCCTGAAGACAATCAAGCGCCCGCCGACGGGTGGCCCGAACCGGGCGAGGTGGTGATCGAAGCCTTCGGCTGCGATCTGCCGGGCGGTTTCGTGGCGCGCATGCAGCGCCCCGCAGCGCCCCGCTGGATCAACCTCGAATACCTGAGCGCAGAAAGCTATGTGGAGCGCAGCCATGGCTTGCGCTCGCCGGTGTTCAGCGGCCCCGGCGCGGGGCTGCTCAAGCACTTTTTCTACCCGGGTTTCACTGGCCGCACCGGCGGTTTGTTGCGCGAGGCAGGCTTGCCGGCAGCGCGCGGCCTGGCGCAAGCTGACGATGCCGCGCGCACCCTTACGCTGAAGAATCTGGGTATCTCCTGGCAACCCGGCGAGCGCGTCGTGTCGATCTTCTGTTATCCCGGCGCACCGGTGGCGGCGGTGCTGGCGCGTTTGGGAGAGATCGCGCAGGCTCAGGGCGGCCCGGGGATCCGCGTGCTGCTGACACCGGGGGCCGCGACCCAGGCGACCCACGCCTTGCCCACAGACACGCCCGGCCTGCACCTGCATCCCCTGCCCTACCTGCCGCAGCCGGCCTACGATGCACTGCTGTGGGCATGCGACCTGAACTTCGTACGGGGCGAGGATTCCGCGGTACGGGCGCTGTGGGCGGGCCAGCCCCATGTGTGGCACATTTACCCTCAGGAGGACGGCGTGCACGAAGGCAAGCTCCACGCCTTCATGGCGCGCTGGATGGCCCGGTGGCCCGCTGACCTGACGGCGGATGTGCAATCTCTATGGCGCGCCTGGAACGGCCTCCCCACACCCGCAGGCGCCGGCCTGGAGACCTTGCCCTGCCTTTGGGCCCCTTCGCGCTGGCGAACCTGGCAGGAAAACAGCCTGCGATCCTGTCACGAATTGGCGCGCCAGACCGACTTAGTGACCCAACTACTTCAATTCGTCACCGCGCCGGGTTAAAATCGAAGGCTGTCCGCACTTTTGGTGCGCCAAATCCATTCCACGGGACTCCACCCATGAAACTCGCTCAAGAAATCCGCGCCGGCAACGTGATCATGCAGGGCAAGGACCCGATGGTCGTCCTCAAGACCGAATACAGCCGTGGTGGCCGCGGCGCCGCCACAGTGCGCATCAAGATGAAGAACCTGCTCAACGGCGCTGGCGCCGAGCTGGTCTTCAAGGCCGACGACAAGATGGACCAGATCGTGCTGGACAAGAAGGAGTGCACCTACTCCTACTACGCCGACCCGATGTATGCGTTCATGGACGCCGAATACAACCAGTTCGAGATCGAAGCCGAAAACATGGGCGACGCGATCAACTACCTGCAAGACGGCATGGAAGTCGAAGTAGTGTTCTACGACGGCAAGGCCATCTCGGTCGAACTGCCCACCACCATCGTGCGCGAAATCGAAACCGAACCCGCCGTCAAGGGCGACACCTCCGGCAAGGTCATGAAGCCTGCCCGCGTGGTCGGCACCGGCTTCGAGATCCCCGTGCCCCTGTTCGTGGAATCGGGCGACAAGATCGAAATCGACACCCGCACGCACGAGTACAAGAAGCGCGTTTGAGCCTTCGTGCCCGCCGCTGAAAGCCGCCCCCCGAGGCGGCTTTTTCACGCCGGGCCCCCATCCCCCCTACCGCCCATGACACCGCCACGCATGGCTGATCGCCTGGCCGACCGTCTGCGCCTGCAAGCGGTCGCTCTTCATGGGCGGGAGGCCGAATTGAAGCGCTTCGACGAGAGCCTGGCCGGGGCGCCGTCGGCCGCGAACGTGTTCCTCGTCCATGGGCCCGGCGGCATCGGCAAGACCACCCTGCTCAACGACATGCGCGCAAGGGCAGCCTCAGCCGGGCTGGACTGCATCCGGCTCGATGGCCGCGACATCGAGCCGTCGGTCTACGGCGTGCTGCAGGGCCTGGGCCTCGCGCTGGGCTTGCCTGCCGGTGAGCCGGTACGCCTGCCCGATCTTCTGGCGCATTGGCGCGCACAACCCCGGCGCCTGCTGATGATCGACACCTTCGAGCGCCTGAGCCATCTCGAGCATTGGGTGCGAGATGCGCTGCTGGCCGAGTTGCCGCCACAAAGCCTCGCCGTGCTGGCCGGCCGCACACCGCCTGACGACCATTGGCGCACCGACGCGGCCTGGCGGAGCGGCACCAGCACATTCGCCTTGCGCAACCTCTCCCGCGCTGACAGTGACCGCGTCCTGGCCGCACGGGGGCTGGACGAGGCCACGCGCCACGCGCTCATCAGCATGAGCCACGGCCACCCACTGGCCCTGGTGCTGCTGGCCGATGTGGCCGAAACCCAAGGCGGCGTGCCCGCACAACTGGGCCCGCACGTGATCCGCCGACTGATCGAGTGCTTCATCGCGCAGGTGCCGTCGGCGCTACACCGCGAAGCCCTGAACATCAACGCGCTGGCCCGCGTCACCAACGAGCAATTGCTGTCCGAGACCGTCGATGCGGCCGATTCGAGCGCGCTGTTCGACTGGCTGGCCGGCCTGAGTTTCATGGAGGTTTCAGCCGAAGGACTGTGTCCGCACGAACTGGTGCGCGACGCGATCGTGGCCGATTTGCGCTGGCGCCATCCGGAGCGATTGCGCCAGATCACCGACCGCCTGCTCGAGCACCACATCTCGCAGGCGCGCGGCACAGACCCGCACAGCCGGCACCGGGCGGCGCTGGACATCGTCTACCTCAACCGGGGCCATCCCTTGATGCACCGGTTCATCGATTTCGCCAACCTGGGCACGGTGTCCTGCGACCCCGCCTTGCCCGATGATCTGGAGCCGATCGCCGCCCTGGTGCGCCAGGAACTGGGTCCACAGCACGAAGCGCTGCTGCGGCGCTGGCACGGGCATCCAGCCACCACGCTGTGGTCGGTGCGAGACCCGCAGCAGCAAGTGGCTGGCGCCATGATGTGCCTGAATGTCGCCCGGCTCGATGCCGACGAGATGACGCAGGATGTGGCGCTGCTCAGCCTGCGCCACTGGCTCGATACGCAGCCGCCCTTGCGCCCGGGCGACATCGCCTTGTTCGACCTCCTGGCCGTGGCGCGAGGCCATCTCGCGTCCGGTGGCACCTGGATCAACGCGATACAGGCACGCAGCGTCTCGATATGGATGTCGGAAGCGCGCCTGGCCATCTATGCCATGGCGAGCGGGCAGCCCGAGCACTGGGCCCCCATGATGGAATTCATCGACTTCCATCCGATCGATCAGGCAGGCTTCGTACGCGACAACCAGCCACAGGGCATCTTCGCGCACGACTGGCGGCGCGTTCCCCTGCGGACCTGGCTGGAGATGATGAGCACCCGCATCGCCCATCCCGGTCAGACACCGGTGGCTGACACGGACGCCATCCCGCCCGTCCAGGTGCTGTCGGAAGCCATGTTCCACGAGGCCGTGCACGATGCGTTCAGGCACTGGCACGACCCGGCCCTGTTCGGCGCAAACCCTCTGCTGCAGTCCAGGCTGGTGCGACAGGCGGCCAGGACACAGGAAACACCATCCGCCACGCTGATGCGGCTGATCCGCAACGCCCTCGACCAACTGGCCGCCCAGCCCAGACAGGCACGTTTTGCCCGCGCACTGGAGCTGACCTACCTGCGGCCCGCCGGCTCGCAAGAACTGGCGGCGGAACGACTGGGCATCCCCTTCGGGACCTACCGATACCAGCGGCGCACCGCCCTGGCGCGCGTCACGCAGCATCTGTGGACGCTGGAAGTGGGGCTTTGAGCGGCATTTTGGACTGGTGATTCGACACCTCCGCGTTGCATCGTGCGCCTTCATGCCGATCAACACAGGAAAACCGATGACCACCTTCACTGTTCCAAGACGCCACACCCGCTGGCATGTCCTGGCCGCCGCCTCGGCCTGCCTGCTGGCGCTGAGCAGCCTGGCCACCCGCGCCTCGACCACCGCGCCCATCGTCCCCACCGAATCCGGGCTCGTCCAGGGCATGACGCAGGGGGGCGTACAGCAATTCCAGGGCATGGCCTACGCCGCACCGCCCGTGGGCACCCTGCGCTGGCGTGCCCCGCAGGCACCCCAAACTTGGCAAGGTGTCCGCCCGGCCACCAGCATCGGCCCCTCCTGCCCGCAGGTCGCCACGCCCTACCACCACACCGCCACCAGCGAAGACTGCCTCTACCTGAACGTCTACGCGCCGGAGCCAACGCCAGCACAGGCGTCGGCCCTCCGCCCGGTCATGGTGTGGATCCATCCCGGCGGACTGGCCATGGGCGCCGGCAGCGACCAGGACGGCGCTTCCCTGGCACGCCGCACCGGCACGGTCGTGGTCACCCTCAACCACCGCCTGGGCGTGCTGGGCTTCATGAGCTCGCGCGAAACGCAACAGGAATCAGGCAACGCCAACTACGGGCTGCAGGACCAGCAACAGGCCCTGCGCTGGGTGCGGGCCAACATCCGCGCCTTCGGTGGCGACCCGGGCCGCGTGACCGTGCTCGGCAACTCCGCTGGCTCGTTCAGCACCTGCCTGCACCTGGCTTCACCCGCCTCGGCCGGCCTATTCCATCGCGCCATCCTGCAAAGCGGGCCCTGCATTCGGCTGGGGGCGCAAACCTTGGCCCAGGCCCGTGACCGCGCGGACGAGTTCGCCGCGAAGGTGAATTGCCCTGCCGGAGCAGGCCAGCTGGCTTGCCTGCGATCACTCAGCCCCGACGCGCTGATCGCCGCCTCGCCCGATGGGCTGGACACCCTGCGCGTGGCAAACCCCTGGGGGCCCGTGGCGGACGGCACCCTGCTGCCCGGCCGGGTCAGCGCCGCGATCCGCGACGGCCAGTTCAACCGGGTGCCAGTGCTGCTGGGCACCACCGCCGACGAAGGTCGCTTCTTCGTGGGCTACTCCTTCCATCAGCAGGCCGGCCGCGTCATGACCGAGGACGACTACATCACCGCTGCCGCCACCATGACGGGAAGCGCCCTGTCGGGCAGCTTGTCGCGGACCTTGTATCCCACCTCGACCTACGCCAGCCCGGACTTGGCCACCGCCGCGCTGAACACCGACGCCGGCTTTGCCTGCCCCGCGCTGATCGATGCCAAACGTCTGTCGCGCCATGTGCCCGTGTTCGCCTACGAGTTCACCGACACCCTGGCGCCCGGGCCCTCCGACCCCTTCTTCTCGTGGGGCGCCTATCACACGGCCGAGCTGCAGTATCTGTTCGGGGCACCCACGTTCATCACCGACGTCACCCGCCCGATGAGCTCTGGCCAAAACGCCCTGGCCGACACCATGGTGGCCTACTGGGCCGCCTTCGCCGCGCAGGGCGACCCCAACGGCGGCAACAGGCCATCCTGGCCAAGGTTCAATGAGTTGCTCACGCCCATCATGAACCTGGCGCCCGGTGCGATCCGGCCGCAGGCCTGGGGAGCTTTTCAGAAAGCCCACCGTTGCACGACCTGGTCGTTGTTGTTCGCCTTGAATGGCGATTCGTGAGGCGCTTTCCAGCGTCCAAGGATTTCCACGATGAGGGAAGGCCACCTGTCGGTGGCCTTTTTTTGTGCACTGCAGCACATTTGCGACACTCTCTCGCCAACTACCGAAAACATGGCATTCCACGGCGCGAGGGGTGCATGGTACGGTGACGATTCGAGAGGGAGAACACACCGCATGCAGGACGCCTCGATGACCATCTTGCTGGCAGAAGACCGGCAAGCCACGCAGTCCGGTCTGGGCCAGGCATTGAGCCAACACGGCCACCACGTGCTAGAGGCGGGCACGGCGCGAGAAGCACTGGCTCTGTTCCTGACGCAACGCCCGGATCTGCTGCTGGTGGATGTGTCCCTGCCCGGCGGTGAGGACGGCTACTGGCTGGCGCGCCAGGTGCGCGATGCCGAAGGCAGCCGCTGGACACCCATCATCTTCGTATCGAGCCAGGAACACGAACTCAGCCTCTGGGAAGGCATCGAGGCCGGCGGCGACGACTACCTGATCAAGCCGATCTCGCCCGTGGTGCTGCGCGCCAAGCTGCATGCCATGCGGCGCCTGCTGCACATGCGCAACCAGCTCATCGCCGCCACGGAAGAGCTGCGCGCCGCCAACGAGCGGCTGTCGCACCTGAGCTTTCACGACGACCTCACCGGCCTGGGCAACCGCCGCGCCTTCAACGAGCGCCTGCACACCCAGCTTGGCCAATGCCGTCGCGAGAACAAGCCGCTCACGCTGATCCTCTGTGATGTGGACCACTTCAAGCGCTTCAACGACAGCATCGGCCACGTCGAGGGCGACCAATGCCTTCAGAACATCGCCCGGTTGATGCGCCTGGTGTGCCGCCGCCCCACGGACTTCGTGGCCCGCTACGGCGGCGAAGAATTCGGCATCATCCTGCATAACACGCCCAAGGCCGGCGCGATGACCTTCGCCCGCGCCCTGCAAAGCCTGGTGCGCACGCGGGGCCTGCCCCACCCGGATTCGCCGGTGTCCGAGCACGTGACGCTGTCGGGCGGCATCACCACCGTGGTCCCGGACGACGACACCACGGTGCAGAGCCTGATCATGCGCGCCGACGAGGCGCTCTACACGGCCAAGGTGCAGGGGCGCAATCGCTTCTTCAGCTTCGAGATGCAGTTGGACACCACCGAGCACCTGCAACAGGGGCTGTGGGCGGTGAACAGCGGGCTGGGGCGATTGACCGAGGCCTGAGCGCGCAAGCGCAAGCCCCGGCGGCAATCATCCAAGCGCTCAGGGTGCCGAGGCGGGTGAAGCCGGCACAGCCGCGCTCGCAGCGGCCGCCATTGGCGTGGATGCGATCGTGGCCGGACAGCCCTGGGCGCGGGCATAGCCCTTCAGGTAGGCACGGCGCAGCGAGCCCGCAGTGATGGCCGCGGCCACGCGCTTCGAGTGGCGCTCTGCGCCGGTCAGCCGCCGCACCCAGCCCCGGAACGGCACGATGCTGGTCGTCGTGTCGCTGATCATGTTGATCGAGGCCTTGCCGACCTGATCGACGCCCCGCTCGAGCAGGCTCGCCTCGGTGGCCGATTTCGGTGCATCCAGGTCGGCGCCCAGGGCCGCATCCAGGGCATGGATGTGTTCGGCGATCGCCGTGCACTCCCGCAGCGGCGGCTCGGCATAGGGGGATGCCACCGCTTCCTTGAGCGCATCCGGGATCTTGGCGCGCACCAGGTTCAAATCGCCCAAGGGCGCGATCACGGCCCCGCCCGCGCGGTCCATGTAGGAGCCGCCTGGCTGGGACGCCTGGCCAGCGGGAGCCGATGGCGCACTGGCCGGCGCTTCAGCCGCCGCGGTTTCAGCGCTCGCAGGGGCCGCCGGTGCCGCTTGCACGGCCCCAGCGGCCAGGCAGGCCACGGCCATCAGTGACGTCAACGAGAGAAGCTTGGATTTCATGTCAGGTCGTGTTTTCAGGTCGTGTTGGTGGACGGATCGGCATCAGGGCTGGCGTTGCCGGTAGCGAGCCAATTCGATCCTGAGCCAGTCCGCGCTGTGTACCGGGACGGACTGCCCGCAACGCACTTCGTAGGCCTTGCCACTCATGCTGCTCTGGCTGCCCGCACGTTCGATGAAGGCTTCCGTGGTGGGCGCCAGGCCCTTCTTGAGCAGATAGTCGTACTTTTGTTGCAGGTGCCCCACCGCCTGGTGCGCGTCGTACCACGTGCCGTTGCGCTGGAACTGGCAACCCGATTGCTCGAGGTGCCTGAAGAGATGGGCCACCTCGCGGCGGGTGGCCTCTGAGGGTTCGGCGGCGCGGCAGCCGATCATCCAGCACACGGCCAGGGCGAAGGCAAACAACCGCAGCAGATGCAGCGCACGCATGGGCGATTCAATCGTTGTTCTGAGCGATGCGCCAGAGCACACCGGAGGGATCGGAGAGCGTGAAGTCGCGCATGCGCCAGGGCTGGGCCTGGATGGCCGATATCTTCACGCCATACTTGCCGGCGATGTCGACCTGCTGCAGCCTGGCATGCCAAGCGTCCACATCCTCGACCAGCAGGTGCATCATCAGGTTCTCGGCGAGCTCCTTCACGTAGAAGCGCTGCAGCAGGAAGCTGACGTTCTCGTGGTGGAAGTAAGCAATGCCATCGCTGTCCGAGGCCATCGTGAAGCCGATGTCCTGGTAGAAGCGCTTGGACAGGTCATGGTCCTTCGCGGGCACGAAGGCCTTGAGTTCCACGGTGCGCAGATTCGCCATCCACCCTCCCCGGTGATGATGTGTCGTTGTGCGCGGCGATTATGGCACCGTGTGACACAGGGCTTGAATCGCCCTATTGGGGGTGGCCGCGTGAACGCGATCAGGCGGGGCGCTGATGGGCGAGGCGCATCACCTCGGCCGCCGTGTGGTGCTTGAGCTTGTGGTCCGACCACACCTGGCGCCAGCGACGGGCACCGGGCAGCCCGCTGTACAGACCGAGCACGTGTCGCATCACCTGCGGCCAGCGAACTTCACCGTGCGGCCAGCCCTGCGTGCGCTCGACTTGCGCATCGGCGTAGGCCGCCATGGCCGCTTCGACGGCCTCGCGCGTGGGGGCATCGGCACGCGGCGCCTGGTTGAAGAAGCGCTCGTCCCACTCGGACAGCAGCCAGGGCGTGTGGTACGCCGCACGGCCGAGCATCACGCCATCGAGCGCCACGCCATCGATCACGGCGCCCGGCTGCAATTGCGCCAGGGCCTGCTCGTTGTCGGCCAGGCCACCGTTGAGCACGATGGTCAGGTGCGGGAAATCCTGCTTGAGCCGGTGCACGAACTCGTAGCGCAGCGGCGGGATGTCGCGGTTCTCTTTGGGGCTCAGGCCTTTGAGCCACGCATTGCGCGCATGCACGATGAAGACTTGGCAGCCCACATCGGCGATGGTGCCGACGAAGTCGCGCACGAAATCGTAGCTCTCGACCTTGTCGATGCCGATGCGGTGCTTGACAGTGATGGGCATGCGCGGGTCGTTGCCCGTGGCGTCCATCATGGCCTTGATGCAGTCGGCCACGAGCGAGGCTTCGTTCATCAGGCAGGCGCCGAAGGCGCCGCGCTGCACGCGCTCGCTGGGGCAGCCGCAGTTGAGGTTGACCTCGTCGTAGCCGCGCTCCAGCGCGAGCTTGGCGCACTCGGCCAGGTCGGCCGGCTCGCTGCCACCCAGTTGCAGCGCCACCGGGTGCTCGGACTCGTTGTAGTCCAGGAAACGGTACATCTTGCCGTGCACCAGCGCGCCCGTGGTCAGCATCTCGGTGTACAGGCGGGCGTGCTGGCTGAGCTGGCGATGGAAGTACCTGCAATGAGCATCGGTCCAGTCCAGCATCGGCGCGACACAGGCGCGCCACGGGCTCAGGCCAGTCTTGGGATCGATCAGGGCACTCATGGCGGAGACTGCTGCAGCGAGGGAATGTCGGTCGTCGGGAAGAGACGCTCAGGCGTCCTTCAGATCACGCAGGGGGTGCGCGTGCACGGGCCACACCGGCTCGAAGAAGGCCTGCACCATCTCGGGCGTGACCTCGGCCAGCGTGGCGGGGCTCCAGCGCGGCTGGTGGTCCTTGTCCACAGCCAGGGCGCGCACGCCTTCGACCGTCTCGCTGGCCGCGCCCTTGCGCAGGTTGAAGCAATGGCGGACGAGGGTGCGCTCCATGCGGAACTCGTCGGCCAGCGCCATGTGGCGCGCACGGCGGATCTGTTCCAGCGTCACGCTCATCATCAAGGGCGAATGGCCGGCCATCTGGGCGAGGGTCTGGCGGGCCCACTCGCTGTCGTCGGATCGCAGCGAAGCCGTGATCGCGGCCACATCGGGCTGCGCGAAGTGTTTGTCGATCTGCTCGTGCAGGCCGGCCAAGGTAGGCGCATGCAGGCCAGGTGCCGGGTGGGCAGCCGCGTGCGCACAGAGACGTTCAGTCAGTTCCGCACCGCTTTCAACGGGCGTGTCGCGCAAGGCGTCCAGCAGCCCGCCCAGGCTGGCCGCTTCGGCCTGCATGTCGGCCAGACCGAGGGCCAGCGCATCACCCGCGTTGATGTGCGGGCCGACCACGCCGAGGTACTCACCGACATGGCCCTTGCAACGTGACAGGAAGTAGCCGCCGGCCACGTCGGGGAACAGGCCGATGCGCGTCTCGGGCATGGCCATGCGCGCGGTTTCGGTCACCACGCGCAGCGAGCAGCCCTGGGCCAAGCCCATGCCGCCGCCCATGGTGATGCCTTCGAGCCAGGCCACCACCGGCTTGGGGTACACGTGGATCAGGTGGTCCAGCGCGTACTCTTCGGTGAAGAAGTCGTCGATGGCCAGGTCGCCCGTGGTGGCGGCCTGGTGCATGAAGCGGATGTCTCCACCCGCGCAGAAGTGCGTGGCCGAGGCCTTGCCTTCAACCGGAGGGCGGGCCGAACCGCGCAGCAGCACGCCGTGCACGGCCTTGTCACCGGCCCAGGCCAGCAGCAGACCATGCAGGCCGCGTACCATGTCCAGCGTCAAAGCGTTGAGCGCCTTGGCGCGGTCCAGGGTGATCACGCCCACACCGCCGATGATCTCGGCACGCAGGTCCGTGAGAGTGGGTGTGCTCATGGTGTTCTCAAATGGCAAGGGACAGCATCAAACAACAAGGGCGGCGGGCCTTCGCCTGCCGCCCCCGGGGCCCATCAGGCCTGGGATTCGCGCGAAGCGCGCTTGCGGTCGTGTTCCTTCAGGTGGCGCTTGCGCACGCGGATGCTCTTGGGCGTGATCTCGACCAGCTCGTCGTCGTCGATGAAGTCCACGCCGTATTCCAGCGTCAGGTCGATCGGCGGCGTGATCTTGATCGCGTCTTCCTTGCCCGACACGCGGAAGTTGGTCAGCTGCTTGGTGCGCGTCGCGTTCACGACCAGGTCGTTGTCGCGGCTGTGGATGCCGACGATCATGCCTTCGTACACCGGGTCGTTCGGCTTGACGAACATGCGGCCGCGGTCGTCCAGCTTGCCCAGGGCGTAGGTGAAGATTTCACCGTCGTCCATGGAGATCAGCACACCGTTCTTGCGGCCGCCGATCTCGCCCTTGTGGGCTTCGTAGCCGTCGAAGATCGACGAGATCAGGCCCGAGCCACGCGTCAGGTTCATGAACTCGTTGCTGAAGCCGATCAGGCCACGGGCGGGGATGCGGTATTCCAGGCGCACACGGCCATGGCCGTCCGGCTCCATGTTGATCATCTCGCCCTTGCGCAGGCCAAGGGCCTGCATCACGCCGCCCTGGTGCAGTTCTTCCACGTCGGCGGTGACCAGCTCCATCGGCTCGCTCTTGACGCCGTCGATGTCCTTGAACATCACGCGGGGCTTGGAAACGGCCAGCTCGTAGCCTTCACGGCGCATGTTTTCCAGCAGGATGGTCAGGTGCAGTTCGCCGCGACCACAGACCTCGAAGATGCCGTCTTCGTCGGTTTCCTTCACGCGCAGGGCCACGTTGTGCTGCAGCTCTTTCTGCAGGCGGTCCCAGATCTGGCGGCTGGTCACGTACTTGCCTTCACGACCGGCCAGGGGCGAATTGTTCACGCAGAAGTTCATGGTCAGCGTGGGCTCGTCCACCTTCAGCATGGGCAGCGGCTGGGGGTTGAGCGGATCGGTCACGGTCACGCCGATGTTGACATCCTCGATGCCGTTGATCAGCACGATGTTGCCGGGGCCGGCTTCGGTGACCTGCACGCGGTCCAGGCCCTGGAAGGTCAGCACCTGGTTGATGCGGCCCTTGATGGCCTTGCCCTCGGGGCCTTCCATCACGACCACGTCCTGGCCCGGCTTGGCCGTGCCCTGGCTGATGCGGCCCACGCCGATGCGACCCACGAAGGTCGAGAAATCGAGTGCGGAAATCTGCAGTTGCAGGGGTGCCTTGGGATCACCCGTCTGCGCCGGCACGTGCTTGAGCACCGTGTTGAACAAGGCAGACATGTCTTCGCCCCACTTCTCGCCAGGCGCACCTTCTTCCAGCGAGGTCCAGCCGTTGATGCCCGAGGCGTACACCACGGGGAAATCCAGCTGTTCGTCGGTGGCACCCAGCTTGTCGAACAGGTCGAATGCGGCGTTGACCACGGCATCGGGCTTGGCACCGGGCTTGTCCACCTTGTTGACCACGACGATGGGCTTGAGGCCCAGGGCCAGCGCCTTCTTGGTCACGAAGCGCGTTTGCGGCATCGGGCCTTCCTGCGCGTCGATCAGCAGCACCACGCCGTCGACCATGGACAGCGCGCGTTCGACTTCACCGCCGAAGTCCGCGTGGCCCGGGGTGTCGACGATGTTGATGTGCGTGCCTTCCCAGCTCACGGCGCAGTTCTTGGCCAGGATGGTGATGCCGCGCTCGCGTTCGATGGCGTTGTTGTCCATCACGGTGTCGACGACCTTTTCGTGGTCGGCGAAGGTGCCGGACTGGCGCAGCAGTTGGTCGACCATGGTGGTTTTGCCATGGTCAACGTGGGCGATGATCGCAATGTTGCGGATTTGAGTGCTCATGGGAGGCTCGGTTTCTTTGGAAATCGGGTCAGGCCGCCGCAGCGGCTGGAGGATCAGGAGGTGGTGGCCGGTGCGCCCGCTATCGGAATAGGGATCGGGGCATCTGCCGTGGCGTCGATCTGGCCTTGCACCTCCAGGGGGCTCAGCAAGCGGGAGGGAATCAGTTCTCCCTCCTTCACATGGGCACTGCCCAGGAAAATGCGGGGACGCTGGTCTCGCGTCGCGGCCGGGTTGTGGCCGTACACCCGCACGGCCTCCATGTTCGGCAAAGTGGTACGGCGGCGCAAGCCGGTCAGGAAACGCCCTGCTTCGTCGTCGGACAAGAGCGTCTCGGGCCAATGCATCACCAGCACATCCAGCGGTTTGAGCAGAAGGTCTCGCTCGGGCTCGCTCATCGCTTGCAGCGCTTCCAGCGTCACGGCACCGTCGAGCGACACCAGGCCGCTGCCCGTGCGGCGCAGGGCCGTGAGGTGGGCGCCACATCCCAGTGCCTCGCCAATGTCCTCGGCGAGGGTGCGGATGTAGGTGCCCTTGGAGCAGCGCACGTCGATCATCAGGACGTCATCGTGCCAATCCAGGATGTCGATCCCGTGAATCGTGACGCGTCGCGAGGCACGTTCGATGTCGACGCCTTCTCGGGCATATTCGTAGAGCGCCCTGCCCTGGTGCTTGAGCGCCGAATGCATGGGCGGCACCTGGTCGATCGGGCCCGTGAAGCGCGCACAGGCCTGAACGATGGCATCGGCGGTGGTCGACACCGGACGGGTGCTCAGCACCTCGCCTTCGGCATCGCCCGTCGTGGTGCGCACGCCCAGCTTCAAGGTGGCGGTATAGCGCTTGTCAGCATCGAGCGCCACCTGCGAGAACTTGGTGGCCGCGCCAAAGCACAGTGGCAGCAGGCCGGTGGCCAGCGGGTCGAGCGTGCCGGTGTGCCCGGCCTTCTCGGCGCGAAGCAGACGCTTGACCTTCTGCAGCGCATCGTTGCTGGACCAGCCCAGCGGCTTGTCGAGCAGCAGCACGCCATGCAAAGACCGACGCGGCAAGCGCGCGGGGCGCGCGGTCTGGGCCACAGCAGGCGCACCCAACCCTGCCGCAGGGGCATCCTGAATCGTCAGGGGGGTGGTCTGGGCGTTCATCGGTGTACAGCCGCGGGCAGCGCGCTCACTCGTCCTTGGCCTTGTCGGCCACGGCCTTGTTGATCAGCGCGCTCATCTCGGCCGCGCGTTCGGTGGTGCGGTCGAAATGGAAGTGCAGCGTGGGCACGGTGTGGATCTGCAGGCGCTTGAACAGGCCATTGCGCAGGAAACCCGCGGCCTCGTTCAGGGCGGCTTCGCAATCGTCGGGCTTGCCGATCAGCAGAGAGAAGAACACCTTGGCATGGGCGTAGTCAGGCGTCACCTCGACACTGTTGATCGTGACCATGCCGATGCGCGGATCCTTCAGCTCACGGATGAGCTCGGCCACGTCGCGCTGGATCTGGTCCGAAACGCGAATGCTGCGGTTGGGGGTGGAGCGTTTATGGCGCATGGTGAATTCCTGCCGTGAAACCGGTCGGGCTCTTTCAAGCACAAACCCCGCCTGCGGTAGGCAGGCGGGGTTGTGTGGGGGAGCCTGCGCGGTGGTTTACAGCGTGCGGGCCACTTCCTTGATTTCGAAGAACTCGAGGACGTCGCCTTCCTTGATGTCGTTGTAACCCTTGATGTTGAGGCCGCACTCGAAGCCTTCCTTGACTTCCTTGACATCGTCCTTGAAGCGCTTGAGACCTTCGAGCTCGCCGGTGTAGATGACGACGTTCTCG
>DXIO01000034.1 GCA_019112875.1 Candidatus Aquabacterium excrementipullorum
GGCTGGACGTGTTTGAGAACGAGCCCCATGTGCCGCAGGCGCTGTTCGGCCTCGACAACGTGGTGCTGCTGCCGCACATCGCCAGCAACACCGAGGAGACGCGCGAAGCGATGGGCCTGCTCACGCTGGACAACCTGCGTGGCCACTACTTCGGCGGCGGTCAGCTGAAGGCCGCTGCGCCGCTGTGATCCGATCGCGCCGCGCATGCGGGGGTGGCTGTCCGCCCCATCCCGTACCGGGCGCCTCGTTTGCTCCAGGGGCGCTGTCGCACCACGAGCAAAGGAAATCGGACCATGGACGGCATCACCGGCAGTTGCCATTGTGGCCAGGTGGCGTTTCGCATCGAAGGGGCATGGCCTGAACGGCTGACCCGCTGTACGTGCTCCTTCTGTGCCAAGCGAGGCGCCCTGCTGGCCTATTACCCACCCGAGGCCTTCCACCTCACCGCGGTCCCGGAGCACGATGCGGTCTACCGCTGGAACACCGAATTGGTGGCGCATCACTTCTGCGCCATGTGCGGCTGCGCCACCTTCAGTGACAGCCCGGCTTTCAAGCCGACCGGCGACTGGGATGGCCAGACACGCCGCATCGGTGTCAATGCCCGGTTGTTCGCGGGACTGGTGGCGGAGGAGTTGCCGATCGACGTGATCGACGGTCGGCATCTGTGGTGATGCAGGCATGCCGATTGCCATGGGCCTCTTATCTCAAGCAAACGAGGAGAATGCCCATGAATCGACGCAACCAGCTTCTGGCCCTGCCTCTTGCGGTGTCCCTGGCGATGGCCGGCACCGCCGTCACGGCGCAGACCACCCTGCCTGCCAGTTCGCCCAAGGCCACTTCGGCCAGTTCGGCACATGGCGGCAAGTTGTCCGCCTTCGATGGCGCCTTCCTGGAACAAGCTGCACAGAACGGCCATGCCGAGATCGACGGTGCCAAGGCAGCGCTGGAAAAGGCTTCCGACTCCCGCGTGAAGTCTTTCGCCCAGACCCTGATCGACGACCACACCAAGGCCCACACGGAGTTGGCCGCACTGGCCGCCTCCAAGGGCGTCGAACTGCCCAAGGATCCTTCACTGGGCCAGAAGACCAAGGCCAAGATCCTGTCCCTGCGCGACGGCGAAAGCTATGACAAGCACTTCATCGAGTCGGTCGGCATCAAGGCGCATGAAAGCACCATCAAGCTGTTCAAGCGTGCCGCGGCCGAGGCCACCGATCCGGATGTGAAGGCCTTTGCCACCAAGACCCTGCCCACGCTGGAAGGGCATCTCAAGCAGGCGCATGACCTGCATGCCAGCCTGGACAAGAAGAAATAAGCCCCGGCAGCGCGTAAAACTTGCATGTGAAGGCCGGCAACCATTGCCGGCCTTTTCCTGTGGCGTCGCGCGAAGGAGAGGGCCATGAGCTATGCACTGTGGTACTGGACGGGCATTCCCGGGCGTGGAGAGTTCGTGCGGCTGCCCCTGGAGGCTGCCGCCATCCCCTACGAGGAAAAGACGTGGCAACGCGAGGGCGACGCCGCGCTGGTCAAGGACCTGGCGCGGCCACGCATCGACCCGCCATTCGCGCCGCCCTATATCGTGACGGAAGACGGGCTGGTGGTCTCGCAGACCGCCAACATCCTGCTCTACCTGGGCGAAAGGCACCCCCAGATCGCGCCTCGCGAGTTGGCCGGCCGGCATTGGGTGCATCAGTTGCAGCTGACGCTCATGGACCTGGTCGCCGAATCGCACGACGTTCACCACCCGGTCGGCGTGGACCTGTACTACGAGGATCAGAAACCCGAAGCGGCACGCCGTGCCGAGGGCTTTCGGGGCCGCCGCATTCCGAAGTTCCTGGACTATTTCGAGCGGGTGCTGGTACAGCGCGGCGCCTGGCTCGCAGGCGGCAGCCACTGGAGCTACGCCGACCTGTCGCTCTTTCACGTGGTGGAAGGGCTGTGCTTTGCCTTTCCGCGCCGCATGGCGGTGCTCAGGCCAGATTTCAAACGCGTCTGGGCGTTGCGCGACACCGTGGAAGCGCTGCCGGAACTGCAGACCTATCTGGCCAGCGAACGCCGCCTGCCGTTTTCCGACGGTCTGTTCCGGCACTACCCGGAACTCGACGGCGAGGGGTGAGCCCCGCCGCCGGGTCGTCGCGGGGGCAGCTTACTGGGACAGGATGATCTGCGCGATCACGCCCGTGGTGATGGCCACCAGCACGTAGTCCGGGCCGGTCTGCACCCAGTGGTAGCCACGGGGCGGACGCTTCAGGTGATGGGCGCGCCAGTCGTTGACCACGTACTGGCGATTGCGCCACTCGTTGGGCAGGCGGTCGCCCTTGTAGAAGCGGTGTTCAGGTCCGGCGCCTCGGCCACGCTCCGGGTGATCAGGGCGGTGGTCTTTGGGGCCATGACCCTGGGCATGGGCCGGTGGCCCGCCGGGGCCCCCTTCGTCACGGCCGCGTGGCTGTGCCGACGCCAAGGCTGTCGACAAGCCCAGGATGAGGGCGACGCCGCCGATCGTGATTTTGTTTGAGTTCATGTGACACGTCCTTTCTGTTTATGGGCGATCGAAGCCCCTGGACGGTCGCCCGAAGGGCTCCGAAGCCAGATTACCCGCTTTGAAAGACCCCAGGCCTTGGCAGGGCGCTTTGCATGCCTTGCGCCACCAGCTGCGGGGCACCGATGGCGGCGCGGACCTCCAGCGGCTGCTGAACCGGGCTGATCAGGATCGGCTGGCCGTCGTGCGCGGCAAGCATCGAGAACGTGCTGCGGCAGCATACCGGTCTCACACCGGCTTGAGCAGGTTGGCCACGCCCAGGCCGATGAAGATCAGGAACAGGCCGCGCTGGAACGCGTTACCGCTTAGCCGGTGGCGCACGTGGGTGCCCAGCCACAGCCCGGCGAAGGCGGCGGCCAGCGCCCAGAGCGTCCATGGGCTCAGCCAGGTACTGGCGCCATGCTGATTCAAGCCCAGGCGCGCGGCCAGCGCGAGAGTGGCCACGCCGAAGGACAGGCCCAGTGCCTGCACCATCTCGTCCTTGTGCAGGCGCAGGGTCTGCAGGTAAGGGACCATGGGCAGCACGAACACGGCGGTGGAGGCCGTGACCAGGCCCGTCGCCAGCCCCATCACCAAGCCCGTCACCAGGTCCATGGGGATGCCGATCCAGCCTTGGCGGGCCGCCAGGTTCGGCAGCACAGGTCGCCACAGGCCCCATGCCCCATACAGCACCAGGGCGATGCCCAGCAGGCGACGGGCCGTGAGGTCAGAGCCATGCCCCAGCCCGGGGGCCCAGACCGTGGTGATGGCCAGCCCCAGCCACAGGGGCCACAGCCGACGGATGAGCGCGGGCGCGTGCGGTCCCTGGCACTGGGCCAGGTTCGTGGCCAGGGCGGGGGCCACCAGCAGCGCAGCCGCCTGTGCGGCGGGCATCCACAGTCCCAGCAGGCTCATGGCCACAGTGGGCAGTCCCATGCCGGAGACCCCCTTGACCGCCCCGGCCAGCGCGAAGATGGCCCCGATGAGGGCGATGTGCAAGATCAATGTCGAGTCCATGGCCGCATCTTGCGCAAGCCGCAGGCGCATGACCAGTTCGAAGTGCTGCGCTTATCCTTCGGGTTTTCCGAAGGATGTGCCATGCCTGGTGTCGTCAAGGCCCTGACCTACCGCGTCAATCCGTTCGATCTGCGCCTGTTCACGGCGGTGCTGGAGCACGGCACCATCACCGCGGCGGCGCAGGCCGCTCATCTGTCGCTGGCGGCGGCCAGTGCGCGGCTTAAGGCGCTGGAGGATGCGGTGGGCGTGCGTCTTCTGGAGCGTGCCAAGGCCGGTGCTTCGCCCACCGATGCCGGGCGTGCGCTGGCGCGGCATGCCCACCGTGTGCTGGCCGAACTGGAATCGCTGCACCTCGAGATGGCGGCGTTCGGGCGCGGGTTGCGCGGCACCGTGCGCGTGCTGGGCAATACCGCGGCGGTGACGGAAGCGCTGCCCCCGCTGCTGGGGGCCTTCCTGATACGGCACCCGGATGTCGATCTGCAGTTGCAGGATCTGCCGAGCGACGCCGTGTTGGAAGGCCTTCGGCGGGGCTCGGCCGATCTGGGCATCGTGGCCGACTATGTCGACACGGGAGGCCTGCACACGAGCCCCTGGATCAGCGATCAGCTGGTCGCCTTGTTGCCGAGGCGAGGCGGGATGCGCATTCCACATGGTGGGCGAACGAGGGCGATGGCGTTCGGCGATCTGCTGACACACGACTTCATCGGCCTGGGAGCCGACAGTGGGTTGAGCCGCTTCCTGCATCGCCAGGCGAGCCTGGGCGGGCGTGTGCCTCACCACCGCGTGCGTGTCAGCAGCCTGGATGCCGTGGCCCGCATCGTGGCCGATGGCGTGGGCGTGGCGGTCGTGCCTTTGAGCGCCGCCAGGCGTTGGCGCGAGGCGGCGGTGCGCATCGTGCCGCTGGCCGATGCCTGGTCCCGGCGGCGCCTGTTGCTGTGCACGACGCAGCCGCAGCCTGTGTCGTCAGGTTGCCAAGCCCTGGTGGAGTTCCTGCTGCAGGCTCCCCCAAGTGAATGGGGTGATGTCAACGGCCGTCACACAGGCGTCGTTAGAAGAGGTGTTGCACCCTGAAAGGCAGACGATGCGTCTTCAACGAACCCGGACCGTGGCGGTGGCCCTGGCAGCCCTCGTTGGCTTGCTCGCGGGCTGTGCCTACGAGCCGCCCGGGCCCTACGGTTCGTCGCCTGCGGTATGGGGCCCGGCACCCGGGCCGGGACAGGTGGTCCGTGTCTATGAAGACGCGCCGCTGGAGCAGCCCGAAGCCGTGTTCATCGACATGGCCCCGCCGCCCCTGCTGGTCGAGGTGATGCCGCCGCGGCCGTCCTTCGATGTGGTCTGGGTCCACGGCTACTGGGGCTGGCGATCTCGCTGGGTGTGGTATCCCGGGCGCTGGGCGCCGCCGCCGCGCCCGGGCTATGTCTGGATGAACCCCTACTACGAGAACCGGGGTGGGGGCGTGGTGTTCGTGTCGGGCTTCTGGCGGGCGCCGAACGCCATGTTCGTGCCGCCGCCGCCCCGCATGCGCAGGCCTCCGCCGCCCACCGTGGGCGGGGGGCCACCCGTGGGGCCTCCGGGTGCTGGCGTGCCGCCGCCCGGACCGAGGCCCGGCCGGCCGGGTGTCGTGGTGCCTGCGCCTGAACAGCCGGCGACACCGGTGCCGGAGCGGCGACAGCCCCGCTTCATCTCACCGCGGCCGGCGGCTGCCGATCAGCCCGCCGTGACGCCCGATGCGGCGGTCAGCCCGGGCCGCCGGGCGCAGCCTCAATGGCAGAGCCGGCAAGCCCCGGCGCCGGCCGAGTCGGCGACTCCCGCCGAACAGCCGCGTCGGCCGTCGGTGGCGCCGGCCGCTCCCCGTGGTGACGGGCCTCGTCGCGAGCAGCCTTCGGCTGACAGGGGCGATCGTGCCGCCGAGAGGCGTCCCTGGGGCTTCGGGAAGAAGAAAGAGAACGAGTAGCCGCTGGACGAGCACTTGGATTGGCGTAAACCCTTGATGTGACTCAGGCCGCCCGGCTGCGGCTTTCGGCGTATTCGGACATTCGGGCCGCGGGCACCCCCTCTTTGATGGGGGGATGCCCGCGGCCCGCCTCGTTGTTGACACTTCTTAACATCACAATCCCCCTTCGAAGAAGAGTTGCGTTCAGCTCAATTTCACGGAAGTACGGGAGCAAGAGAAATGTCCGGGGAGAACACGCCAAAGAACAAGCGCGCTCGTGGCGTCGCGCGAATGACGGCCCCGCGCGGGTTGTGGTGCACCGCCATCGCGATGGCCTGCATGGTCACGGCCGCGCGCGCCGAGACCGTGGAGTGGATCAAGGGCGGTGACGGGATCTGGAGCGAGGAAGACGTTTGGTCGCCTTATGCACCCTACAGCACGGATTCGGTCCTGATCAACCAGGGCACGGTGAGCATCCTGCGTCGTACATCCTTTGATGTCGTGAACCTCACGGTGGGTTCGGCGGGCGGGCTGTCTCTGCAGAGCAATCTGCGCATTTCAGGTGATCTGAGGAGCGAGGGTAACCTGACCGTCGGGGGCACGTATCTGGCGGCCCCGAACCTCACGGTGTCAGGCAACACGTGGCTGGGCGGTACCGGCCAGACCTTGTTCGCATCCGGCGTGAGCACGCAGCCCGGCAACATGTCCACCGGCGCCCTGACCGTCGACACCGGCCATACGCTCACGGGCATGGCGGGCACTGTGCGGGCAACCGAGATCCTGAACAAAGGCGTGATCCAGGCGTCCCAGGGCTACTTCGCTCTCAGCAGCATCACTTCCACCGGTTTTGCGACGACGCTCGTCAACCAGGGTGTGCTGCGCGCGACGAACGGCGGCAACCTGAGTATCGCTGGCTTCAAGGTGGACAACACGGCCGGGGTGATCGACTTGGTCGATGGCGGCGTGGGCACCGACAGCAGCACGAGTTATGGCGTCCAGGGCGGGATCATCCAGGGCCATGGCGACAGGAGCAGCTTCAGCGGCTACGTGCGCGAGGCCACCTTCCTTGGAACCTTGCGCTCCGGCGGCCTGAACATCGCCGGCACGGTCTACAACAATGGCGTGCTGAACCTGGACAGCGGGGCCTACACCGTCTCGCTGCGGCGTGTCTCGGACGATGGCGTGCTGGCCGGCC
Organism: Candidatus Aquabacterium excrementipullorum; assembly: GCA_019112875.1. Lineage (GTDB taxonomy): Bacteria > Pseudomonadota > Gammaproteobacteria > Burkholderiales > Burkholderiaceae_C > Aquabacterium > Aquabacterium excrementipullorum. Next base: position 6,661 of record DXIO01000034.1, read on the forward strand.
AGGGCGAGGTGAACGTGCTCAACGACGGCGCCGTCAACCTCTACGGGACGGTGTTCGGCGCGGGCCAGACCTTCCGTGGCGGTGCGACGGTTTATGGCGAGGCGACCAACCAGGGCACCTTCATCGTGCGTGGCGCCCAGGGCCTGCAGATCGACACCTACGGCACACCCGGCCGCATGGTGAACCAGGGCACGATGACGGTGGCGAACGGCTCGCAGCTGGTACTGCGCACCGGCACGCTCGACAACACGGGTGGCACGCTCTCGTTCGAGGCGGGCAGTTTGCTGTCCGGCATCAACAGCCAGCACTTCACGGGCTGGATCGTGGGTGGTTCCGTCAGGGGTGACGCCGCCATGCGCCTCGAGGGCCAGGTCGCTTTCAAGGACGTGACGCTGGAGGGTGATTGGATCAGCGGACCGAACGGCACCCTGGGGGCGCTGGGCACGATCACCGTCAACGGCACCCTGGTGATTGGCCGTGGGGCGGGCTACAGCTCCAGCTACCTGGACCTCGAGGGCGACACGGTGCTGGCGGGCCGGGGCGAGACGGTGCTGGCCAGTGGCGAGCCCTATGGGTACAGCGAGATCCGCACCGCCCACGGCACGGGCAACGGTTATCCCCATCTCACCATCGCCGAGGAGCACACCCTGCGCGGCAAAGGGATCATCAGCGCGGATGTTGTCAACAAGGGGCTGGCGTTGGCCGAGGGTGGCTTTGGCTTGCAGTTCAACGGCCCGGTCAGGAACGTTGGCACCTTGCGGGCCGTGGGGGCCGCCTTGCGTTTGACCCAAGGCATCGACAACCACGGGGGCGTGATCGATCTGCGTGAGGGCTCCCAGCTGTATGCGAGCCAGTCTGTGGTCGGCGGCGTCATCCAGGGGCAGGGCGACAGCAGCCGCATCGGCGCCTACGAGCTTCAGGACGTGACGCTGAAAGGCTCGCTGGCGGCCGTGGGTTACGCCTTCCCGAGTGGAGGCTCGTTTGGTGTCTACGGCCGAGTCACCAATGAAGGCGTGCTGCGCCTGGGCGGGGTCGCGGCCGATGGTGAAGCTGTGGGCGGCATGGTGGTCCACGGGGCCGCCATCCTGGATGGCAGCGGCCGCACCGAAATCAGCCGTGGACAGGGGTACAACGCGGCCATCCTGGGTGTGTGCTGCGGCGTGAACACCCTGACCATCGGCGAGCGGCAGACGGTGGTCGGTTACGGCGATGTCAACTCGGTCGACATCACCAATGACGGGACGATCCAGGTGACCGGCGGCGATCTGCATCTCTACGGATCGGCGTCGCTGGTGAACCGCGCCAACCTGCACGTCGATGCCACGGGCACGCTGCGCGCGGATACGGCATTGACGCAGGTGGGCGAAAACAGCCGCCTGGTGGTCGATGGCCGTCTGGAGACCACCAGCCTCGAATTGAAGGGTGGCGTGCTGTCCGGCACCGGTGTCATCACCGGGGCCTTGAACGTGGATGCGGCGACCGTGCGGGTTGGCGCAGACGCAGGGGCCCTGACCTTGAACGGCAAGTTCTCGGCTGGCGCGGACAGCATCCTGTCTGTGGCCTTTGGCGGCGATGTGGGGGCCGGCGCGCCACCACTGTTCGTGCTGGGTGATGCGGCGCTGGATGGCCTGCTGATCCTGACCTTCGATGCGCAGGCCAGCGAAGGTTCGAGCTTCGACATCCTGCAGGGCTCGGGCCTGGTCACCGGCACGTTCTCGCGCATCGATGTGCGGGGCACGGACCTGATCGCCTCGGTGCAGTACAGCGAGAACGGTGTCAGCGTGTCGCTGGTGTCCAGCGTGCCCGAGGCGGGCAGCGCGTGGCTGCTGCTGCTCGGGCTGGTGGCCATGCCCGGTGCCGTGCGCCTGGCGCGGCGAGGCCGCGATGTGACGGTGACCGCGTCCTGAGGCCCGGCCGGAGGCGCTAGGCGATGTCGATCGCCAGCGCCGTGGCTTCGCCGCCGCCGATGCACAGGCAGGCCACCCCCCGGCGCAGCCCTTGCTGCTGCAGTGCATGCAGCAGCGTCACGATGATGCGCGCGCCGGTGGCGCCGATGGGATGCCCCATCGCGCAGGCACCGCCACGCACGTTCACGCGGGCGTCGTCCAGGCCCAGCTCGCGGACGGCGATCAGCGGCACCACGGCGAAGGCCTCGTTGATTTCGTAGAGGTCCACGTCTGACGGCTGCCAGCCGGTTCGCGTGAGCAGCTTGCGAATGGCGCCCACGGGAGCGCTGGCGAAATCGGCGGGTTCGGCCGCGTGGGTGCTGTGGGCCAGCAGCCTGGCCAGCGGTTTCCAGCCTCGGGCGGCGGCCGTGCTTTGCCGGCACAGCACCAGCGCCGCGGCGCCGTCGGAAATCGAGGCGGAGCTGGCGGGGGTGATGCTTCCGCCATCTTCTGCGGCCCGGAATGCCGGCTTGAGCCGGGTGATCTTGTCGGGCTGGCACTGGCCGGGCGTCTCGTCCTGGCTGACGGTGCGGTCTGCCGTGCCTTTGGTGCCCGGTATCGTGACGGGGCTGATCTCATCGCCGAAGAGTCCATCAGCCACGGCGGCCTGCGCGCGCTGCACGGAGCGCAGCGCGTAGGCATCCTGGTCGGCGCGGTCGAAGCCCAGGCGCTGTGCGACACGGTCGGCATGCACGCCCATCAGCTGGCCGTCGTAGGCGTCCTGCAGGCCGTCGAAGAACATGTGGTCGACCATCTGGCCGTGGCCCAGGCGCTGGCCCGCGCGGGCCGATGGCAGCAGGTAGGGGGCCTGGCTCATCGATTCCATGCCGCCGGCCACCAGCACCTCGGCCGTGCCGGCCAGCAACTGGTCATGGGCCAGCATCACGGTCTTCATCGCGGAGCCACACATCTTGCTCAGCGTGGTGGCGGGCACGCTCACGGGCAGGCCGGCGGCGCGAAGGGCCTGGCGCGCTGGGGCCTGGCCCACGCCGGCCATCAGGCAGTTGCCCATCAGCACCTCATCGACCATGTCGGGCGGCACGCCGGCCTGGGCCAATGCCCCGGCGATGGCCACGCCGCCCAGTGCAGGGCCACCCAGTGAAGACAGCGCACCCTGAAAGCTGCCGATGGGCGTGCGCCTGGCGCCGACGATGACGATGGGGTCGTGTGCTGCACTCATGGGGTGTCCTGTCGGGGGTGTCGCATGGGCTGTGTGGCGGTGATGGGGCTCAGCGCGGCGCCATGCGGATCGCGCCGTCAAGACGGATCACCTCGCCATTGAGGTACTCGTTTTCGACGATGTGGCGCACGGTGGCGGCATATTCGCTGGGGCGTCCCAGGCGGGCAGGGTGGGGCACGCTGGCGCCCAGCGAATCCTGCACCTCCTGCGGCAGGCCCTTCAGCATGGGCGTCTCGAAGATGCCGGGCGCGATGGTCAGCACGCGGATGCGGTCGCGGGCCAGCTCGCGCGCGGCGGGCAGGGTCATGGCGACGATGCCCCCCTTGGACGCGGCGTAGGCGCACTGGCCGATCTGCCCGTCGAAGGCGGCCACCGAGGCGGTGTTGACGATCACGCCTTGCGAGGCGCTCTTGTCGTTGGCATCGTCGGTGCTGGGGCCGGAGTCGATCATCGCGGGCACGGCCAGCCGCATCATGTTGAAGCTGCCGGTGAGGTTCACCTCCAGCGTGCGCGCGAAGCTGTCCAGCCGGTGCGGACCGTTCTTGCCGTGGATCTTCTCGGCCGGGCCGATGCCGGCGGCGTTGACCAGCACGTCCAGCCGGCCGAAGCGGTTGACAGCGGTGTCCACGGCTTTCTGGGCGCTGTCGGCGTTGCTCACGTCGGTGGTGACGAACACGGCGTTGGCGTGGCCGGCGAGCGGGCTGTCGGCCGATGGCTCGCGCAGGTCTGCGATGACGACGCGGGCGCCGGCCTGCAGTGCCGCCAGTGCCGTAGCCGCGCCAAGGCCGGAGCTGCCGCCGGTGATGAGAAACACGCTGTCCTGGATCTTCATGGGGATGTTGTCTATTCTGGTTTGATCGATGGGATGGTTCAGGCGGTTTCGGCGAACAGCTCGCGGCCGATCAGCATGCGGCGGATCTCGGAGGTGCCCGCGCCGATCTCGTAGAGCTTGGCGTCGCGCCAGAGGCGGCCCAGCGGGTAGTCGTTGATGTAGCCATTGCCGCCGAAGATCTGCACGCCTTCACCGGCCATCCAGGTGGCCTTCTCGGCCGTCCACAGGATCAGCGCGGCGCAGTCCTTGCGCACATGGCGCGCGTGCGCAGGGCCCATGGCATCGAGGTTCTTGGCCACGGTGTAGGCGAAGGCGCGCGCGGCCTGCTGCACTGTGTACATGTCGGCCAGCTTGCCCTGCAGCAACTGGAACTCGCCGATGGCCTGGCCGAACTGCTTGCGTTCGTGCACGTAGGGCACCACGTTGTCCATCACGGCCTGCATGATGCCCAGCGGCCCGCCCGACAGCACGGCGCGCTCGTAGTCAAGGCCGCTCATCAGCACCTTGGCGCCGTTGCCTTCGCCGCCCAGCACGTTCTCGGCGGGTACCTCGCAATCCTCGAAGAACAGCGGGTAGGTGTTGGAGCCGCGCATGCCCAGCTTGTCGAGGTGCTTGCCTTTGCTGAAGCCCTTGAAGCCCTTCTCGATGATGAAGGCGGTCATGCCCTTGGCGCCGGCCTCCGGCTCGGTCTTGGCGTAGACCACCAGCGTGTCGGCATCACCGCCATTGGTGATCCACATCTTGCTGCCGTTGAGCACGTAGCGATCGCCCTTCTTGTCGGCGCGCAGCTTCATGCTGATCACGTCCGATCCGGCATTGGGCTCGCTCATGGCCAGCGCGCCGACGTGCTCGCCGCTGACCAGCTTGGGCAGGTACTTGCGCTTTTGCGCCTCGGTGCCGTTGCGGTGGATCTGGTTGACGGCCAGGTTGGAGTGCGCGCCATAGCTCAGGCCCACCGACGCACTGGCGCGGCTGACCTCTTCCATGGCCACCATGTGCGCGGTGTAGCCCAGGTTGGTGCCGCCGTATTCCTCGGACACCGTCAAGCCATGCAGGCCCAGGTCGCCGAGCTTCTTCCACACATCGGCGGGGAAGAGGTTGTCGCGGTCGATGTCGGCGGCGCGCGGCGCGATCTCGCGCTCGGCGAAGGTGCGCACGGCGTTGCGCAGGGCATCGATGTCGTCGCCGAGCATGTGGTTCAGGCCGGGCAGGTGGCTGCTCATGGTGTCTCCTCGGTGTGTCTCTGTCGTTGATGTGTGATGGCGCGGATCAGGCGTTGGCGCGCTTGGCCAGCAGTGCGCGGGCCACGCGCGAGGCGGGTGGGCGGCCCAGCACGTTGCTGATGTAGGCGCCGGCATCGACCAGTGCGTCCAGGTCCAGCCCGGTGTGGATGCCCAGGCCGTGCAGCAGGTAGACCACGTCTTCCGTGGCCACGTTGCCGGTGGCGCCCTTGGCATAGGGGCAGCCGCCCAGGCCGGCGATGCTGGCGTCGAACGTGTGGATGCCCAGCTGCAAGCAGGCGTGGATGTTGGTCAGGGCCTGGCCGTAGGTGTCGTGGAAATGGCCGCTCAGCTCAGGCAAGGGCACGTGCTTGAGCGTGGCTTCCATCACCGCGCTCACGCGGCCGGCCGTGCCCACGCCGATGGTGTCGGCGATGCCGATGTGGTCGCTGCCGATGTCCAGCAGGCGGCGGGCCACGTCCACCACCTTGTCGATGGCGATCTCGCCTTCGTAGGGGCAGCCTAAAGCGCAGGACACGGCGGCGCGAACACGCAGGCCATGCGCGCGCGCGGTCTGGGCCACGGGGCGGAAGCGCTCGATGGATTCGGCGATGGAACAGTTGATGTTGCGCTGGCTGAAGGCTTCGCTGGCGGCGGCGAAGATCACGACCTCGTCGGCCTTGGCGGCGATGGCGCCTTCGAAGCCTTTCATGTTGGGTGTGAGCACGGAGTAGCGCACGCCGGGCTGGCGCTGGATGCCGGCCATGACCTCGGTGTTGTCGCCCATCTGCGGCACCCATTTTGGGCTGACGAAGCTGGTGACTTCGATCTGCTTCAGGCCGGCGGCCTGCAGGCGGTGCACGAGTTCGATCTTGTGGGCCGCTGCGACGGGCTGGGCTTCGTTCTGCAGGCCGTCGCGCGGGCCGACGTCGACGAGCTGGACGTGGGTGGGGAGCATGGGATGGGTCCTGGTGATATGGCTTGATGTGGGGCGTCAGGCCGCGGCGTCCAGGCGCAGCAGTTCGGTGCCTTCGGCCACCTGGTCGCCCACCTGGCACAGCAGTTCGGCCACGGTGCCGTCGTGCGGGGCGCTCAGCGTGTGCTCCATCTTCATGGCTTCGGTGACGACCAGTGGCTGGCCCTTGCTGACCTGCTGGCCGGCGGACACGAGCAGGGCCAGCACGCGGCCGGGCATCTGCGTGACGAGCTGGCCGGCGTGGGTGTCGCCGCCGGCGGTGCGCGAGAAGGGGTCGACCAGCGAGAGGCGGGCGTGCAGCGTGTCGCCGAACACCTCGATGATGGCGCCGCGCTGATGGACGTTCAGGCGGCGACGATCGGTATCGAGCGTGATGTCGAACAGGTTGTCGCTCAGTGCCTGCACATGCAGGGCAGGGCGCTTGTCGCCGGTCTCCAGCGCCAGAGAGCCATCACGGTGGTGCACGAGCACGGCGTGCAGGGTGTCGTCCTGACCCTGCACGGCCAGGTCCAGCCAGCGTCGGCCTTGTGCGGCTTGGATGCGCCAGCCATCGGCTTGCGACCAGGGGGAGGCATTCGCGGTCGAAGCAGCTCGGTCGGCGGACCCTCGTCCTGCATGGCCGCTTTGGCCATGGCTGGGGCTACCTGCGTGCAGCAGGCGCGCGGCGGCCGCAGCGGCCAGCCATGCAGGCGAAGCTTCGCGCGGCGCGAACAAGGCAGCCTGCTCACGCTCGATCAGCCCCGTGTCCAGATCGGCCTTGGCGAAGGACTCCGTGGCCGCCACGCGCCGCAGGAAATCCACGTTCGTGTGCAGACCGCCTTCGCCCAGATCGCTGATGTGCAGTTGCGCGAGCGCGGCATCCAATCGTGCCAAAGCCTGCGCGCGATCCGGCGCCCACACGATGAGCTTGGCGATCATCGAGTCGTAGTGCGGCGTGATCTCGTCGCCTTCGCGCACGCCGCTGTCGATGCGCACGTCGGCGCGGGTGAAGCTGGCGGCCTCGGGTGTGCGCAGCAGGTTCAGGCGGCCCACGGCGGGCAGGAACTGCTGGTCCGGATTCTCGGCGCAGATTCTGGCCTCGATGGCGTGGCCCTGGATGCTGAGCTGATCCTGCGTGACGGGCAGCGACTCCCCAAAGGCCACGCGCAACTGCCACTCGACCAGGTCATGCCCGGTGATCGCCTCGGTGACGGGGTGCTCCACCTGCAGGCGCGTGTTCATCTCCATGAAGTAGAAACGGCCCGTCTCGGCGAAATCGTGCTCGACGATGAACTCCACCGTGCCCGCGCCCACGTAGCCCACGCTGCGCGCGGCGGCGATGGCGGCTGCGCCCATGGCGGCGCGGTGCTCGGGCTTCATGCCCGGCGCGGGCGCTTCCTCCAGCACCTTCTGGTGGCGGCGCTGCACGGAGCAGTCGCGTTCGAACAGGTGCACGTAATGGCCCTGTGTGTCGCCGAAGACCTGGATCTCGATGTGGCGCGGGCGTTGCAGGTAGCGCTCCACCAGCACCTGCGCGCTGCCGAAGCTGGCGGCGGCCTCGCGCTGGCACGAGGCCAGGGCCGCGTCGAACTCGGCTTCGCTGCGTACCACGCGCATGCCCTTGCCGCCACCGCCCGCGCTGGCCTTGATCAGCACGGGGTAGCCGATGCGCGTGGCCTGTTCGCGCAGGAAGGCGCTGTCCTGCTGATCACCGTGGTAGCCGGGCACCAGCGGCACGTCGGCCTGTTCCATCAGCTGCTTGGCGGCGGACTTGCTGCCCATGGCCGCGATGGCCGAGGCGGGCGGGCCGATGAAGGCGATGCCCGCATCGACGCAGGCCTGGGCGAAGTCTTCGTTCTCGCTGAGGAAGCCATAGCCCGGGTGCACGGCCTGGGCACCGGAGGCCTGCGCGGCGGCCAGGATCAGGTCGGCGCGCAGGTAGCTGTCGCGCGCCGCCGCCGGGCCCAGGCGCACAGCCTCGTCGCAGGCCTGCACGTGCGCGGCGTTCGCATCGGCATCGGAATAGACGGCCACGGTGCGGATGCCCAGGCGGCGCGCGGACGCGGCCACTCTGCAGGCGATTTCACCGCGGTTGGCGATCAGGATCTTGGTGAACATGGTTGTCGGGTCCTCACGCCTTGGATTGCCACGCGGGCGCACGCTTGTCCAGGAAGGCGCGCATGCCCTCGCGGCCCTCGTCGCTGGCACGCACGTCGGCGATGATCTTGGCGGTGCGCTCGCTCAAGGCGGCTTCAATGGGCAGGTCGGCGATGTCGTGGATCAGGCGCTTGCTGGCGCGCACGGCCTGCGGGCCGTTGGCCGCGATGGCCTGCACCAGCGCATCGACCTTGCCCGGCAACTCGTCGCCCGCGCACACCTCGTGCACCAGGCCCAGGCGCTGCGCCGTGGCCGCGTCGAAGCGCTCGGCGGTGGTGAAGTAGCGGCGCGCGTTGCGCTCGCCGATGGCGCGGATCACGTAGGGGCTGATGGTGGCGGGGATCAGGCCCAGCTTCACCTCGGACAGGCTGAAAACGGCTTCGTGGGCGGCGACCACGATGTCGCAGGTGGCGGCCAGGCCCACGCCGCCGCCGTAGCAGTCGCCCTGCACCTGGCCGATCAAAGGCACGGGGCAGGTGGCCAGTGTCCACAGCAGGTCGGCCAGGCGGGCGCCGTCGGCACGGTTCTCGTCCCAGCTGTAGTCGGCCATGGCGCGCATCCAGTTCAGGTCGGCGCCAGCGCAGAAGGCCTTGCCGTGCGCCCCCAGCACCACGGCGCGCAGGCCATCCTCGGCCGCCAGGGCCTGGAAGGTGGTCGTGAGTTCGGTGATCACGTCGGCGTCGAAGGCGTTGCGTCGCTCGGGGCGGTTCAGGCGCACGGCGGCCACGTGGCCGCCGGCCAGGTCATGCCGTTGAATGTCGAGGGTCGAGTTCATGGTGATGATCGGGCTCACATGCGGAAGACGCCGTAGCGCGTCTCGGCGATCGGTGCGTTGAGGCTGGCGCTCAGCCCCAGGGCCAGCACGCGGCGCGTGTCGGCGGGGCGGATCACGCCGTCGTCCCACAGGCGGGCGGAAGCGTAGTAGGGGTGGCCCTGCGCTTCGTACTGTTCGCGGATGGGCGCCTTGAAGGCGGCTTCGTCGTCCACCGACCACTGCCCGCCCTTGCCCTCGATGCCGTCGCGCTTGACCGTGGCCAGCACACTGGCGGCCTGCTCGCCGCCCATCACGCTGATGCGCGCGTTGGGCCACATCCAGACGAAGCGTGGGTCGAAGGCGCGGCCGCACATGCCGTAGTTGCCCGCGCCGAACGAGCCGCCGATGATCACGGTGAACTTGGGCACCGCCGCGCAGGCCACGGCCGTGACCATCTTGGCGCCGGCCCGCGCGATGCCTTCGTTCTCGAACTTGCGGCCCACCATGAAGCCGGTGATGTTCTGCAGAAACACCAGCGGGATCTTGCGCTGGCAGCACAGCTCGATGAAGTGCGCGCCCTTGTTGGCGCTCTCCGAAAACAGGATGCCGTTGTTGGCGATGATGCCCACGGGCATGCCCTCGATGTGCGCGAAGCCGGTAACAAGCGTGGTGCCATAGCGGGCCTTGAACTCGTCGAACTCGGAGCCATCGACCAGGCGGGCGATCACCTCGCGCACATCGAAGGGCTTGCGCGTGTCGGTGGGGATCACGCCGTCGAGTTCTTCGGCGGCGTACAGCGGTGGGCGTGCGGCCTGCAGGGCCTGCTGCAATTCACCGGGTTTGGCACGGCCAGCCAGATTCAGCCGTGCCACGCTCTGCCGCGCGATGGCCAGCGCATGCAGATCATCGTCGGCCAGGTGATCGGCCACGCCTGACAGGCGCGTGTGCACATCGCCGCCCCCCAGGTCTTCGCTCGACACCACCTCGCCCGTGGCGGCCTTCACCAGCGGCGGGCCGCCCAGGAAGATGGTGCCCTGGTTCTTCACGATGATGGTCTCGTCGCTCATGGCCGGCATGTAGGCGCCGCCGGCCGTGCACGAGCCCATCACCACGGCGATCTGCGGGATGCCCAGCGCGCTCATGTGCGCCTGGTTGTAGAAGATGCGGCCGAAGTGGTCGCGGTCAGGGAAGACCTCGTCCTGGTTGGGCAGGTTGGCGCCGCCGCTGTCGACCAGGTAGATGCAGGGCAGGCGGTTGGTCCAGGCGATCTCCTGCGCGCGCAGGTGCTTCTTGACGGTGAGCGGGTAGTAGGTGCCGCCCTTCACGGTGGCGTCGTTGCAGACGACCATGCAGTCGACGCCAGCCACACGGCCGATGCCCGCGATCACGCCAGCGCAGGGCGAGGCGTTGTCGTACACGTTCAGCGCGGCCAGCGGTGCGATCTCCAGGAAGGGTGAGCCGGGGTCGAGCAGGCGCGCCACGCGGTCGCGCGGCAGCAGCTTGCCGCGCGAGAGGTGCTTGGCGCGCGCGGCCTCGCCGCCGCCTTGAGCGATGCGGTCGAGCTGCGTGTCCAGGTCGGCCACCAGGGCCTGCATGGCCTGGGCATTGGCGCGGAAGCTCTCGGCGCGCGGGTTGAGCTGGGTGACGATGGCGGGCATGGTGGGCGTCGGGCTCGGTGTCTTGGATGTTCTTGAATGAGGCTTGAGATGGCAGCCTCAGAAGCGCGCCAGGTGCTGATCGAGCCGGGCCATGGCGGCGGCGACCTCGTCGCGGAACTGGGCGTGGGCCTGGGTGGCGTCGGTCGGGGCTGCACTACGGGCTTGATCAGCAGCAGACAAGGCCGATGGCGGCGGCGCCAGTGCACTCCAGATCAAGGTGGTCAGTTGTTCCCCGGTCTCGTCAATCGAAGGCCGCCGCTGCGCCGTGATCGAATCCCACAGCACATGCTCCATCGAGCCGTAGACCAGATCGCGCATCAGCCGCAGTGGCATGTCCTGGCGGATGCGGCCTTCATCGCGTGCCTGGGCCAGGGCCTCCATCAGCGGGGCGGTGTAGCGGCGCTTGCAGTCGGTGATCACCTCGGCCAGCTCGGGCGCGGTGGCGCGGGCCTCGCCCAGCACCAGGGCGCACATGCCCGAGCCGTCGGCCAGCAGGGTGACCAGGTGCTGGCGGATCACGTAGGCCAGCTTGGCGCGCACCCCTTGCAGGCGGGGCACCTCGGCCTCCAGGTCACGGCTGATCTCGTCGTACCAGTCGGTGATCACCTGGATGCACAGTTCGCGCTTGCCCGCGAAGTAGGTGAACACCGTGGCCTCGGACACGCCGGCCTTCTCGGCGATCTGCGCGGTGGTGGCGCGCTGGAACCCGTGCTCCGAGAACACGGCCCGCGCCGCGGCCAGCAACTCGGCCACGCGCTGCTGCGATTTGGGCCGGCGGGGGGCGGTGCGTTGCAGGGGCGCGCGGGACGGTTGAAGATCGGCGGAAGACATCGAAACCAGATATTTGAGTGACGCTCAATTATCAGCAAGGCGACCGAACCGTCAATCGGGGTTCACAGGGAAAACAACACGAAAATTGATGAGTGAAGGTCAAAAACAAGGGTTTTCCGGCAGCAAACCGGTACCCGCGTTGGCGGTGTGCTGCCTACACTGAACTCGTGGATCCCTGCCGCACGCGCGGGCCGCCACAAGCGGTCTGGAGCGCGATCCGGCACATCCTGAAAAGGTGGTCCGACGATGAACGCTCCCCTGCCCGAATCGGTGCTCAAGGCCCTGGCATCCCTCAGCCTGGAAGACAAATACGCGCAGGAGCAGGGCCGCGTCTTCATGAGCGGCATCCAGGCCCTGGTGCGGCTGCCCATGCTGCAGCACACGCGCGACACCATGGCCGGCCTGCACACCGCCGGCTTCATCAGCGGCTACCGCGGCTCGCCCCTTGGCGGCTACGACCAGGCCCTGTGGAAGGCTCGCGATCACCTCGAGGCGCACAACGTCGTCTTCCAGCCCGGCGTGAACGAAGAGCTAGGCGCCACCGCCGTGTGGGGCACGCAGCAGCTCGATCTGTACCCCGAGCACAAGCGCTTCGACGGCGTCTTCGGCCTCTGGTACGGCAAGGGCCCGGGGGTTGACCGCTGTTCCGATGTCTTCAAGCACGCCAACATGGCCGGCACCGCGCGGCTGGGCGGCGTGATCGCCGTGGCGGGCGACGACCACGTGGCCAAGAGCTCCTCCGTAGCGCACCAGAGCGACCACATCTTCAAGGCCTGTGGGCTGCCGGTGTTCTTTCCCAGCACCGTGCAAGAGATATTGGACCTGGGTCTGCACGCCTGGGCCATGAGTCGCTTCTCGGGATTGTGGGCCGGCATGAAGACCATCCAGGAGGTGGTCGAATCCGCCAGCAGCGTGTCGGTCGATCCGGACCGCGTGCGCATCGTGATGCCGGAGGATTTCTACATGCCCGCCGGTGGCCTGCACATCCGCTGGCCCGATTCGCCGCTGGACCAGGAAGCGCGGCTGATGGACTACAAGTGGTACGCCGCGCTGGCCTACATCCGCGCCAACCGGCTCAACCACACGGTGATCGATTCACCGCATGCGCGCCTGGGCCTGATCGCCAGCGGCAAGGCCTACAACGACCTGCGCCAGGCGCTGGTCGACCTGGGCCTGGACGACGCCACCTGCGCCCGCATCGGTCTGCGCGTGCACAAGGTCAATGTGGTGTGGCCTCTGGAGGCGACCACCACGCGCGAGTTCGCCACCGGCCTGCAAGAGATCCTGGTGATCGAGGAGAAACGCCAGGTCATCGAATACCAATTGAAGGAAGAGCTCTACAACTGGCGCGAGGACGTTCGCCCCAATGTTCTGGGCAAGTTCGACGAGCCGGCCGGCGACCAGACCGGCGGCGAGTGGTCGCGCGCCAACCCGGCGGCCCACTGGTTGCTGCGAGCCAAGGCCGATCTGAACCCATCGCTGATCGCCCGCGCCGTGGCGCAACGCCTTGAGGCACTCGGTCTCAAGCATCAACTGGACGAAGACACCCGCCGCCGCATCGACGAGCGTCTGGCCCTGATCGAAGCCAAGGAGCGCCCGGCCCTGAACGTGAGCACGGCGCAAGGCGGCAAGGCCGCCACCGACCGCGCCCCCTGGTTCTGCAGCGGCTGCCCGCACAACACCTCCACCCGTGTGCCCGAGGGCTCGCGCGCCATGGCCGGCATCGGCTGCCACTACATGGTCGTGTGGATGGACCGCGCTACCTCCACCTTCACGCAGATGGGCGGCGAGGGCGTGAGCTGGGTGGGGCAGGCGCCGTTCACCACCGAGCAGCACGTGTTCGCCAACCTGGGCGACGGCACCTACTTCCACTCGGGCCTGCTGGCCGTGCGCCAGAGCATCGCGGCCAAGGTCAACATCACCTACAAGATCCTCTACAACGATGCGGTGGCCATGACGGGTGGCCAGCCGCTGGACGGCACCCTGGGCGTGCCCGCCATCAGCCGCGAGCTGCACGCCGAGGGCGTGGGCCGCATCGCCATCGTGAGCGACGAACCCGAGAAGTACGACACCTTCACCGACCTGGCCCCGGGCGCCACCGTGCACCACCGCGACGCGCTCGACGCCATCCAGCGCGAGATGCGCGAGCTGCCCGGCTGCACCGTCATCATCTACGACCAGACCTGTGCCACCGAGAAGCGCCGCCGCCGCAAGCGCGGCACCATGGCGCAGGCCACCAAGCATGTCGTGATCAACGAGCTGGTCTGCGAAGGCTGCGGTGATTGCTCGGTGCAGTCCAACTGCCTGAGCGTGGAGCCGGTGGACACCGACTTCGGCCGCAAGCGCCGCATCAACCAGAGCACCTGCAACCAGGACACCACCTGCGTGAAGGGCTTCTGCCCCAGCTTGGTCACGGTGGAGGGCGGCACGCTGCGCAAGAAGCACAAGGCCGACAAGCGCATGCCTTCGCTGCCGGCAGACCAACTGCCCGAACCCACGGTGCCGCGAAGCACCAGTGCCTACGGCATCGTCGTGGCCGGCATCGGCGGCACGGGCGTGATCACCATCGGCCAGCTGCTGGGCGTCGCCGCGCACATCGAGGGCAAGGGCATCGTCACGCAGGACGCGGCGGGCCTCGCGCAGAAGGGCGGCGCCACCTGGAGCCACATCCAGATCGCCGATTCGCAGCAGGGCATCCACACCACGCGCGTGTCCACCGGCGCGGCCGACCTGGTCATCGCCTGCGACCCGCTGGTGGCGGCGCAACCGGCCACGCTGGGCACCATGGCGGGCGGGCGCACGCGTGTCGCCTTGAACGTGCACGGCACACCCTCGGCCGCCTTCGTGAAGAACGCGCAATGGCAGTTCCCTGGCGGGCATTGCGACAGCCTGATCGATGCCGCCGTGGCCGGCCCTGGCGATGGTGCCACGGCCGATGGCCAGGCCCTGGGCGCCGATGGCCAGCCGATCCACGCGGTGGGCCGGCTCGATGCCAACCAGCTGGCCACGGCCCTGCTGGGCGACACCCTCTACGCCAACCCGCTGATGCTGGGCTACGCCTGGCAGAAGGGCTGGGTGCCGCTGAGCCGCGCCGCCATCCTGCGCGCCATCGAGCTCAACGAGGTGCAGGTGGCCAACAACCAGGCTGCTTTCGAATGGGGCCGTCGCGCCGCGCACGACCTGGCTGCCGTGCAGCGCCTGGCCTTGCCCGCGCAGCCCGTGCAATGGACACCGAAGAAGGCCTCCCAAGAGGAATCGCTGGAGTCCGTGGTCAACCGCCGCGCCGAGTACCTCACGGCTTATCAAAACGCCGCCTACGCCCGTCAATACGTGGACTTCATCGACCGTGTGGCCGGTGTCGAACGCCCGCTGGGCGGCCAGGCCCTCACCATGGCCGTGGCCCGCAACCTCTTCAAGCTGATGGCCTACAAGGACGAGTACGAGGTGGCGCGCCTGCTGAGCGATCCGGCCTTCCAGGCGCAGATCGCGCAGGATTTCGAGGGCGACTACAAGGTGGCCTTCCACCTGGCCCCGCCCACCCTGGGTGAAGCGAAAGACGGCACTCGCCCGGCCAAGCGGCGCTTCGGCGCGTGGATGCAGCCGGCCATGGGCCTGCTGGCGCGCTTCAAGAGCCTGCGCGGCACGCCGCTGGACCCGTTCGGCCGCAGCGCCGAACGCCGTGCCGAGCGCGCCCTGATCGCGCAGTACCGGGGCCTGATCCAGGGCCTGCTGGGCCAGCTCACCACCGAGCGGCTGGCCCGCGCCGTGGAGATCGCCCGCGTGCCGGAAGACATCCGCGGTTTCGGCCCGGTCAAGCACCAGGCCATGGACGCCGCGCAGGCGCGCTGGGCCGCCTTGCTGCGCGATTGGTTGCGGGAGGAGATCGCCAGGACAGCGGCTTGACGCGACAGCCGGCGTGCTCACGCCGAATTGCCAGAAACTGTGGAAAACCGGACTGCTGCCTTGTCCGGAAAGCGACGATTCCCCTGCCATGGCGAGGCCTGATGCCTTAAGCTCGCCGCCATGCTTGTCGTCCTTGTCGCAAGCCGCGGCACCGCTCTGAGGCCGGCGGCATGATCCCGCTGTGCCTTGTCCGCCATCAGCCCTGGACGCGGCTGGCAGGCGCGTCCGCGCCATCGTGGTGGCGGCGCCTGCAGGCCTGGGCCCTGGCCGTGTTGCTCGCGGCCATGACACCGCTCGCGCAGGCGCACCCCGCCCCCTCTCCGTCGCCATCGAACCTGTCCACCCAACGCATCGGCGACGACGTGCAGTCCGTGACGCTTGGCGCCGAGCTGCAGGTGCTGCACGATCCCGACAGCCGGCTGGACATCCACCAGGCCCGCGCGGCCGAGTCTCTTTGGCGCGATCACCCGCGCCCGACCTTCAACCCCGGCTTCTCCGCGGGCGCCTGGTGGGTGCGCGTGCGTGTGCACAACGCCACCGGCCAGCGCCTGCAGGCCGTGCTGGACATCGGCTCGCCGCTGTCCGACCGCATCGAGCTCTACCAGCTGGATCCGCAAGGCCATGTGCGGCGCCAGGATGTGGCCGGCGACCGTGTGCCGCTGCTGTCGTGGCCGATGCGCCAGCGCACCCCGGCCTTCCCTGTGTGGCTCGATGCCGGCGAAGACCGCGACCTCTACCTGCGCCTGTCCACGCACGACGGACTGCACGAGGCCATCACGCCGGTGCTGCGCACGGCCTCGGCCCAGGCCACGCACGCGGGCAATGAATCGCTGGTGTTCGGCATGTACTTCGGCGTGCTGGGCGGGATGCTTGTCTACAACCTGTTCCTCTTCGCGTCCACGCGCGGGGCGGCCTTTGGCTTCTACGTGCTGCACCTGGCCGCCTTCCTGGCGTGGTCCTTCACCTTCCGGGGTTTCGCGCTGCGCTACCTGTGGCCCGGGCACCCCGATCTGAACAACCAGATCCTGGCCGCCAGCGTGGGGGCGGCGGTGGCCACGGTGGGCCTGTTCCAGATGCACTACCTGGACACGCGCCGGCGTGTGCCCCGCCTGCACAAGGCCTTGGTGGCCGTGACGGCGATGAACGGGCTGTGCATGCTGCCGCCGATCTTCGGCTTCTATGCGCTGACCTTCGGCCTGGCCATGGTGGCGGGCCTGAGCCTGATGGCGGTGGGCAGCGTGACCACGCTCGTGCTGCTGCGCCAGGGCTCACGGCCGGCCCATTACATGACGCTGTCCTTCACGGCACTGAGCACCGGCGTGCTGCTGTACTACCTGAGCGTGCTGGGCGTGTTGCCTTCGGGCAAGATCACCGAATATGGGCTGGAAGTGGGCGCCGCGCTGCAGGTGCTGCTGCTGGCCTTCGGCGTGGCCGACCGGCTCAACACGCTGCAATCGCAGAAGCTGCAGTCCGACCGGCAGGCCCTGGCCGCGCAGACCGCCCTGGCCACGCGGCTCGATGCGCTGGTGCGCCAACGCACCGAGGACCTGGAGCAGGCCAACCAGCGCCTGGCGGCCCTGTCCATCACCGACGAGCTGACGGGCGCCTTCAACCGCCGCCACTTCAACCAGGTGTTCGCGGCCGAGGTGGCGCGGCACGACCGCCACGGCACGCCCCTGGTCTTCAGCATCTTCGACGTGGACTTCTTCAAGGGCTACAACGACCGCTATGGCCACCAGGCCGGCGACGAGGCCCTGCAGGCCATCTGCGGCGCGGTGGCGCAGCGCCTGCGCCGCAGCGGCGACATGCTGTTCCGCCTGGGCGGCGAGGAGTTCGGCGTGCTGCTGGGCACGGAGCACACAGTCGATGGCGGCCAGGCTTTCGTGGAAGAGCTGTGCCAGGGCATCGCGGCCCTGGGCCTGAAGCACGAGGGCTCGGCCCATGGCGTGGTCACGGCCAGCTTCGGGCTGGTGCTGCTGGGGCCCCAGGACACGGGCCTGGCGACCGATGCGCTCTACGCCAAGGCCGATGAGCGCCTGTACCGCGCCAAAAAAGAAGGCCGCAACCGGGTGGTCGCGGCCTGAGGCCCAAGGCCTGTCGAAGACGATCAGCAGGTCTCTTCGATCCGCTGTGCCAGGTGTGCCAGCGACTCTTCCACCTGGTCCACCAGCACCAGGCACAAGTCGCCCGGGGCCAGGCGGTTCAGCGCGGTGTCGATGGCGACGAATTCGCCCATGATCTCTTCGACATGCTGCGTGCGCGGCGCACCCTTGAGGCCCTCGCGCAGCAGGGCCAGCACCTCGCCGTCCTCGCGGCCACGCTGGCAGGCATCCTGGAACAGGATCACCTCGTCGAAGGCCTGGCCCAGGATGGCGGTCTGCTCGCGGATGTCGTCGTCACGGCGGTCACCGGCGCCGCTGATCACCACGCTGCGGCGCTTGGCCGGCATCGCGTTCACGGCCTCGACCAGGGCGCGCATGGCGTCCGGGTTGTGGCCGTAGTCGGCGATCACGGTGGCGCCACGATAGTCCATCACGTTGAAGCGGCCCGGCGCGTTGTCGGCGTCGTTGGAGAAGCTGGCCAGGCCACGGCGGATGGTGTCCCAATCGAGGCCCGTGCTCCAGGCCGCGCCGATGGAGGCCATGGCGTTGTCCACCTGGAAGCCGATGGTGCCGTTGCGCGTGAGGGGGATGTCGCGCAGCGGGATCTGCTCGCGCCAGGCACCTTCGATGGCCACGATGCTGTCGCCGTCGACGCTGATCGTGCGCTTGCCCTGGGCGCGGTGCGTGGCCAGGATCGGGTGCTGGTGATCGGCGGCGAAGAAGATGATGCCGCCCGGGCACTTGGGCGCCATGGCCGCCACGATCGGGTCGGCGGCGTTGAGCACCGCGTAGCCCGTGGGCGCCACGTTCATCACGATCACGCGCTTGAGCACGGCCAGGTCTTCCACCGTGGTGATGTAGTTCAGCCCCAGGTGGTCGCCAGCGCCGATGTTGGTCACCACGGCCGTCTGGCAGCGGTCGAAGCCCAGGCCTTCGCGCAGCATGCCGCCGCGCGCGGTTTCCAGCACGGCCGCGTCCACATCCGGGTGCATCAGCACGTTGCGGGCGCTCTTGGGTCCGGAGCAGTCGCCGCTGTCGATCTGGCGGCCGTCCACGTAGACGCCGTCGGTGTTGGTCATGCCCACGCGCAGGCCGCTGGTGGCCATCAGGTGCGCGATCAGGCGGGTGGTGGTGGTCTTGCCGTTGGTGCCAGTCACGGCGACCACGGGCACGCGGCCGTCGTCACCCGGCTTGAACAGGTGCGCGATCATGGCCTCGCCCACGTTGCGGCCCTTGCCGTACGAGGGCGACAGGTGCATGCGCAGGCCCGGCGCGGCGTTCACCTCGACGATGCCGCCGTGCTGGTCTTCCATGGGCTTGTGCACGCTCTCGCACACCACGTCCACGCCGCAGATGTCCAGGCCGACCGTCTGCGCCGCCGCGATGGCGCGGGCAGCCACCTCGGGGTGCACGTCGTCCGTCACGTCGGTGGCGGTGCCGCCGGTGCTCAGGTTGGCGTTGTTGCGCAGGATCACGCGGCGGCCCTTGTCGGGCACGGACTCGGGCGTCAGGCCCTGCACATCGAGCCGGGCCACGGCGATCTCGTCGAAGCGGATCTTGGTCAGCGAGGTGGCATGGCCTTCGCCGCGGCGCGGGTCGGCGTTGACGATGTCGACCAGTTCGCGCACGGTGTGCGTGCCGTCGCCAATCACGTGGGGCGGATCCCGGCGGGCGGCGGCCACCAGCTTGTCGCCCACCACCAGCAGGCGGAAATCGCTGCCGGGCAGGTACTTCTCGACCATCACCTCGCCGATCTCGGCGGCGGCGCGGTAGGCGATGTCAAGATGCTCGCGGCTGACGATGTTGACCGTCACGCCCTTGCCCTGGTTGCCGTCCTGCGGCTTGAGCACCACGGGCAGGCCGATCTCCTGCGCGGCGGCCCAGGCGTCCTCAGCGTCCGTCACCGGGCGGCCGGTGGGCACGGGCACGCCGGCGGCGGCCAGCAGCGTCTTGCTGAGATCCTTGTCTTGCGCGATGGATTCGGAGACGGCGCTGGTCGAGTCGACCTCGGCCGCCCAGATGCGGCGCTGGCGCGAGCCCCAGCCCAGCTGCACCAGGCTGCCGGTGGTCAGGCGTCGGTAGGGGATGCCGCGCGCGATGGCCGCATCGACGATGGAGCCGGTGCTCGGGCCCAGGCGCACGTCTTCATCGAGCTCGCGCAGGCGGGCGATGGCGGCCTCGACATCGAACTGGCCCTCGGCGCCCAGGCGGGCGGCGGTGACCAGCGCTTCGGCCAGTTCCAGCGCCAGGCGGCCCACGGCCTCTTCGGTGTACTCGACCACCAACTGGTAGACGCCGGGCTCCGTGGTGGCGGCCGTACGGCTGAAGGTGACGGGGCAGCCGGCCTGGGCCTGCAGCGCCAGGGCCGTGGCCTCCAGCACGTGGGCCAGCGAGATCTGGTCGGGGCGGCCATCGGGGCGCAGCGCGCCGATGGCGGGGAAGAGTTCGCGCAGGCGCTTTTCAAGGCCGGGCAGGGTGGCCAGGGCGCGCTCCTCGGGCTCGCAGCGCACCACCGCCTCGATGGCGGTGTGGCGGCTCCAGAGGTTGGGGCCGCGAAGGGCCCGGATGCGGGATACGTCCATTTGGCGTGTCTTTCTGGGGTCTCAGCGGGCCTGGTGGAGGGTGCCCAGCGGCTGGGGCGCGGGGGCCGGCGCGGTCAGGCAAGTCTCGATGCCGGCGGCGATCAGTTCAGGCGAAATGCCCAGGGCCCAGGCGGCGGCGATGGCCGCCATCAGCACGGGCGGGCCGTAGTCTTCGCACAGGCGCTTGACGGCCGGGCTGTCCAGCGGGACGCTGGGGATCTGCGCCGCGCCTTCGGCCAGCACCAGGCGGCCATGCTGCGCCAGCACGGCGCGGCCACCCTTGGCGCGGTGGTCGGCGATGGCGGGCAGGGCCGGGTCTTGGCCATAGAGGATCACGCTGCCATCGCACAGCTCGGCCATCTGCACCAGGCGGGCGTCGTCGGCATTGAGCACGGCCACGCCCTCGGGCAGCACCACATCGACCTGCGTGCGCAGCACCTTGAAGAGCTGGTCGGTCTCGCGGATGTCGTGGCGGTCCAGGCCGCCGATGTCGCTCAGGTCGGTCACGATGCCGACCAGGCAGCGGTCGTAGGCCAGGCCGTCGTCCAGGATGGAGGCGGCGCTGTTCTGCAGCACCACGGTGTCCACCTCGCGGTTCATCAGCAGGCGCTGGCCGGCGGCCCAATGGGCGCCGGGGCGCTTGTCGATCTGGCGGCTGCCCAGGAACAGGCCGTCCTGGCAGGCCAGGCCGACGTGGCGACCGCTCAGGTGCAGCAGCCAGGCCACCAGGCGGGCGATGGTGTTGGTGCCCTGCGAGCCGCTCACGCCCACGATGGGGATGCGGCCGGTGGCGTTGTCGTCGAACAGGTGGTCGACGATGGCGCGGCCCACGGGGCGGGGCAGGCCCAGCGCGGGTTTCAGGTGCATCAGCAGGCCGGGGCCGGCGTTCACCTCGACGATGGCGCCGCCCTGGAACTGCAAGGGCTTGGCGATGTCTTGCGCGACCAGGTCGATGCCGGCGATGTCCAGGCCTACCACGCGGGCGGCCAGGCTGGCGGCGAAGGCCACCTCGGGGTGGACATCGTCGGTGCAGTCGATGGTGAGGTTGCCGTTGCGCTGGATCAGCACGCGCTGGCCAGCGGCCGGCACGGAGTCCGCCGCCAGGCCCTGGCGCTGCAGCAGCAGGCGCATGGCCGGCTCGCGCTCCAGCACGATGGTTTCAAGCGGGAACTCCTCGGCCTCGCCGCGGCGCGGGTCGCTGTTGAGCTGCAGGTCGATCAGGCGGGCCACGGTGCTGCGGCCGTCGCCGACCACCCACAGGCTCTCGCCGCGCGTGGCGGCCACGACCTTGCCACCGACCACCAGCAGGCGGTGCTCGTCACCGGGCACGAAGCGCTCGACGATGACCTCGCTGCCTTCTTTTCGCGCCACGTGGAAGGCAGCTTCCACATCGGCTTGCGTGGACAACTCCAGCGACACGCCCCGGCCGTGGTTGCCGTCCAGCGGCTTGACCACCACCGGCAGCCCGACGTTCTGGGCCGATTCCCAGGCCTCTTCGGCCGTGGAGACGATTTCACCTTCCGGAACGGGCACACCGCAGGATTGCAGCAGCGTCTTGGTCAGGTCCTTGTCACGGGCAATGCCTTCGGCGATGGCGCTGGTCAGGTCGGTTTCGGCCGTCCAGATGCGGCGCTGGGCGGCGCCGTGGCCCAGCTGGACCAGGTTGCCTTCGTTCAGCCGCAGGTGCGGGATGCCCCGGTCGGTGGCGGCGCCCACGATGGCGGCCGTGCTGGGGCCGAGGTAGCAGTCGTCGATCTGGTTCTGTACGCGCGCGACGGCGGCGGGCACGTCGAAGGGCGCATCGCCCTCCTTGAAATTGATCGCGGCGGTCAGCAGGGCATGGCCTTCGGCCAGGGCGATGCGGGCCACCTGTTCGTCGCGGGCGCGGAACACCATGCGGTAGATGCCGGAGGTGCTGGTCTCGCGGGTCTGACCGAAACCGGTGGACATGCCGGCGAGGTTCAGCAGCTCGATGACGACGTGTTCCAGGATGTGACCGGCCCAGGTGCCTTCTTCCAGGCGCTGCAGGAAGCCGCCGCGCTCGCCGACGCCGCAGTGGTGCTCGACCAGGTTGGGCAGCCAGGTGGTCAGGCGGCTGTTCAGGCCGGGGAGCTTGTTGGAAGGGAACTCTTCGAGCCGGCCGAGGTCCAGCCAGACTTCGAGCACTGGACGGTAGGTCCAGATGTTGGGGCCGCGCAGGTAGTTGATGCGCAGCAGCTTGATCTCGTGTGGTGTGCTCATTGGGAGGGCAGCGGGGCGGGCGTCCGTTGTTGGGCCTTCTTGTCGGCTTTGGGTCGCGTTGTATCGTTGTTTGGCGGATGGGCCCTTTCGGCGCCCCGAGATTGTGACGGCGCGATCGGTGAAAATGCCAGTCCCCGATGAGGGAACGTGCTGTCCTGCACAGCCGTGTCCGACCACACCACCATGCACCAACACCCTCGTGCCGATGCCCGCGGCAAGCCAGTCGACCCCGAACGGGCGGCCGTGCAAGCCCCGAATACCGGTCTTGCTCCCGAAGAGAACGCTCTGGCCACGCTGGAGGTTGACCTCGACGAGCAACTTCGCTTCACAAAGCGCGTTCTGACGCTCACCGGCCGCCGTTTGACGTTCCAAGACCGTGAATGGCCGCTGAACCAATCCCTGGCATTGCGTCTATCTGACCATGCCGGGGTGGGGAGCCTGGAGCTGCACGATGGCGAAACCCGGCTGGCGGTATGGCATTTCACCCTGGGCGCCCAGGTGCAGGCCAACCGCCTGGTGGAACAGTTCCAGCGCGCCCAGGCGGCCACGGCCGGCCAGCCTCAGCCCGAGGAGGACGACGCCGCCCAGTGCCCGACCTGCCACGCCGCCCTCCCGCCCGACAGCGAGGAGTGCCCCACCTGTGCCCGCGAACTGACGACGCCCCCCTCGACCTGGGTGCTGCTGCGCCTGTGGCGCTTCGCCAAGCCCTATCAGACCCAGCTGATCACCGGCTTCCTGCTCACCCTGGCGTCTACCGGAGCTACCCTGGTGGCGCCCTACCTGAGCATCCCGCTGATGGACAAAGTGCTGATCCCGTTCCAGAACGGGCAGGCCATCGACACCTGGCTGGTGGTCTGGCTGCTGGCAGGGCTGCTGGGCTCGGCCGTGCTGGCGTGGGGGCTGAACTGGGCGCGCACCTACCTGCTGGCCTTGGTGTCCGAGCGCATCAGCGCCGACCTGCGCACCGCCACCTTCGAGCACCTGCTGCGCCTGTCGCTGGATTACTTCGGCAGCAAGCGCACGGGCGATCTGATGTCCCGCATCGGCTCGGAGACCGACCGCATCAGCGTCTTCCTGTCGCTGCACGCCCTGGATTTCGCCACCGACGTGCTGATGATCGGCATGACGGCCATCATCCTGTTCTCCATCAACCCGTGGCTGGCGCTGGTCACCCTGCTGCCGCTGCCCTTCATCGGCTGGATGATCCACCTGGTGCGCGACCGCCTGCGCACCGGCTTCGAGAAGATCGACCGGGTCTGGGGCCAGGTCACCAACGTGCTGGCCGACACCATCCCGGGCATCCGCGTGGTCAAGGCCTTCGCCCAGGAAAGCCGCGAGGCCAAGCGCTTCAAGGAGGCCAACCTGCACAACCTGGAGCTCAACGACAAGCTCAACAAGACCTGGTCGCTGTTCTCGCCCACGGTGGCGCTGCTGACCGAGATGGGGCTGCTGGTGGTCTGGGCCTTCGGCATCTGGCTGGTGTCGCACCAGCAGATCACGGTGGGTGTGCTCACGGCCTTCATCGCCTACATCGGGCGCTTCTACGGCCGGCTCGATTCCATGAGCCGCATCGTGTCCGTCACGCAGAAGGCGGCAGCGGGTGCCAAGCGCATCTTCGACATCCTGGACCACGTCTCCAACGTGCCCGATCCGGTCAACCCGGTGCCGCTGCCGAGCGTGCAGGGCGGCATCCAGATGGAAGGCATCGGCTTCCGCTACGGCAGCCGCACCGTGATCCGCGACCTGAGCCTGGACATCCGCCCCGGCGAGATGATCGGCCTGGTGGGCCACAGCGGCTCGGGCAAGAGCACGCTGGTCAACCTGATCTGCCGCTTCTACGACGTGAGCGAGGGTGCCATCAAAGTCGATGGCGTGGACATCCGCCGCGTGGCCGTGGCCGATTTCCGCCGCCACATCGGCCTGGTGCTGCAGGAGCCCTTCCTGTTCTTCGGCACCATTGCCGAGAACATCGCCTACGGCAAGCCCGACGCCACGCGCGACGAGATCGTGGCCGCCGCCCGCGCCGCGCATGCGCACGATTTCATCCTGCGCCTGCCCAATGGCTACGACTCGCTGGTGGGCGAGCGCGGCCAGGGCCTGTCGGGTGGTGAGCGCCAGCGCATCTCGATCGCGCGCGCGCTGCTGATCGATCCGCGCATCCTGATCCTCGATGAGGCCACATCCTCCGTGGACACCGAGACGGAAAAAGAAATCCAGAAGGCGCTGGACAACCTGGTCAAGGGGCGAACCACCATCGCGATCGCCCACCGCCTGTCCACGCTGCGCAAGGCCGACCGCCTGGTGGTGATGGACCGCGGCCAGGTGGTCGAGGTGGGCCCCCACGACGAGCTGATGGCCAAACAAGGCGCGTACTGGCGCCTGTACGAGGCGCAGGCCCGCAAGGAGCAGGAAGCCGCCGCCGTGCTGGGCGATGACGATGGAGACGAGGCATGAGCGCGTTCGACAAGACCCCTGGCGGCCTTTCGGGCGCCGCGTCTGGCCAGCCGGCCTGGCACCTGACCCGCAACCCGCTGGGCCGCCTGGTGCTGAGGGACGCCGAAGGGCAGGACCACGTCGGCGTGGTGCCGGTGCGCGCCTTTCCGATCGCCGCGCCGGACGACGGCATCTCGCTGGTCGGCCCCGACGGGCACGAGCTGGCCTGGGTGCCGCGCCTGAGTGCCCTGGCCGCGCCCGCGCGCCAGCTGATCGAAGAAGACCTGGCCGTGCGCGAGTTCACTCCGGTGGTCCAGCGCATCGAGGCCGTGTCCACCTTCGCCACGCCCAGTGTCTGGACGGTGGACACCGACCGGGGCCGCACGGAGTTCGTGCTCAAGAGCGAGGACGACATCCGCCGCCTGGAGCGTGGTGCGCTGATGATCACCAGCGGCCATGGCGTGGCCTTCGTGGTGCGCGACCGCTTCGCGCTGGACGCGCATTCGCGCAAGCTGCTCGATCGTTTCCTTTGAGCCGCTGACGGCAAGCCGCATGGCCGACGACACGCCCACTGTTTTCGAAGCCACCGTGCTGCCGGCTGGCTGGCGCTTCACCGCGCCGCCCGGCGTCTCCCTGGTCACCGCCGCCCAGCAGGCGGGCATCCGCCTGGCCCGCTCCTGCCGCAACGGCACTTGCCGCGCCTGCCTGTGCCACCTGCGCAGCGGCCAGGTGCGCTACAGCATCGAGTGGCCCGGCCTGAGCCTCGACGAGAAGGAAGAGGGCTGCATCCTGCCCTGCGTGGCGCAGCCGCTCACCGACGTCGTGCTCGACGCGCCCAAAGCCACGCTGATCGACGGAGGACCCCGCGCATGATCATCGACATGAACCAGACCAGCGCGGGCCGCGCCTACCAGTGGCTGGCCTCCACCGTCACGCCCCGGCCGGTGGCCTGGGTGTCCACGCTGTCGGCCGAGGGGCAGGGCAACCTCGCGCCCTTCAGTTTTTTCCAGGTGCTCACGGGCGATCCGCCCACGGTGATGATCAGCCCGCTGCACCGGGGCGACGGTGGTTTGAAGGACACAGTGCTCAACATCCAGGCCACGGGCGAGTTCACGATCAGCCTGGTGCCGTTCGCGCTGGTCGATGCGATGAACGAGTGCTCGGTGAGCTACCCGCATGGCGTGAGCGAGTTCGCGCAGGCCGGCGTGGCACCCGCCGCCAGCACGAAAGTGAAGCCACCGCGCGTGGCGGCATCACCGGTGAGCCTGGAGTGCGTGGCCGTGCAGTGCCAGCCCTATCCGGCCGACAAGCCCAGCTGCCACCTGATCTTGGGCCGCGTGCTGGCCATGCACATCGACGAGGCGGTGCTGGGCGACGATGCCCGCGTGGACCCGGCCCGGCTGGACCTGGTCTCGCGCATGGGCGGCGACTGGTATGGCCGCACCAAGGCCGACGCCAACTTCACGCTGGGCCGGCCCCAGGGGTGGGACCAGACCCAGCGCTGACCTGCAAGTTCAGGCCGCGGCCTTCACCGCATCGCGTCGCACCAGCCGGTTCACACCCTGCACGATCGCCTGCATCGCGGCCGCCACGATGTGCACGTCACGGCCCGCGCCGAAGGTGGGCGGCGCCTTGCCGATGGCCACCTCGATCAGCGTGAGCGCCGTGGCCTGTGCGCCGGCGGTCTGCGCATGCTCGTGGAAGTCGTCCACACGCAGCTCGCCATGCAGCAGGCCCGAACGGTTGAACGCATCCACCGCCGCCGACACCGGCCCGTTGCCCTGGCCGCGCAGCGTCATCGCGTGGCCCCGGTGCGTGACCTCCAGCACCACGTGCGTGCCGTCGGCGCCATCGTCGCTGCGGTGGCCGCGCAGCACCCAGTCTTGCGCCGCGCCATCGGGCGATGCGATGTACTCGCGCTCGAACAGCGACCACAGGCGATCGGCCGTGAACTCGCCGCCCTCGGTGTCCGTCTCGCGCTGCACCACGCCGCTGAACTCCACCTGCATGCGGCGCGGCATCGTGATGCCGTGGTGGTTCTCCAGCAGGAAGGCGATGCCGCCCTTGCCGGACTGGCTGTTCACGCGCACCACCGAGTCGTAGCTGCGGCCCAGGTCGGCCGGGTCGATGGGCAGGTAGGGCACTTCCCAGATGCCATCCGGATCCTGCGCCGCGAAGCCCTTCTTGATCGCATCCTGGTGCGAGCCCGAGAAGGCCGTGAACACCAGGTCGCCTGCGTACGGGTGGCGCGGGTGCACGGGCAACTGCGTGCAGTCCTCGGCCACGCGCGCGATCTCGTTGATGCTGGAGAAATCCAGCCCCGGGTGCACGCCCTGGGTGTAGAGGTTCAAGGCCAGCGTCACCAGGTCCACATTGCCGGTGCGCTCGCCGTTACCGAACAGGCAGCCCTCCACACGCTGGGCGCCGGCCATCACGGCCAGTTCGGCGGCGGCCACGGCGGTGCCACGGTCGTTGTGCGGGTGCACGCTCAGGATGATGGCGTCGCGGCGCGTGAGGTTGCGGTGCATCCACTCGATCTGGTCGGCGAACACATTGGGCGTGGACACCTCCACCGTGGTCGGCAGGTTGATGATCACGGGGTGCTCGGCCGTGCCGCCCCACGCGTCCACCACCGCATCGCACACCTCGCGGGCGAAGGGCAGTTCGGTGGCCATGAAGGTCTCGGGGCTGTACTCGAAGGTCCAGTCCGTCTCGGGCTGCGCGTCGGCCAGCTGGCGCATCAGCGTGGTGGCGCGCACGGCCATGGCCTTCACCTCGGGCTGCTCCAGGTTGAAGACGATGCGCCGCCAGGCCGGCGCCGTCGCGCTGTACAGGTGCACGATGGCGCGCGGCGCGCCGCGCAGCGATTCGAAGGTGCGGCGGATCAGGTCTTCACGCGCCTGGGTCAGCACCTCGATGGTCACATCGTCGGGGATGAGCTTCTCCTCGATCAGGCGACGCACGAAGTCGAAATCCGTCTGCGAGGCCGAGGGAAAGGCCACCTCGATCTGCTTGAGGCCGATCCCCACCAGCGTCTGGAACATGCGCAGCTTGCGCTCGGCGTCCATGGGCTCGAACAGGGCCTGATTGCCGTCGCGCAGGTCGGTGCTCATCCACACCGGCGGGGCGGTGATGGTGCGGTTCGGCCAGGTGCGGTCAGGCAGTTGAACAGGCGGGAAGGCTTGGTACTTGGTCGACGGATTGGAGAGCATCGGGACACCTTTTGGACGGTTGGTTTTTCGGGTTTTGAGAAAGAGGCCCGAAGTGCCTTCCGAGAGGTCCGATCCGTCTGATCGGTTTTGTGCGGCGCACAAATGAAAACCCCGGCGGAGGCGACCTCGAGCCGGGGTTGTTGGCCTGACAGGGTGGGTGTCAGGCTATGCGCGCAAGCAGCAGGCGCTCCCAGCCGAGGGCGGGGTGCCTAGTAGGTTCAAGGCGGTGAACAGGGCTTGCGACAACATGGGGTGCAGTATGCGGGCTGGGCTGGAAAGCTGTCAACCGAAAGGACATTCAGACTTGTCTCAGCCCGCAACGTAAACGACGTCAGGCGAACCGAATGCTGCACGGCAGCAGTGGCGCAGACGGTCGAAAGATCAGGCCTTGGCCGGTTCCTTCTCGTGCGCTTTCTCCTGCTCCTGCAGCACGCGCCACAGCACCTTGCCCGCGCCCGACTTGGGCAGCGCCTCGCTGAACTGCACGATGCGCGGGTACTTGTAGACGGCCATCTGCTCGCGCGCCCAGTCGATGATCTGCTGCTCGGTCACGGTGCCGCGCGCTTCGGGCCGCAGCACGACCACGGCCTTGACGGTCTCGCCACGGTAGTCGTCGTGGGCGGAGATCACGCAGGCCTCCTGCACGGCGGGGTGCTTGTACAGCAGCATCTCCACCTCGGATGGCCACACCTTGAAGCCGCTGGCGTTGATCATGCGCTTCAGTCGATCGGTGATGAAGAAGTAGCCTTCATCGTCCATGCGGCCCAGGTCCCCCGTGCGGAAGAAGCGCTTCCCGTCGATCTCGATGAACGCGGCGGCCGTGGCCTCGGGGTGGCGCCAGTAGCCCTGGAACACCATCGGCCCGTGGCTCACGATCTCGCCCACCTCGCCCTGGGGCAGTTCTTGCAGCGTGGCCGGATCGATGATGCGCGCATCGGTGCCGAACATCGGCATGCCCAGGCACTGCAGCTTGGCGCCTTCGGGCGGGTTGGCGTGCGTCGGCGCGGCGGTTTCCGTCAGGCCATAGCCTTCGCAGAAGGTCAGGCCGAACTCGGCCTTCAGGCGCTGGGCCACGGCCTCGGGCATGGCCGCGCCGCCACCGCTCAGGTAGTACAGGCTGGACAGGTCGAAGTGCTTGTAGTTCGGGCTGTTGAACAGGTCCATGATCATCGTGGGGATGCAGGTCCAGTGCGTGACCTTCAGCCGCGAGATCAGGGTGCCGGCCAGCTCGCGGTCCCAGCGCGGCATCAGGGCCACGGTGGCGCCGTTGTAGATGGGCCCCAGCACGCCGTAGAGCATGCCGGTGATGTGGAACAGCGGCACCACGCCCAGCGTCACGCTGTCGGCGGTGGACTGGCCCCACAGCCCACCCGCGATGGCGTTGTGCATCAGCGAGCGGTGCGTGTGCATGCAGCCCTTGGGCAGGCCGGTGGTGCCCGAGGTGTAGGGCAGCAGCGCCAGGTCGTCCGGGTGGCCCAGGTAGGGCGCGGGCACGCGGTTCAGGGCGATGGCGTCCGTCCAGCGCGTGGCGCCTTCGGGCAGCGGGTGCTCGGTGCGCAGCCACTGCAGCAGCGGGGCTGGGGCGTTGAGGCTGGCGTCGTCCTCCGCAGGCATCAGGTCGGCGTAGCGCGAGACCACCACGTGGCGCAGGCGCTCGGCCGTGGGCACGGCCAGGTTCGCGTCATGCACGATGCCGGCCAGATCGGCCGTGCACAGCGCCACGCGGGCCTGCGCATCGGTGATGTAGTGCTTGAACTCCTCGGCCTTGTTCATCGGGTTCACGGGCACGACCACGCCCTGCGCGCGCAGGATGGCGTGGTAGCCGATCACATACTGCGGGCAGTTCTGCGTGTACAGCAGCACGCGGTCCCCGGGGCGCACGCCCGCATCCTGCTGCAGCCAGCCGGCCAGGGCCTCGGCGCGGCGCTTGAGCTCGCCGTAGGTGATGGCCTGGCCCATGAACAGGTAGGCCACCTTGTTGGGGTAGCGCGCGGCGGAGACCTCCAGGTTGTGCCACAGCGTGGTCTCGGGCACGGAGATGGTCAAGGGCAGGCGCGAGGGCCAGTGGGCCAGGTGCGGGGCCTTGGGATTGGGGTGGGCGGGATGAAGTTGCAGTGCGTCGGACATGGTGTGAAGCAGCGGCTTTGTGGATGCCAACAGCGGCATCTTCTTTGTTGCAGTTCCGGTGTAATCGATGTGTCGGCCAGCGCGTATCCGTATCGTCCCTGTGTCGAAATGGGGCGTTCCATTTGGCGGAACACGGTGTGTGCGCCAACGCACGATTTGTCCGGCATCGTCATTGAGCACGGGCGTGAAGCGCTGTAAAGGTGAGGCCCAAAGGGATGCAAAACGGACATCTATGATGGCGACATGAGCGACGACACCCGCCCCGTTCCGCCCCTGCCCGATCTGCGGCCGGGCCTGTACCGCCACTACAAGGGCCAGCTGTACCAGGCCTATGGCGTCGCGCGCCACAGCGAGACCTTCGAACCCGTGGTGGTCTACCGGCCGCTGTACGGCGAGGGCGCGCTCTGGGTGCGGCCTTACGAGATGTTCACCGGCACGCTGGAGGTGGATGGGCAGGTGCGCCAGCGCTTCGCCTGGGAAGCCGATGCGGCAGGCGCCAACGCGGGCCACATTGGCTGAATCGGCACATCGCTGGCCGCCCATGCCCAGCCGCTTTTGATGCAATGGCCAGCATGACGACACCGGTGCGTGTCATCGAGGAGTGCAACCCGTGAGCGCCAAACAGAAACTGCTGAGCCTGCTCTATGTGCTGATCGCGCTGCTGGCGCTGGCGGGCACCTGGGGCCATGCCCTTGGCTACCTGCCGCTGGGCATCGTGCAGGCCAATGTGCGGTTCTGGCAGGACACGCTGGCCACCCCGGCCAGCCGCTTCATCGGCGTGGACATCATCATGCTGTGCATGGCCGTCTGGCTGTGGATGCTGACCGAGGCGCGCCGCATCGGGCTGCGCGGCGTGTGGTGGTACATCGCGGGCTCCGTGCTGATCGGCGTGAGCACCTTCGTGCCGCTGTTCCTGGCCCACCGCGAGGTGGCGCGGGCGCGGCGCGGCGAGGGGCGCGAGGGCGCCGGCCTGCACGCGGGCGACTGGGCCGGCATGGCCCTGGTGCTGGTGGTGGCCCTGGGCTACACGGCGCATTCCTTCGGTGTTCCGCTGCCGGGGTTGTAAGCCCCTTCCTTCCACCTTCGCGAGCTTGTCTGGCTGACGCGCCGGCGCCCTCGGGCCCGGCCGGTGGCCGCGCTCGCCCCTGCGATCCCGGCTGGCCGGGGCAGGGCCGCAACCGGAGACGAGACCATGAGCCGCCACCCTTACCATGATCAGCGCCCCATCCAGCCGCGCGAGAAGCTGGATTTCAAGCTGGACACCGGCATTCCCCGCTTCTGGAACGGCGGCGATCCGTTCAGGACGCGCCTGTTCGACGCCATGTCCATCACCTTCCCGGTGGGTGAGCGCTACTTCATCAGCACGGTGCGCAACTACCGCGAGCAGATCACCGACCCGCATCTGCAAGAAGAGGCGCGTGACTTCATCCGCCAGGAGGCGCAGCACGGCATGGTGCACATCCAGTTCAACAAGTTGCTGGAGAAGCAGGGCATCAACGTGCCGTGGATGGAGCGCATGCTGGACGCCAAGTTCCGATGGCAGCTCAAGTGGTGGCCCAAGTCCTTCAACCTGGCCTACACGGCCGCGGCCGAGCACCTCACGGCCATGATGTGCACCACCTTCATGGAGCGCCGCGAGATCGTCGAGCCATTCGACCCCCGCGTGCGAGCCATGTACGCCTGGCATGCCATCGAAGAGGTGGAGCACAAGGCCGTGGCCTTCGACGTGCTGCAGAAGGTGGCCAAGGTGGGCTATGTGCAGCGCGTGCTGGGCCTGGTGTACTTCAGCATCGAGTACCCCATCGGTGTCATGTGGACCATGAACCAGATGTTCAAGGCCGATGGCTTCGGCTTCTTCAAGCGGCTGGGCCTGTGGGCCAAGGGCCTGTGGTGGATGTACAAGCCGGGCGGTGTCTTCCTGCCGGCGCTGGGCTACTATCTGACGTACTACAAACCCGGCTTCCACCCTTGGCAGCACAAGGAGATGACGTCGTACGAGGCGTGGACAGAGGCCTTCGAGCGCACGGGCGATCCCGTCGTGGCATCGGATGCGCTGAACCTGCTGGCACGCTGAGCCTCAGCCTTGCCCGGCATAGCGCCCGGGCGTGACGCCGGCCATCGCCTTGAACGCCCGCACGAAGCTGGGCGTGTCGGCATAGCCCAGCCGGGCGGACACCTCGCCCACGGACAGGCCGCCCTCGCCGAGCAACTGGCGGGCCATGTCGTGCCGCACGCGGTTGGCGATCTCGCGGAAGGTCGTGCCCTGCGTGGCCAGGCGCCGCGCGAAGGTGCTGGCCGACACGCCGGCCATCTGCGCCAGGAAGCTCTGGCTGGGCTGCTCGCCCACGGTCTGGCGCAGCATCATGTCCACCCAGGACAGCAGGTCGTCTTGCGGCAAGGGGCGGGTGGATTGCCGCAGCCTGTCGCGGCGCATGGCCAGCTCGTCGGCATTGCCCAGAGGCATGGGGTGCTCCAGCACGCCTGCGGGCAGGCAGATGCGCAGGCTGGGCACGCCGGGATGCGCGAAGTGGCAACGCATGCGCTTAAGCCCCCGGTACGACGCGGCGTGCGAGGGCTGCGCGCGGGTCAGGTAGGCATCGCACAGGGGCGCCGCATCGCCCAGCAGGTGCACCAGCAGCCCGTCCATGGCCGCCAGCGCCATGTCGAAGCAGAACAGCATGAAGTCATACGGCATGGCCTGGGCCGGGAACCAGGCCAGCTCGCAGATGTGCGGTTGTTGCTTCACCTGGAACCGGAAGCTGGGCGAGATCACATCGTAGAACTCCTCGACGCAATGCAGGGCCTCGCCCAGCGTGGCGCAACTCAGCACGGTGTGCCCCAACTCGCCCAGCTGCCCGGCGGTGATGAGCTGGCCGAGCTGCAGGCCCAGCGCCGCGCCGCCGTGCTCGCCGACCAGTTGCTGGAAGGTGCGGATCGCTGGCCCGGTGGGCACCTTGGCCAACGGGTGGGCCAGGCGGGCCCGCTCGATGCCCAGCGGGCTCAACGCGGGCGCGCAGTCGATGTCGCGCTGCTCCAGCAGGTGGAGCAGCAGGTTCAGGTACCTGGCCGGGGAGGTGGCCGCTGGCTTCATGTGGACATTCCCTAGGGTGCGCATCGCGTGAAGGGAAATGCTAATGACCTGACGAGATATGCACATTGCGTGCAAGCCCTGATGCGGAAAATCCGCGGCCATCACCCGCATTCAGGAGACCGCACGCATGTCCACCGTCCCCTTGTCCCACTCGTTGCTCAGGCGCCTGCTGGCCGGTGGCCTGCTGGCGCTGACCTCGCAGGCTGCCCTATCGCAGACCGCGTCGTGGCAGGCCGCCTGGCAGGCGCCACAGAGCGATGCCTTCCTGTCCGTGTCGGTGAAGCAGGCCACGCTGCGCCAGTTGCTCACCACGCATGCCGCCGGCAGCCAGGTGCGCATCCGCGTGAGCAACCTCCAGGGCAGCAAGCCGGTGCGCCTGGGCGCGGTCAGCATCGGCGTGTCGGCCGGTGGCGCGCAGATCGGAGCGGGCGGGCCCGTGGCGCTGCGTTTCGGCGGGCAGCCGGGCTTGACGCTGGCGGCCGGAGAGAGCCGCTACAGCGACCCGGTCGCACTGAGCGTGCACGCGATGCAGCGCCTGACGGTGAGCATCCACCTGCCCGACACGGCCGTGTCGATGAGCCGGCACTTCACCGGCAATGAACGGGTGTGGACAGGCGCCGGCGACCTGACAGAGCAGGCCTCTGCCCAGGGCTTCACCCAGAACGGCAACCTGCTGCTGGCGTCCAGCGTGCTGGTGGACCGGCTGGAGGTCGAGACGCCGGCGGGCACGCCGCGCCGCGTGGTGGCCATGTTCGGCGATTCGATCACCGACGGCTTCATGGGCTCGGCCAGCGGCATCCCGCTGATCCCCGGCGTCGAGCCCATCGGCAACGACGTGCGTTTCCCTGATTTCCTGCAGCGACGGGCCTTGGCCGAGGGCGTGGACGCCACCTTCGTCAACGCGGCGATCAGCGGCAACCGCCTGCTGTCGGGGCCTTTCCTGCCCATGTTCGGGCCCTCGGGCTTGATCCGGCTGGACAGCGACGTGCTCTCGCTGGCGGGCGTGACGGATGTGGTCGTGCTCATCGGCATCAACGACCTGGGACTGGCCTTGGCGCCCAGCCTGACCGGCCCGCGCGTGGTAACAGGCCTGGCGGACGTGGTCCGGCGTCTGCACCAGAAGGGCCTGCGGGTCACGGTGGGCACGCTGCTGCCATCGCGCGGCGCCTCGTTCGGGCTGGCCCATGGCGGCCCGGCGGTGGATGCCGCGCGTCAGGCCATCAATGCGTGGATCAAGGCCAGTGGTGTGCCTGACGGCGTGATCGACTTCGATGCATGCATGCAGGAGCCTGGCGACCCGTCCCGTCTGGCGCAGGCCTACGACAGCGGCGACGGCCTGCATCCCAACACCCGCGGCTACCAGGCGATGGCCGCGTGCGTGGATTTGGCGCGCTTTCGCTGAGCGTTGCCTTCAGCAGTGATCGCGCTCGGCGGTGACCGTGGCCGCGGCGTTGGCGCGCTGCTCCCGCAACGCCATCGGTGTGAGCCCCGTGGCCCGGCGGAAAGCGCGCGAGAAGCTCGATGCATCCGCGAAGCCCACCTGCCGCGCCACCTCCTGCACTGGGCGGCGGCTTCCCAGCAGCAAGCGCTCGGCATGCTCGATGCGCACCTGTTCCACGATGCGCGAAAGAGAGGTGCCTTCGTCCAGCAGGTGCCGGCTCAGCGTGCGCTGTGACATCGCCAGCAGGTCGGCCACGCGCGTGGCCTGCGGCATGGCGCCTTTGCGCAGCCCATCGGCCACCACCTGTTTGACGCGCTGCGTCACGGGCGTAGGGCGCACGCCCTCAGGCGCCTGACGGCGCAGCAGTGCTTCCAGGCTGTCACGCGTGGCGCGGTTGCCGGTGGTGAGTGGGCTGCACAGCGCCTCGGCCGAGAGGGTGAAGCCCAGGTAGGGCGCGTTGAAGCGCACCGGCGCGCCGAAGAAGCGTTCGTAGTCGGCCAGTTGCCCGGCCGGTGGCGCGGCGTGCTTGAAGCACACCTCGGTGATCAGCTTGGAGGCTGTGGCGGGTGTCGTATAGGGCGCGATGTTGCGAAAGGTGCCGACCACCAGCTCGGCCAGTCCATCGTTGAGGGGCGAGAAATCAGCCACCTGCTCTATCACCACGGTGGCGGCGCCACCAGGCAGGTTCTCGCGGCGCATGTCGAACACGGGCATCACCAGCGCGTGGTACTGCAGCGCCATGTCAAGGGCCTCGCCCAGCGTGGCCGAGGCGATGGTGAGCATGCCCAGCATGCCGTGAGCCGTGAGCGGGAAGTGCGCCAGCACCTGCAGCGAGATGGACTGGCCCGGCAGGCAGTGCTCGCGCGCGATTCCCATGGCGGTCTGCAACTGCACGCCGTTGATCCGGTCTGGCTGAGGCGCGGTGGTATCGCCCAGCGGCGGCAGCCCGCACAGCCTGCGCACGCTGGCCACGTCGCCGCCCCGGGCACGCAGCAGCGATTCGGTGATCTCGACGTACTGCACGGGGAAGTGCAGGGTCTGGAGATGCCGGTGAGTCGGCCGATGCAGTGGCTGGTGCATGCTGGGGTCCGTGGCGGGCGTGGAACGACAGATGCATTGTGAGGATCAGGCCCCGCCGTGCCCATCCCTTTGATCCATGAGGGCGCGGCCGATTTTTCCGGCGCCTCGTTCAGGGGGCTTGTCGTCGCCGCTTCCGTACTGTCATGCGCGGCGCTTGTCAGCCGGCAGGCGAAGGCCACGAATGCTCAGTGCGCGGACGAACGCTTGTTCAGGCAGCGGCGGATTGCGGCGTTCAGTTCATGGCTCAGGAAGGGTTTGCGCAGCAGTTGCGCATCGCTCAACTGGGCCGCATCAAGCGCGTCACGTTGCGCATGCCCACTGATGAACAAAATGGGCAGATCGGGTGTCTTTTGGCGGGCATCACGGGCCACGGTCAGGCCACTCACGCCAGGCATCGCGATGTCCAGCACGAGCACGTCGGGCACGTCGTCGCGCATCAGGTCCATCGCCTCCGTGCCGGACGAGGCCGAGGTCACACGGTAGGACGCGTCGCTCAGCATCTGGCACACGGTGCTGCGCACGTCGTCGTCATCGTCCACCAGCAGCACGCGTTCGCCAGAGCCCGGCAGGTCGTGTGCGGCGGGCAGCATCAGCGGCGAATGCATGGTGTCCAGCTCGGCATCGTGCGGCGCGGCGGCCAGCCACAGTGACACGCAGGTACCCTGGTCAGGCACCGAGTCGATGCGGGCGACCCCGTTGGATTGCCGCGCGAAATTGATCACCTGTGCCAGCCCCAGGCCGGTGCCTCGCCCAGCCGGCTTGGTGGTGAAGAAGGGGTCGAAGGCGCGTGCCACCACCTCCGGCGGCATGCCGGTGCCCGAGTCCTTCACGGACACGACCACGTAGTCGCCGGCCGGCAGGTCGCCGTCCGCCTCGGCCAGCGACGCGTGGCGAATGCCGACCTCGATACGCCCGCCGCGCGGCATCGCGTCGCGCGCGTTGATCACCAGGTTCAGCAGGGCCAGCTCGAACTGGCTCAGGTCGACCATGGCGGCGTGCTGTTCGCTGCTCTCGGGCGGGATGACGAGCTGGATCGAGGGGCCCACTGTCTGCGCCAGCCACTCGTGCATGCCGGCCAGCGTGGCGCTCACGTCCAGCGCGGTGACGTTGCCCTGGCCCAGGCGCGAGAAGGTGAGCACACGCGAGGTCAGGCGCTTGCCGCGGTCGGCGGCGCGCACGGCCTTGTCCACCAGGTCGTGCAGGCGCGGCTCGGGCGACTGGCGGCGGATGATGTACAGGTAGCCCACCAGCGAGGCCAGGATGTTGTTGAAGTCGTGGGCCATGGTGCTGGCCAGCTGGCCCACGGCCTCCATCTTCTGGGCCTGCACCAGGGCGGCCTCGGCGCGCTCGCGCTGCTCGATCTGCTCTCGCAGGCGCTGGTTGGCCTCGTGCAGATCGCGGGTGCGCTCCTCGATGCGCTGCTCCAGCGTGGCGTTGAGCTGGCGCATGGATTCCTCGGCCGCGCGCAGGCGCAGCAGCGCCTTGACGGAGGCCACCAGCTCTTCCGGGTCGATGGGCTGGATCAGGTAGGCATCGGCGCCGCCTTCCAGGCCGCGCGCGCGGTCGCTGGCGCTGGTGAAGGTGGCCGAGGTCTGCAGCACCACGGTGCTGGGCCAGCGGGCCTTGATGATGCGGCACACCTCGATGCCGTTGATGTCGGGCAGGCGCACGTCCAGCAGCACCAGATCGGGGTGGAGGGAATCGATCAGCTCCAGGGCCTGGCCACCGCTGACCGCGTCCACCACCTTGAAGCCGGCGTGCGAAAGCGTGCGGTGCTTGGTGTACCGCGCCACCTCCGTGTCGTCGACATTGAGGATGGTGGAAGGCGCGCCAGAGGTCATCATCCGCTCCTAGGTTAAGCGTCCCGCGCCATCACGGCCTGCATGAGTGCGGTCAGCCCGTCCCGTGACACGTCCTGCTTCTGCACGATGGCGTGGGCGCTGGCCAGAAGACGCTTCTGCTCGATCGACAGCAACTGCGACGTGCACACCACCACAGGGATGGATGCCAGGTCGGGAGATTGTGCCAGCCGCTCCAGAACGCCGAAGCCATCGAGTTGCGGCATGGCCAGGTCAAGAAAAATGATATCAGGGCGCTGTTCCCGGGCACTTTGGAGGGCCGATAGGCCATCCGGCGCTTCCTGCACCCCGTAGCCGGCGTCCTGCGCGATATGGCGCAGCACGTAGCGGAAGGCTTCTTCGTCGTCGACCACCAGCACGCGGTGGGCACGGGGTGTTTCGGGTGATGAGGCGGGGGCGCTCAGTGCCTGGCCGAAGCGCACTGGCAGTACCAGCTCGAAGGTGGAGCCCTGTCCGGATTGGCTTGTGGCACGCACCTCGCCGCCCATCAGCAGCGCAAGGCGGCGCGTGAGTGGCAGGCCCAGGCCGGTGCCGCCTTGCTGCAGGCGCCCATCGACCTGCGAGAACTCTTCGAAGATCAGGCCCAGATCCTGTGCGGCGATGCCGATGCCAGTGTCCTGCACGGAAAACACGATGCTCTGGCGCGCTGGCTCGTGCCGCGCCTCGACCAGCACATGGCCCTGCTCGGTGAATTTCAGCGCGTTGCTGATGAAGTTGCGCAGGATCTGGATCACCTTCTGCTCGTCGGCCAGCATCACGGGCAGGTGCTCGGCGTGGCCGAACAACAGATCGACTGAAGGATTGGTCAGCAGCGGGCGCAGCGTGGCGCGCAGCGAGGCGAAGATGCCCTCCACGCTGAACTCCACCGGCTTCACATCCACCTTGCCGGCCTCCACCTTGGCCAGGTCCAGCAGGTCGTTGACCATGTCCAGCAAGCCCTGGGCGGACTTGCGGATGTACTGCACCTGGCGTTCCTGTTCGGAGTTCAGATCGCCATCCACACGATCCACCAACAGGCGGCTCAGCGCCAGGATGGAGTTCAGCGGCGTGCGGAACTCGTGGCTCATGTGCGAGAGAAAGCGCGATTTGGTGTCGCTCACGCCGCGCAGTTGCTCGGCCTTTTCTTCCAGCTCGGAGTACAGGGCCACCACGCCGCGGTTGGTCTCTTCCAGTTCCTGGTTCAGCCGCGCGGTTTCGGCCTGGCGCTCCTGCAGGTCGGTGATGCTGTCCAGGATCTCGCGGTTCTGCTCGTGCAGGGCGTCCAGCGGGTCGGTGCCCTGGTGGCTGGCGAGCAACTGGCCGATCTGCTGCTGGGCGTCTCGTGTCAGGCGTGCCAACGCGCCGTGTGGCAGGCGCTGGGCCAGGCGCACCGTGGTGCCGGCCGGCGCACTCTGGATGTCGAACTGGTCCACCAGGCGACGGGCGCTGACCAGGCCGGTGCCGCGCCCCGGTGCATAAGCCCGCAGGCCGCTGAGCACGCTGTCCAGATCCCTGATGCCAGGGCCTTCGTCCACCACCAGCAGACTGAGGGTGTGCGCAGGCGCGGTGCCTTCGATCAGGAAATCCACCCGTCCCTTGCCGGCATAGGCAAAGGCATTGCGCGTGATCTCGGACACGGCCGTGGCAAGGCGCGTCTGGCCCTGGCGGTCCAGGCCCAGGATCTCGGCGACCTGGCGGGCATTCAGCCGCGCGGCCACCACGTCCTCCGGACAGGTCAAGGGCATGGAGCCCAGCAGGATGCGGGCGGAGGCGGTCACGCTCATGGCCTGCCCGTCCCGGTCACGACCACGGTGGCGTCGTCGCGCCCCCGGCTGAAATCACGGTACAGCATGCCGGCCAGCAGCATGGGGTGCTTCCACAGCACGGGTGCGTAGCGCTCGCCCGACCAGCCGGTGCCGATGCCATCGGAGTGCATCACCAGCAGCGCATTGGGCGGGCAGGGGTACTCGAAGCTCTGCACCTTGCGGGCGTTGTGGCCCGCGGTGCCGTTCATCGACACCATGCGGCGCGTCTGGCCCGAGGGCAGCACCAGGGCGCCGGCGATGTTGCCCAGGCCCGCGAAGCTCACGGTGGCGCCGGCCCAGTCGATGCGGGCGGCGGCCACGGCGCCACCGCGCGTGTGGCGGATGCCCTGGTGCACGGCTTCCACGATCTCGGTGGGCGAGGCCTCGCGGTAGCGGCGGAAGGCGTTCAGCGCCGCGTTGGCCGCCAGGGCCGCCTCGCTGCCGTGGCCCAGGCCATCGACCACGAACAGGGTGCGGCCGTGGTCGTCCTCGAACCAGTCCCAGCCGTCGCCGCAGACGTCCTCGCCCGGCTTGGGCAGGTTCACGGCCCAGGCGCCCGCATCGCGCAGCACCGGCGGGCGGTGGATGTCGATGGCCAGCGCGTCGGGGTTGTGCGCATCGGCGGTCACCAGGCGTGCCCACACGGCGGTGCCGCCACCGCGCCACGAGGCCACCTCCACCGACTGCGCCAGGCGGCGCACGGCGCCGAGGCCCTGGCCGCGCGTGCCGCTGGTGGAGTAGCCATCGGCCATGCAGGCTTCGACGTCGTCCATGCCTGGCCCGTTGTCGAGCGCCAGCAGATCCAGGCTGCCGTTGCCGGGGTTCACCAGCAGGCGCCCGCCCTGGCCATGCTTGAGCAGGTTGCTGGACAGCTCCATGCTCACCAACGCGGCCTGGCCGGACGTGACCTCGCCGAATCCCGCCTTGGCGGCGGCGGCCGTGGTGCGCCGACGTGCCTCCGCCACCTGGCTGGGATCGGAGACGATGACTTCGAACATGGTGAGCCTGCTTACTTCCAGCGCGCGATGGTGATGCGCGTGCCCTCTCCGGGGCGGGATTCGATGTTGAACTCGCTGGACAGGCGCTTGGCGCCCCCGAGGCCCAGGCCCATGCCGCCGCCGGTGGTGAACCCGTCACGCAGCGCGGCCTCGACATCCTTGATGCCGGGGCCCTGGTCCACGAAGACCAGGCGCACGCCGCGGCGCGGCAACATCAGCACCTCCATCTCGACATGGCCGCCGCCGCCGTAATCGAGCGTGTTGCGGGCCAGCTCGCTGGCGGCCGTCACGATCTTGGTCTGGTCGACCAGGCCCAGCCCGGACTGCACGGCCAGCGTGCGCACCCGCTGGCGGACGCGCACCACGTCTTCCGAGGTGCGGATGTCCTGGATGTCAGTCACCGGTGTCTTCTTCGTCGCCGTCGTCGGCATCGCCCAGGATCAGGCGCTCGCGGATCAGCTTCATGCCGCGGTCCACGTCCAGCGCGGTCTTGACGCCGCCCAGCGACAGGCCCAGCTCCACCAGCGTGATGGCCACGGCCGGGCGCATGCCCACCACCACCGTGTCCGCATCGAGGATGCGCGAGACGGCGGCGATGTTGTCCAGCATGCGGCCGATGAAGCTGTCGACGATGTCCAGCGCCGATATGTCGATCAGCACCCCGCGTGCGCCGGTGGACACGATGGTGTTGGTCAGGTCTTCTTCGAGCGCGGTGGCCAGCTGGTCGTGCATGTCCACCTGGATGGTGACCAGCAGCGCCTTGCCCAGCTTGAGAATGGGAATGCGGTCCATGGTGTGTGCCTTTCAGGCCGTGTGTCAGGACTGCGATGGGGCAGGCGTGGTCGTGGCGGCGGCTCGCGCCTTGGTGACGGTGCGGCCTTGGCGTTGGAGCGCCAGCGCGAAGGCATCGGCCAGCGTGGCCTTGGAGACGACGGACAGCTCCACGCCCAGGTGCACCATGGTCTGCGCGATCTGCGGGCGGATGCCGCTGATGATGCAGTCGGCGCCCATCAGGCGGGCGGCGGCGATGGTCTTGAGCAGGTGCTGCGCGGTGAGCGTGTCCACCGTGGGCACGCCCGTGATGTCGATGATGGCGATCTCGGCGCTTTGCTGCACGATGGATTCCAGCAGGTTCTCCATCACCACCTGGGTGCGCTCGCTGTCGAGCGTGCCGATCAGGGGCAGGGCCAGGATGCCGTTCCACAGCTTGATCACGGGGGTGGACAGCTCGGAGATCTCCTGCTGCTGGCGCACGATCAGGGCCTCGCGGGTGCGCTGGTAGGCTTCCACGGTGAACAGGCCCAGGCGGTCGAGCAGCAGGCCGATGGCCCAGTTGGTCTCCAGCGCGAGCGCGGCGTTCTCCTGGCTGTGGCGCTGGAAGACATCGAACAGCGGCTGCTTGAGCGAGAAGATGAAGACGGCCGTCTCGCGCGGCGAGAAGCCTTGCTCGGCGCGGCTGGACGAGATGTCCGCCAGCAGGTCGCGCACGGGGCCGAAGGCGGCGTCGTCCACATCGGTGGCGCCGGCCTCCAGGGCCCCACGCAGGGTGATGAGAAAGCCCTTGCACTGTGCGAGCAGCTCGGCCTCGCGGATGCGGCCGCTCTGCAGCGCGCCGTCGTCCTTCAGGCGTTGGCTCCACTCCGACAGGATGTCGGCCTCATGGGCATTGAGAAGCTTGGAAACGACTTGGCTGCCTGCCTTGACCATGGGGAATGCTCCGCTCTTGTTGAGTGGCCATTCTAGGGGTCGGTCAGCAGGGGTTTAGGCCTTTTGGGCGGTGGAGGCTCACAAATAGATACGCGGGTGGTGGGCCATTGCGACGCTTTGTAGGGGCCCCCTTACATCGCCCGCACTTCAGGACGCTTCGGCCGCCCAGCCCAAGCCCAGGCTCTTCTGCAGCGACACGAAATCCTTGACCAGCTCGGCCTGGCCGCTCACGGTGCGCTGGCGGGCACTGGCCAGCTCGCGCTGCGCATCCAGCAGGTCGATCTGGCTGGCCGTGCCGGCCTGGCGACGCTGGCGCATCAAATCCAGCTTGCGGGTGGTCGATGCTTCCTGCGCCATCAGGCTCAACAGCTCCTCGCGCTGGTGGCCGAAGCGGGACAGCGCCGTGTTGGCATCGCGCAGGGCCGTCAGCACGGTGTTCTCATAGCGGGCCACGTATTCATCACGCGTGGCCTCGGCCTGGCGCACCTGCGAGCGCGTCTGCCCGAAATCGAACAGGTTCCAGCTCAGGTAGGGCACGCCCAGCATCGAGAAGTTTTCCTGGCGCACCAGGTGGCTGGCCTCGGTGCTGCTGAAGCCGATGTTGCCCAGCAGGCTCAGCTTGGGGAAGTAGTTGGCCACCTTGGTGCCGATCTGAGCCTGGCGCGAGGCCAGGCGGCGCTCGGCCGCGCGGATGTCAGGGCGGCGTGAGAGAAGGGTGGTCGGATCACCCACGGCCACGGTCGATGGCAATGCGGGCAGGGCGGCCTGCGCCTGGCCTTGCCCATCACCTTGCGGCGCGGCCAGGCGGGCATCGAGCGACCCCGAACTCTGGCCTGTCAGGAAGGCCAACTGATCCAGCGAGGCGCTGAGCTGTGCGGCCACCTCGGCCAGCGAGGCACGCGTGCTTTCCAGCTGGCTCAGGCGCTGCTCCACCTCTTGCGCGGGGGCCACGCCGCGCTCGCGGCGCTGCCGGCTCAGGGCCAGCGATTGCTCGTCGCCCGTGGCCGTCTGCCGCAGCAGGGCCTGGCGCTGCTGCTGCTCGCGCAGGCCGGCGTAGCTCTGGGCCACCTCGGCGGCCAGCGACACCTGCGCATCGGCCAGGTCGGCCTGCACGGCTTGCGCCTCGGCCGATGCGGCTTCCACGGCGCGGCGCGTGCCGCCAAACAGGTCGATCTCCCAGCTGGCATCGAAGCCAGCGGAGTACAGGTGCAGCGTTTGCGCCGCGTCCGTGTCCGGGCCCTGGCGCACACCGATGCCCAAAGCGGAGGCCGAGGCCTTGGGCAGCTCATTGGCCTGCTGCTGCTTCAAGGCGGCACGCGATTGGCGCAGGCGGGCCTGGGCGGCGTGCACGTTGGGGCTGTCCTTCAGCGCCTGGTCGATCAGGCTGGTCAGCACCGGGTCGTTCAGCGTCAGCCACCATTGGGCGGCGGCGGGGCCGTTGCTCACGGTGCCCTGGGCCTGGTCAGCGCGGTTGAAATGGTCCGCCTGCGTGGCATCAGAGGCCACCTTGGGCGCCCCCTCGTAGTTCGGTCCGACAGCGGCACAGCCGGCCAGGGCCAAGGTCAGAACAGCGGCCAGTGGCAGCAGGCGCAAGGCCTGCGGTTGGCGGGGGAATGCAGTGATCAGGTCAGCGGGCATGGTGCGCCTCGTCAGGAATTCGGTGGGGAATCTCAATGCGCCTCGGCCGACACGGTCTGGCCGGGTTGGGGCGTCTTGAGCAGCAGGGCCAGCGGGATGCACAGCAGCAGCGCCCAGCCCAGCACGTAGAAGGTTTCGGAGTAGGTCATCACGGCGGCCTGCTGCTGAACCTGCAGTGCCAACTGGCCCAGGGCCTGCATCTGCGCGTGGGCGTAGTCACCCACCTGCGCCATGTGGCTGGCGGCCATCGCGCTGATGCGCTCCTGGCCCAGCACCGAGTTCTGCGTGACCGTCTCGCGGATCATGTCGCCATGCAACGCGTTGCGTCGGTCGATGAAGGTGCCGATCACGGCCAGCCCCACCGAGCCACCCA
Organism: Candidatus Aquabacterium excrementipullorum; assembly: GCA_019112875.1. Taxonomy (GTDB): domain Bacteria; phylum Pseudomonadota; class Gammaproteobacteria; order Burkholderiales; family Burkholderiaceae_C; genus Aquabacterium; species Aquabacterium excrementipullorum. The sequence continues at coordinate 50,765 of DXIO01000034.1, forward strand.
GGTTGCGCGCCATGTTGTAGAGACCTGCCGCATCGCCCGATTCCTCGCGCGCCACGGCGGCCATCGAGGCCTGGTTCAGGGGCATCATGCACAGCATCTGGCCCACGCCGCGCAGCAGCTGCGAGTAAGTGAAATCATGCCCCACGCTCTGCGCCGTCAGGCTGATGTCCAGCAGGCAGCTGCCCGCGAAGGCCAGCAGCCCCACGATCACCAGCACGCGAAAATCAACCCGGCTGATCAGGCGAGGCAGCAGCGGCATCATCAGGAAGGCCGGCACGCCCGACAGCAGCATCACCGCGCCCGACTGCTGCGCGTTGTAGCCCGCGATCAGCGCCAGGAACTGCGGCACCAGGTAGGACACGCAGTACAGCCCCGCGCCCACCGTGAACACGATGAAGATCACGCTGGCGTAGCTCTTGTTGCGCATCAGGCTCAGGCGCAGGATGGGCTTCTCGGCATAGCGCTGCGACAGCGCCACCAGCACCATGCCCAAGGCTGAGGCCACGCTCAGCCAGATGATCAGGTTCGATTCGAACCAGCGCTCGCGCTGGCCTTCTTCAAGCACCACCGTCAGCGTGCTCAGGCCCACGGCCAGGCCGACGATGCCCAGCCAGTCGGCCTTGATGAACTGGTCGTAGTGCGGCTTGTCGGCCTTCAGGCCCACCAGCAGCAAGGTCACCAGCGTCACGCCCACCGGCACGTTGATGAAGAAGCACCAGTGCCAGCTGGCGTTCTCGGTCAGCCAGCCGCCCAGCACGGGGCCCAGCAGCGGCCCCAGCAGCACGATCAGCCCGAACATCGTCATGCCCACCGGCAACTGGTGGCGCGGCAGGCGGGTGCGGATGATGGTCTGCGCCGTGGGGATCATGGCGCCGCCCGTGAAGCCCTGGCCGATGCGGGCCATGATCAACATCGGCAGGCTGTGCGACAGCCCGCACATGATGGAGAACAGCGTGAACAGCGTCGCGTTGCCCACCAGGAAGTTGCGCAGCCCGAACACGCGCGTCAGCCACGCGGCCAGCGGGATCATCACGATCTCCGACATCAGGTAGCCGGTGGAGATCCAGGTGCCCTCGGTGCCGGTGGCGCCCACCGAGCCCTGGATCTGCGGCAGCGCCGAGTTGGTGATGGAGATGTCCAGCGTGGCCATCAGCGCGCCTAAAGCGCCGGCGGCCACGGCGATCCAGTCGCTGGCGTTGGCATTGGGCTCACGGCCCGCAGGGGCCATGGTGCCTGCGGGTGAGGGCAGGGTGACGTCAGCCATGGTTGTTCTCGGTGGCAGCGGGCTTGGCGTCACCAGAGCCACGCGTGTCCACCTCGGCTGTGACGGACAGGCCGGGCAGCAGCACGCGCTGCGTGTCGGCATCGGCCTTGATGCGGATGCGCACGGGCACGCGCTGCACGATCTTGGTGAAATTGCCCGTGGCGTTCTCAGAAGGGAGCAGCGCGAACTGCGCACCGGTGCCGGGCGAGAAGCTCTCGACCACGCCGTGCAGATCCTTGCCGGGCAGGGCATCGACATGCAGCGTGGCCGGCTGGCCCGCGCGCATGCGGCCGATCTGCGTTTCCTTGAAGTTGGCCACCAGGTAGATGTCCTGCACGGGCACGATCGTCATCAGGCGAGTGCCGGGCTGGGCGAACTGGCCCACGCGCACGGTGTTGTCGCCCACGCGACCGTCGATGGCGCTGCGCACGATGGTGTCGTCCACATCCAGGTGGTTTTGGCGCAAGGCCGCTTCGGCCGCCTTGACCTGCGCATTGGCCTGCGCGATCTGGGCCTGGCTGGAGGCCAGTCGCCCCTGTGCTGATTTGACGGCGGCCGAGCTGGCCGCCAGGTTGGCCTCGGCCTGGTCGCGCTGGTTGCGCAGCTCGGCCAGCCGTTCGTCGGTGGCGGCGCCGCTCACGGCCAGGGGCGCGTAACGCTCGACCTCGTCGCGGGCGTGGCGGGCGTTCAGGCGGGCCACCTGCTCCTGCGCGCGGGCCTGCTCCACCTGGGCCTGCTCCTGCACGATGTCGGCCTGCACACGGGCGATGTCGGCGTGGCGGGCATCGATGGTGGCCTGGCCCTGGTCCATCGCGGCCTGGTACTGGCGCTTGTCCAGACGCACCACCGCATCGCCCTTCTTCACCACCTGGTCGGCCTTGACGTAGACCTCGGCCACGTAGCCGCCCACCTTGGGCGCCACGGTGACGCTGTCGGCTTTCAGGTAGGCGTCTTCGGTGCTTTCGATGAAGCGGCCAGACACCCACCAGTGGATGCCCCAGGCCGCGCCGGCAGCCAGGGCGACCGCGCCCAGCGCCAGGGCCACGGCCCGGCCTTTGCCCTTGCGGCGGGGTGCGCTGGCGGGGGCGGGCGCGGACGGTTGCGAGGGCATGGAGTTGGTGTCGGACATGACAGGACTGCGTTCAGATTTATTCCAGTCGCTATCTTTTTCCAGTTGATATAAATATGTCAACTGGTATATTTTCATCATCAGCCGTGACTGAACGGCCGCTGAACACGAAGGAGCCGCCATGACCGACAAGCCTCGCGCCCACCGCCACCGGGCCGACGGGGGCTATGCCCGGGGCGATGAAACCCGCCGCCGCATCATCGACGCGGCCATCCGCCTGTTTGGCGAGCGGGGCTTCGAGGGCGCCTCTACCCGCGAGATCGCGAAGGCGGCGGGCGTGAACGCCCCGGCGCTGCAGTACTACTTCGACAGCAAGGAAGGCGTGTACCGCGCCTGCGCCGAGTTCATCGCCGAGACCATGGCCGCGCATTTCGAGCCCGCGCTGGACGGGGCGCAGACCGTGCTGGCCGATGCGAAAGCCAGCCGCGGAGCCCTGCTGCAGGCCTTCGACCAACTGATGGACAACCTGGCCGACTACATGCTGCTGTCGCAGGACGCGCAGCAGCGCCGCCTGTTCATCACCCATGAGCAGGTAGGCCACGGCCCCAGCGTGCTGTTCGACCTGTTGGAGCAGAGCGTGAAGCCGCGCATCGGCGAGGTGACGGCGCAGCTGGTGTCGCGCATCACCGGCCTGAAGGCCGAGGACACGATGACGAAAATCCGCGTGGCGACCTTGCTGGGCCAGCTGATCGTGTTCCAGATGACGCAGCGCACCCTGGCCTCCAAGCTGGGGTGGGCGCGCATGGGGCCGCAGGAGGTGGCGGTGATCAAGGAGACGGTGCGGGGGCAGTGCAGGGTGTTGATGGACAGTTGGACCCAGACTGGCTGAGGTTGATCGGGTTCCCCGCTGCCTTCTCCAAAGGGAACTCCAGGCTGCGGCGGCTGGGCCGTCGGCAAGAGCAGGCCCGCAGTCACCCTAGAATCAAACCCTCCTGGGGCGGACCCGTCTCACACAGCCACAACGCCAAGAGCGGCCCCCTCAATCCTTGATTTCAGCACCTCAGTCAGAATGAAACGATTGCCCACCCTTGTCGACGGCTTGGACGAGATCCTCAACGGGGGATTGTTCGAAGGCGGCGTCTATATTTTCGAGGGACCGCCGGGCGTCGGCAAGACAACACTGGCCAACCAGATCGCATACACGCTGGCCCGGCGCGAAGCGCGGACACTGTATGTCACCATGCTGGCGGAGTCGCATGCACGCATGCTCCAGCACATGGAGCAGCAGATCTTCTTTGATCAGCAGGAAGTCAGTGCCAAGGTTTTCTACGTCAGTGGCTACCGAGAGCTGGATCAAGGGGGGCTGAAAGCCGTTGTCGGACTGCTGCGTGGCGAACTCATGCGTCACCGGCCAACGTTGCTGGTCATCGACGGTCTGGTCGTGGACAGCCTGGAGTCGATGACGAATGATTCGGTACGCCAGTTCGTCCATGAACTTCAAAGCCTGGTCAGCGCCATGTCGTGCACCTGTCTCATCCTGACCAGTGGCAACAGCAACGCCCTGAGCGCCGAGCAGACGATGGTGGATGGCATCTTCTCGTTTGAAGATCACGGCTTTCACTGGCGCGCGGAGCGTCGAATGCACGTCCGCAAATTCCGGGGAAGCCAGATCATCCGGGGCCAGCACACCTTCTGCATATCGACGCAAGGGCTCCAATTCTTCCCTCGTCTGGAAAGTTTGCCCTTGGGCGATGGCAATGTGAAGCTTGGAAAAGGCGTGATCTCCACGGGCTTGCCCGCGCTGGACAATGTCCTGCGCGGCAAAGGGCTTTTCACCGGCAGCGCTTCGGTCGTCATCGGGCACACTGGCTCAGGAAAAACCACGCTCGCGCTTGCATTTGCGTCGGCCTCCAACCCCAGCACCTCCAGCCTGGTGCTGTCGTGCACCGAGTTGAGTGGAGATCTGCGACGGTTGGGATCTGAAATGGGCCTTGAAGTCGAGGCTGCCATCAGCTCCGGCGCTCTGGCCATCAGGAATCTCGGCCATGAGGATGAATCCATGGATGAAATGGGCCACAAACTACTGAGGCTGGTCGATGAATTGAAGATCCGGCGCCTGGTCGTGGACGGGGTGGCAGGGCTCGCCGACACCTTGGCGTTTCCGGAGCGCGGCTACCGTTTCCTGGGCCGTTTGCTGATGGAATTGAGGCGGCGTGAAGTGACATCCTTGTTCACGGTAGATCCTCACGCCCTGGCCGTCGCCGCGGGAACGCCACTTGCCGATGGCGTGACAGGGTGGTTTGACAATGTGTTCACTTTTGAGCCGGATCCTTCTCGCGAGAGGCAGGTCAATCAGCGTGTGCTCTCGATCACGAAGGTGCGGGGGGGCGGCGCCAGCGAGCCCTCGGTGGACATCTTCTTTCAACCTTCCGGAACCTGACAATTCTTCGCTGTCTACATGAAAGCTTATCCCGATGAAACTTGTCCTTATCGTCGAGGACGAATATGGCAACGCCGAGATACTGCAGCTTCTACTGGAAGCCGAGGGCTACAGGGTGGCTGCTGCCTCCAATGGCCAGCAGGCGCTGGACCTGTTGCGCGATGGTGAGAAGCCCGCGCTGATACTTTCCGACTTCATGATGCCCATCATGGACGGCGGTGAATTTGGGACAGCTCTCAGGCAGGATACGGCCCTCGCTCACATCCCCTTTGTTTTTGTGAGCGCCACCAGCGAAGAGGTGGTCCAGCGCGTCTTCCAGGATTACGACGCGTTCATGGCCAAGCCTGTCGAGATAGATCCGTTGCTGGCCCTTGTGAAACGCTTGATCGCTGATGGGCGGCCGCTGCGTGCCGACAATGAACTGGCCGAAGAATCCATGCGCCAATTGTTGAAGGGCATGCGGGTCCCGCCAGGCCATTGATTCCCTGGTAGTGCTCCCCGGGGGGCGCCGAGTCACGCGACAAACCGGTGAGCTGGCGTCGCACGGCAGCGTGTGTCAATGTCCGCGGACCGCCCCAGGCGAGCACGTGCTTGGGCATGGCAACTTGCCCTTGCCCGGTTTTGCCCAGGACAAGTCTTCCGTATCCACAAGACGGCTGATTTCATGGAATGCTGGCTTATTGAAGCAGCCCTTCCTTGAAGGCCTGCCTCAGCCCGAGGCATCGATCGCTTATCTGGAGAGGCGGGCTTCATCGCCCAGGTGAAGTGAAGCATGCCTGCTGCGACAACTGAATCCCCCAAGTCTTAGGGAGACGGATGCATTGACCCCTCGTGCCGCCGCGCGGGACACTTTGGTGGACGCAAGCGGAGGACAAGCATGGCAGGACATTGGCTCCAGAATTGGCTCGCTGTGGCGCCCGCCGTGATGTTGACATCCGGCGCAGCCCACGCGCTGCAGTTCGTTTCGCCCATCGGTGGCGAGGCCTACAAGGATTGGACCATCGTCAACTACGTGGACAACACGCCTGGCGCCGGCCTCTCGGATTACCTGGGCGGCCCTTACACCTACGACGGGCATGACGCGATCGACTTCACGCTGCCCAACTTCGCGGCGATGTACCAGGGCGTCTCGGTGAAGGCAGCCGCGGCTGGCACCGTCATCGAGGTGCACGACGGCGAATACGACGAATGCTCTCGCGTGCACGCCTGCGGCAACAACCCGAACTACGTGACCATCGACCATGGCAACGGGGTGGTCACGCAGTACCTGCATCTGGCCAAAGGCTCCATCGATGTCTCGGTCGGGCAGACGGTGTCGGCCGGCCAGCAGTTGGCGCAGGTCGGCAGCAGCGGTTTGTCGACCGACGCCCACCTGCACTTCGCGGTCTTCGAGAACGGCCAGGTGGTGGACACCTACCAGGATCCTGCCAAATGGTGGGTCGATCCGCTGCCGTATGCGGGCACGGTGAAGGGCGTGCTGGACCATGGCGTGACCGACCACAACCCCAGCCTGACCGAGCTTGTCTATCGGCCAGGGGAGGCCGCGGCCTTCGATGCACGCAACCCCAGCCATGTCTACACCTGGGTGAACTTCTTCGGCACCCACACGGGCGATGTGATCGACTTCACCTGGTATGCGCCGGATGGTTCGCAGTACGCGAAGTACGCGTGGTCCGTACCCCAGTACAGCTATGCATGGTGGATCGGTGATTTGCGCCTGCCTGCCGGGGCGACCGCTGGCGAGTGGCGTGTCGATTTCCGGATCGCAGGCGATGTCGTCTCCACCTCCAGGTTCACGCTGGCGGTGCCTGAGCCCGGGACTTGGGCCTTGGCCTTGGCCGGCATTGCCGTGGTGGGCTGGCGGCGTCGCTCGCGTGCCCGCGCGGCATCGGACCACGTGGCGACACGCTGAAAGATCGACCGGCTGTCGAATTTGGCTGTTCTGGTTCGTCGTGTGGGTGAGCGCCCCCTTTCCGGGCGCCACCTACCCAAGGAACCGCCATGACCAGGATGATTTTCGTCAGCCTTCCCGTCGCCGACCTGCCGGCCTCAATCGCCTTCTACAGCGAGCTGGGGTTCACGCAGAACCCGCAGTTCAGCGACGACACGTCCGCCTGCATGGTGTGGAGCGACACCATCCACGCGATGCTGCTCACGCACGCCAAGTGGCGCACCTTCACCGATCGGCCGCTGCCGCCCAAGGGCGCCACCGGCGTGATGCTCTCGCTGTCCCTGGACAGCCGTGAAGCCGTGGATGCGATGAACCGGGCCGCCGTGGCGCAGGGCGGGCTGGCCGATGTGAACCCGGTGCAGGACTTGGGCTTCATGTACGGCCGGGACCTGGCCGACCCCGACGGCCACCTTTGGGGCGCGTTCTGGATGGATCCAGCGGCGATGCCGGCTGCCGACAGGCAGCACTGAGCCGGTGCGCCCGACATGTGCGCCGTTCAGCTATTCATTCACAAAAATCCCTTGGTGTCTGAATAGCCGATGGCTAGCATTCGACCCGCTGATACGCATGGGACGGTCGGCCATGACTACAACAAACTTCAGCTGTGAGCCGAGAGGCGCACAGCTGCGGGCCTCAATCCTGCGGTTTTGCAGGCAGGGCCGCGGGCGTCTTGGTGACCAGTTCGCGGTAAATGCCACCTTCCTTCACGCTGCCGCTGGTCGTGCCCGCGCCCTGGATCCGGGCGATGCAGTCGCTGCGGTCTTTGGCGGGCAGCGCGGCACAGCGTGCCGTGGCGTTGGCGTCCGTGGGCGCGCGGCCGGCACCGAGCCGTCCGCCGCGCGCCTCGTCGAGCGCGGCACCGGCTTCCTTCAGGCAGGTGGCGCGGTCTTGCTGTGAGCTGCCATCGGTGCAGGCAGCGCGCTCGCGCTCGTAGCGCGAACTGGCGTCGCCTGGCGCGGTGTCGGCTGCCCATGCGGTGGTGGCGCTCAGCAGGGCCGCCGTGGCCACGGCCCACAGGGTGAGGCCATGGTGAAGCGTCAAAGCGCGAGAGGTGTGCGTGGTGTTCTTGGGCATACCCATGTTCCTTCCACAACCGGCCGGACATCGCCGAATGCATGGCCGCAGTCTAGGAACGCGGGCGCAGCCTGGCAGTGGGCCAGCCCTTGCACCATGTGACGGTGAGTGCCTAAAACGACGTCAGGCTAGGCCTACGCCTTCCCACCAAGATACAAGTCGCAACTTGTCTGTCGAAAGATATGTGCGAGCATGCAGGTTCGCCGGACCGGCCTTGCACGCGCTTCAGCGGTTTTCTCGGTTCACCTTGTGCTTCATGCCTGCGGAGCTTGGCCAGCATGCCAACGCCTTCACGGGAAGCCATGACGGGAAGACCCTGTGAACCAAGTGCCTGCGCACCTCCAGCGCGCTGCCAGCCTGGACGAAGAGCAACGTACGGCGCTGCTGATGATCGCGTCCGGCGCGCCGATGAGCGACTGCCTCGACGCGCTCACCGACGCCATTGGCCGGCTGGCCCCGGCACACGGGCCTGTGTGCTGCTGGCCAGCGATGACCGCAGCGCCATGGGCGAGGGCTATTCGTCGCACTTCCCGCCATCGTTTGCCGCCGCCATCCGTGGCCTGCCCATCGGCGAGGCGCTCATCGGCACCTGCGGCGCAGCCATCTACCAGGGCCGCCCTGTGATGTGCGCGGATGTCGAGCATTCCATGGAATGGGCTGCTCCCTGGCGCGCGCTGTGCCTGGACAACGGCATCCGGGGCTGCTACTCCTACCCGGCCATGGGGCCGGGCGGCAAGGCGGTGGGGTCCTTCTTCCTGTGCTTCTCCGAAGCGCGTGAGCCCGACGACTGGGAGCGACGCGTCGCCGAGTTCGGGGCGCTGGCCGCCGGCATCGTCGTCGAGCGTGACCGCGCGGCCGCCCGGCTGCGCAACGAGGTGTTCGCGCTGGCCAGGCTGCAGGAACTCAGTGCCGAACTGGTGGGGCCGGGCGAGTTCGAGCCGCTGCTCAAGAAGATCCTGGCGGCAGCGGCCGACATCTCCGGCACGGACAAGGGCAACATCCAGATCTTCGATCCCGTCAAGAAGACGCTGCGGATCGTGGTGCACCAGGGACTGGGCGCCCGGCTGGTCGCGCACTTCCTGGAGGATGGCTGGGATGCGAGCTGCGGCGAGGCGGCCAAGCAGGTGCAGCGTCTGGTGGTGCCCGATGTGGAGAAGCTCGAAGGCTTGCAGGGCACGCTGGGGCTGGAGATCGTCGTCGAAGACGAGATCCGCTCGATCCAGTGCACGCCGCTGGTCAGCCGCGACGGCCGTCTGCTGGGCATGCTCAACAACCACTACCGCTGGGCGGGGGGGCCGACACCGGAGGCCTTGCGCTACATCGATCTGCTGGCGCGGCAGGCCGCCGAACTGATCGAGCGCCACCATCGAGAACTGGAGCGCGCGCAGGAACGCCGCCGCAAGGACGAGTTCCTGGCGATGCTGGCGCACGAACTGCGCAATCCCCTGGCACCCTTGCGCAACATGCTGGAGGTGCAGAAGCGGGCCGAAGGCGATGCGGCTTTGACGAGAAAGGCCCGCGACGTCATGGAGCGGCAATTGCTGCAGCTGGTTCGGCTGGTCGACGATCTGCTGGACGTGAACCGCATCACCCGAGGCAAGCTGGAGCTGAGGCAGCAGCCCTTGTTGCTCGAATCCGTGATCCAGCAAGCCATCGATGTCTGCCGGCCGGTGCTGGATCAGCAGCGACATCGGCTGCATGTGGTGTTGCCCGACCTGCCTGTCTCGCTGGTGGGCGATGCGGCCCGCCTGACGCAGGTGTTCGGCAACCTGCTCACCAATGCGTGCAAGTACACGCCGTCTGGTGGCGACATCGAGGTGAGGGCCGTTGTGGCGGACGGCAGCGTCGAGGTGGTGGTCAAGGACAACGGCCTGGGCATCCCTGCAGGTCAGCTCGATGAAATCTTCGAGATGTTCACCCAGGTGGACCGGACGCTGGAGCGTGCCCAGGGCGGCCTCGGCATCGGCCTGATGCTGGTGCGGCAACTGGTGCAGATGCATGGCGGAACGGTGCAGGCGCACAGCGATGGGCTGGGCGAAGGCAGCGAATTCCGTGTGCAACTGCCCTTGAAGGTGGCGCTGGCGGAGTCGGTGCAGACACAAGCGCCTGCAGCATCGGCGCTCTCACGTCGAATCCTCGTGGTGGATGACAACGAGGATGTCGCGCAGTCACTCGCGACCCTGCTGGAGCTGGAAGGCCACGAGACGCGTTCGGCCTATGACGGCGCCGAGGCCCTCAAGGCCACAGAACAGTGGCATCCCGAGGTCATCCTGATGGACATCGGGATGCCTGGCATGAGCGGCCACGAAGCCTGTCGCCGCATCCGCCAGCGCGATGGGGGGCAGCAGGTCACCATCATCGCGCTCACCGGCTGGGGGCAGGATGGGGATCGAGAGCACTCGAAGCAGTCGGGCTTCGATGCTCATCTGGTCAAGCCCGTCGACATCGCCGACCTTCAGATGGTGTTGTCCAGCAACATGCGCCAGGATGGGCTGCCATGAGTTTGCGGGCGTCGGCTCAAGGTGCCATCACCTTGTCCGGCGTCATGGGGGTGCTGCGGACCCGCCTTCCGGTGGCGTGGTAGATGGCATTGCTCACGGCTGCCGCCACGCCCACCAAGCCGATTTCGCCGACACCCTTGGCCCCCAGGCGGCTCACGACGCGGTCGTCTTCTTCGACGAAGACCACATCGATGTCCTCGATGTCGGCATTCACGGGCACATGGTATTCACTGAAGTTGTGGTTCATGAAACGGCCCAGCGCGTGGTCTGCCAGGGTCTCTTCGTGCAGTGCCTGGCTGATGCCCCACACCACGCCACCGATGACCTGGCTGCGCGCCGTCTGCGGATTGATGATGCGGCCCGCCGCCACGGCGCTCACCACGCGCGTCACGCGCACGGTGCCGAAGTCTTCGTCCACCTTCACCTCGCAGAACACGGCGGAATGGGTCGAGCGCACGTACTTTTTCTGCTTGAGCATGTTGGGCAGCATCAGGTATTTCTCTTCGATGCTG
>DXIO01000005.1 GCA_019112875.1 Candidatus Aquabacterium excrementipullorum
ACCGGCAGCAGGGTGAGCGATGCGGTCGACACCAGGCTGGCCGGCCCGCTGTGGAACAGTTCGGCGTGGCTCATGCGCTTGTAGTGCAGCAGCGCGGTGAACAGCAGCCCGTTGGCCAGCACGCGCGCCAGCGCCGCCTTTTCCATGGCATCGCCGGCGTCGGGCATCAGGTCGAACACCAGCGCGCCCATCACCACCTCGACCAGCAGGCTGGCCAGCACCAGCCACAGAGCGCCCCACAGGCCCGGGAAGAGGTCCCTCTGTCGTTGATCGTTGTTCATCGACCCGCATTCTGCACTGGCCGACGGGGCATCGCGGTGTTCAGGCCAGCACGACCACCTGCTGGCGCACGGCGTACAGGGCCAGTTCCACATCGTTGCGCGTGCCTGTCTTCTCGAGGATGCGCGCGCGGTAGGTGGACACGGTGTTGGGCGACAGGTGCAGTTGCTCGGCGATGGCGCTCACCGAGCGGCCCTGGGCCAGCAGGCGGAAGACCTGGTCCTCGCGCTGGGACAGGCTCTCGTGCGCCGGACGGTCGGCCGGCGCGCTGATCGACGTGGCCAGCACCTCGGCCACGCTGGCGGTGATGTGGCGGCCGCCGCCGGCCGCCTTGCGCAGCGCGGCCACCATCTCGTCCGGGTCGGCGCTCTTGTGCAGGTAGCCGCTGGCGCCCAGGCGCAGCGAGCGCACGGCAAACTGCTTGTCCGGGTAGGTCGAGAGCATCAGCACCGGCAGGCGCGGGTACTCGGCCTTGAGCTGCTTGAGCACGTCCAGGCCGTCGCGGCCGGGCATGGCGATGTCCAGCATCACCACGTCCAGGCCAGGGCCCTGGTCGGGCTCCAGGAAGGCGCGCACCTGGCGTATCGCCTCCACGCCATCGGCGGCCTCGGCCACCACGCACAGGTCGGGTTCGTCGGCCAGGATCTGGCGCAGGCCCTGGCGCACGATGTGGTGGTCATCGACCAGCAGCACGCGGATCATGGCATGGCCCCTGCGCCCGCCACCGGTTGCACGGCCTGCCCCTGGTAGAGCGGCATCGTCAGGATCACGGTGGTGCCGCTGCCCAACTGGCTGTCGATGTGCAGCCAGCCCTTGAAATGGCCGGCACGCTCGCGCATGCCCATCACGCCGTAGGCATCGGTGCTCTCGAAGGCGCTGGGCGGCGCGCCGCGGCCGTTGTCCTTCACGAGCAGGGTGATGTCGCTGGGCGTGGCGCTGATGCGGATCTCCACCTGCGTGGCCTGCGCGTGGCGCGCCACGTTGCTCAGCAGCTCCTGGAAGATGCGGAACACGGCCGTGGCCAGCGGGCCTTCGGGGGCCGTCAGGCCCGGTGCGATGTCCATGGACCACAGGCAGCGCAGCTCGCCGCTGTCGGCGAAATCCTGGGCCTGCCACTCCAGCGTGGCCCACAGGCCCTGGTGGTCCAGGATGGAAGGTCTCAGGTCCGTGATGATGCGTCCCACGTTGTCCACCGCCGTGTCGATCAGGCCGCGCATGTCTTGGCACTTGCAGCGCAGGTTGGGCTGGTCAATCAGCCGTTTCTCGAGCCAGCTCACGTCCATCTTCAGGCCGACCAGCAGGCAGCCGAGCTCGTCGTGGATCTCGCGGGCGATGCGGGTGCGCTCGTCTTCGCGCACGCGGTCGATGTGGGCCTGCAGCTCGCGCAGCTGGCCCAGGGCGCGGCTCAGGGCCTGGGTGCGGTCGGCCACGCGGCGTTCGAGCAGTTCGTGCGCCGTGCGCAGTTGCTCCTCGTGCAGCTTGCGCGCGGTGATGTCCACGAAGGTGACCACGGCGCCATGCACCACGCCCTCGTCGAGGATGGGGTAGGACGAGTACTCGGCCGCGAAGGCCGTGCCGTCACGCCGCCACAGCACCTCGCTGTCGATGCGGCAGGGCACGCCCGCGCGGAAGGCGTTGAAGATGGGGCATTGCGCCGCCGGGTAGTGCCGGCCGTCCGCATGGGTGTGGTGGGCCAGCTCGTGCATGTCGCGGCCCAGCACCTCTTCGGGGGCGTAGCCCAGCATCTGGGCACCGGCGCGATTGATGAAGGTGCACAGGCCGTGCATGTCGACGCCGAACACGCCTTCGCCGGTGGATTCCAGCAGCAGGTTCAGGCGGTCGCGCCACACCTCGGCCACGCGCTCGGGCGCGACCAGGGGCGGCTTGGAACCACGGAGGGGCTGGCCGTTGGCCAGCAGGGCGGGTGAAGGCAGGGCACTCATGACAGCGTCGGTTGACGCCGTTCTTGCAAGGCCCGTGCCGGATCACCCGTGCACTGTGCAACGAAAGGTTGTCAGGCCGGCAGCAGCGCGCGCTTGACGGCCAGGGCCAGCGCGGTGTGCAGCACAGCCGCCTCCGGCAGGAAGCGCCCCATGTTGATGAAGTCGTGCACCGTGCCTGGGTAGACCGTGAGCTGCACCGGCACGCCGGCCTTCTCCAGCGCCTGGGCGTACAGGCGGCCGTCGTCGGCCAGCGGGTCGCACTCGGCCAGGCCGATCCAGGCCGGGGCCACGCCGGCATGGCTGGGCGCGATCAGGGGCTGGCGGTGCCAGGCTTCCTTCAGATCACCGCCGGTGGCCTGGGCCTCGAACCAGTTCATCAGGGCCTGGTCCAGCATCAGGCCGGCCGAGGCGTAGGTCTTGAACGATTGCGTGGCCACGCCCACCTGCACCGAAGGGTAGATCAGGCCCTGCAGCGCCACGGGGATGCCGGCATCGCGCGCCAGCAGCGACACGGCGGCCGACAGGGTGCCGCCCGCGCTGTCGCCGGCCACGGCCAGGCGGCTGCCATTCAGGCCCAGGGTGTGGCCCTGGTTGGCCAGCCATTGCAGCGCGGCCCAGGTGTCGTCCAGGCAGACGGGGTACTTGTGCTCGGGCGCCAGGCGGTACTCGATGGCGACCACGGCCACGCCGCTTTGCGCCGCGATCGAACGGCACATGGCCTCGCAGGTGTCGATGCCGCCGACGACGAAGCCGCCACCGTGCACGTACAGCAGCACCGGCAGGCCGGCCTCGGCGCTGGCGGCCCACAGGCGGGCACGGATGGCATGCCCATCGGAGGCCGGGATGGTGAAGTCTTCCACGCGGGGCAGTTGCACCGGCGGGATCGTGCTCACACCCACGCCCATGCGGTAGGACTGCCGCGCCTGGTCGACCGGCAGGGAACTCATGGGCGGGAAGCCCGCGCGCTTGACGTTCTCGATCAGGGCGCGGGTGGCCTGGTTCAGGCTGTCCAGGGGAGTGGGCATGGGAAATCGGTCTCCAGATGAACTAAACGGCAAGGGCGACTGTAGCGCGTCCCCGCGCGGCCGGTGCCCGTCATTCAGGGCAGGCTGACACGGATCTCCAGCACGGCCTGGTCGTCGCTGCTCACGCTCTGGGTGCTGAGCATGCCGCGGCGCTGCACTTCCTCTTGCCGGTTGGTCTGGGCCACGGGCACCCATTCGCCCAGCGGCACGTTCAAGGCGGTCTGCACCACCAGGCGCGGCGGCGGCGTGCCCTGGGCATCCTGCGTGAAGGGGCGGTCGGGCTGGGCGGACGATTCGGCCTCCAGCTCCACCGTGGCGGATTTGCCCCCGGACCAGCGCGGCGTGGCCGTGAGCCCCTGGCCGGCGTCCACCCACTGGGTCTGGGCGATCAGGCCGACCTGGGGCTGCACACCTTGCTGGCCGCCCTGCGGACCGCCCGAGGTGCCCGAGCCGCCCGTGCCGCCCGTGCCGAGTTGCGCCACCCACTGCCACTGCGTGATCGGCCGCTGCTGCCGCAGGTCCAGCCGCGCCTTGCGGCCGTTGAGCACCAGGATCTGCTGGTGGGTCTGCTGGTCGCGCGCCAACTGGCGGGTGGACAGTTCCACACCGCCCTGGCCGCCCACGCCCATGACGCCCTTGCGGCTGTCGATCACCAGGCCGCCCTGGCGCACTCCGGCGCGCGATTCCTGCGCATCGACCGAGGACACCACCCGCCACGACACCAGCAGGTTGCGCGCGGGCAGCTGGGCCCAAGCCGCCGGCAGGCCCAGCGCCATGACCAGCGCCAGCGCCTGGCCCAGGCCGCGCCGCGTGATGGGCCCGGCCGCTGAAGGGGTGGGTTCGTGGTTCATGAAACTGTGCGGTTTCGCACCCTTTATTCCGTCGCTTGAAATTCCCGCCATCTGAGATCCTCAAGTCGTGATCCCGGCGGGTCGATATTCAGTGAACTCTGCCACGTCCTGCGGGGGATCGGTGGCGGTAATGGTTTCATCAATTTGGAGGCTGACTCATGCAGCTCGAAGCGCTATTCAAGCAACCCCAGGCCTTGCCGGCCGTGCCCAAGATCGTCCACGAGCTGATCGACAGCTTCAACGCCGAGGACATCTCGATCGACGAGATCTCCAAGAAGATCCAGGCCGACCCGGTGCTCTCCGCACGCCTGCTGCGCCTGGCCAACTCGGCCTACTACCACGTCTCCCGCACCGTGGGCACCGTCGACGACGCCGTGATGATGCTGGGCTTCGTCACCGTGCGCACGCTGGTGATCAGCTCGGGCCTGACCAGCGGCTTCAAGGCCATGCCGGGCATGGACCTGGGCAAGTTCTGGAAATACAGCCTGCACGCCGCCGTGGTGTCGCGCTGGCTGGCCAAGACCACCGGCCACAACGCCGACCTGGCCTTCACTGTGGGCATGATGCACAGCATCGGCCAGCTGGTGATGCACGCCGGCATGCCTGAGCCGATGCTGCAGCTGGACAAGCAGGCCGGCCCGATGGACCCGCGCCGCCTGGACATGGAAAAGGCCTCGTTCGGCTACAACTTCGCCACCGTCGGTGCCGAGCTGGCCCGCCAGTGGAAGTTCCCGTCGGCCTTCGTGGAAGCCATCGCCAACTTCCCCGAGCCGCTGGCCTCCAAGCCGGTGGACGCGACCGCCGCCATCCTGCACCTGGCCGCCTGGCGTGCCCGTGCCGAGCACAACGGCCTGAACGCGGGCGAACTGGAAGCGACCGTGCCGGCCGAAGTGGCCGCCGCGCTCAAGCTCGATCCCAAGAAGTTCCTCGCCGACATGCCGCCGATGAGCGAGCTGTGCGAAGGCATGGAAGCCCTGCTGGGCTGAGCACGCCACGCGGTCCGGCCTCGAGCCGGATCGTCGGTCAGATCGCGAGCGGATCCACGTCCACCGCCCAGCGGACCAGTCCGCGTGGGCGGTGTTGATGCGCCAGCGCCAGCCAGCGCTCCGTTGAGCGGGACAGCAGGCGCTGCAAGGCCGGCCGTGAGCCCGCCTCGATCAGCATCTGCGCCCGCTCGATGTTGGCCACGCGCTGCACGGCCGTGGGCACGGGCGGGTAGAGCAGGATGCCGCCCAGCTCGGCGGCGAGTTCTTCCACCAGCCTGGCCGCGTCTTCCAGGAAGCCCTGCGCGGCCTCCTGCGTCTTGCCTTCGGCGCGCAGCATGGCCAGGTGGGCATAGGGCGGCAGGCCCGCGCTCTCGCGCTCCTTGAGCTGCTGCTTCGCGAAGGATTCGTAGTCGTAGCGGGCCAGCGCCGAATACAGCGGGTGATCGGGGTGCCAGGTCTGCACCCACATCTCGCTGCCCTGCGCCACGCTGGCATCGCGCCCGGCCCGGCCCGCCGCCTGCAGCAGCAGCGCGAACTGGCGCTCGGCCGCGCGGAAATCGCTGGCGAACAAGGCCGCATCCGGGTTCACGGCCGCCACCAGCGTGATGCGGCGGAAATCGTGCCCCTTGGCCACCATCTGCGTGCCCACCAGGATGTCCACCTCGCCCGCGTGCACGCTGGCCAGCTTGTCTTCCAGCGCGCCTTTCAGCTTGGTCACGTCGGCATCGATGCGGCCCACGCGCGCTTCGGGCAGCGCGGCGGCGAGCTGCTCTTCGAGCTTCTCGGTGCCACGGCCCACGGGGTGGATGTCCAGGTTGCCGCAGTGGGGGCAGGCGCGCGGCACGCGGTCGGTCAGGCCGCAGTGGTGGCAACGCAGGGTGCGGTCGACCTTGTGGAAGACGCGCCAGGCGCTGCACTGCGGGCATTCGCTTTTCCAACCGCAGTCGCTGCACTGGAGCACGGGCGCATAGCCGCGCCGGTTGAGCAGCACCAGGCTCTGCTCGCCACGCGCCACCCGCTCGCCGATGGCATCGAGCAGCGCCTGCGCCAGCGGCGGCGCCTCCTGGCCGGGGCGCGGCTTGGGCTCGCGTGAGAGGTCCAGCCGTCGCACACGCGGCATGCTGCCCTGGCCCACGCGCGAGGGCATGGTCAGGCGCTGGTAGCGGCCCGCGCCGCCTTCGGCCTGGGGCAGGGCGTTGAACCAGGTCTCCAGGCTGGGCGTGGCCGAGCCCAGCAGCACCGGCACCTTCTCCAGCTGGCCCCGGTACACGGCCAGGTCACGCGCGGAGTAGCGCGCGCCGTCCTGCTGCTTGTAGGACGGGTCGTGCTCTTCATCGACCACCACCAGGCCCAGGCGCGGCATGGGCGTGAACACGGCCAGGCGGGTGCCCAGCACGATGTCGGCCAGGCCCAGGTGGGCCAGCATCCAGTGGCGCAGGCGCTGGGCCGGCGTCAGGCCGCTGTGCAGCGAGACGATGCTGCGCCCGGCGAAGCGCGCCGCCACGCGGGCTTCCAACTGGGGTGTCAGGTTGATCTCCGGCACCATCAGCAGCACCTGCCCGCCGGCCTGCAGGGCGCGGTCGGCCTGCCGCAGGTAGACCTCGGTCTTGCCGCTGCCGGTGCTGCCCCACAGCAGGTAGGTGGACGAGGCCGCATCTGCTGGCGGGTGGGCCAGCGCCGCCAGCACGGCCTGCTGCTCGGGCGTGGGCTCGGGCAGGGCTTCCGGCACGGCACTGTCTTCGGGCGGCTTGGCCAAGGCCTTGGTCAGGCGTTTGAGGCGCCGGCCCCACTGCACGGCATCAAGCTGACGCAGTTCGGGCGGCAGCACCATCATCGCCATTTCACCGAGGCTGCGTTGATAGTAAGTGGCCGCGAACTTCACCAGTTGCCGCCAGATCAGGGGCAAGGGTGGCAGGTCGGGCAGCACCTCGACCACCGGTTTGAGTTGATCGTCGGCCCAGGCCGGCTCGCCCTCGGCTGCCGCCGTGTCCCACACCACGCCGGTGACGATGCGCCGCCCCAGCGGCACCCGCAGCACCGTGCCGGGTGGCAGGGCCTCGGGCGCCAGGTAGTCCAGCGGGCCCGTCAGGCCACTGTGTTGAGGCGCTTCGACCAGCACGCGCACGCGGACCTGGGGCGCGCCTTCCGGTGCAGCGTCGGCGGCCAGGCTCAAGGCCGGTTGACGGGACTTCATGGACACCTGCTTCTTGTCTCCGTTATTCCTACAAACCGATGAAAAGAGAGCGCTAAGTGCTTGATCCAAGGGGGCTTCCCCCTTATCCCCGGGGTCTGTGGATAACTTTGTGGGCAAGGCTTGCAAACACGCGCTAAATGCTTGTCAGATGGTCGTTTGGGCTAGATTGCCTCAGATTTGAGCACGGCCGTTCGCTCTATATAAATCAATCACTTAGCACATTTTGCGGGTGTTTCTGCAATCCCGGAGTGGCGCACCGTCTGAGGGCACCCCGGGATGTCCAAGATGGGGATAACCGAAGCCCGGAACCGCAAATTTAGGTATTTACCCTAGTTTCCATTTGTCCTACAGGGTGTGTAGTCCTTCACGAATTGGCCGAACACCCTGACAGGCCAGCCATCGCGCCTCGGCACCGACGCGGCCGCCATTGTTCCATGAGCGCGACACGCGCCGACGCCGGATCACTGGCGAGTTAGCAAGCAGCCTCAAAGTCGTGAGCCAGCAATGGCCCCTAAGTGCTTGATTCGATTGGACTCGAACGTCATCCACAGCCTGTGGATAACTTTGTGGGAAACGTTGGGGCTGTTCATGCAGCTTGTGACGAATTGGGGGTTTCCCCGAAATACGAATTGACTGCAACACGACAATTTCATCAATCAAATCAATCACTTGCGACACACGCCCGTGCGCTGCAGGCAGCTCTTGACAAACACGAGGGTATGGCTATCGCTCCTGGCTTGGTGGGGATAAGTGCACAGCGCCTGCACGGTTTCGTGCATTGGCGGTGCTGCTTCGGGGGCAGTGATTTCGAGTTTGCGGCAAGTGGTTTCCGCACCCCGCCGAACGGCTCAAACCCCTGCCCGCCAGGCGCTCCAACGTCCGTTTGAACTGAGCGCGAGGCGAGTTATGCTTGCGACTGCGCAGGAAGCTCCAGGCTGTCCGCGTGTTTCATCCACCACCATTTCTGAAGAGACAATCCATGAGCTTCTCGATCGAATCCAAACTCGGCGATCTGCTGGACAACGAACAAACCAAGGCCATCCTGGAAAAGCACCTGCCCGGCATTTCCACCCACCCGCAAATCGCCATGGGCAAGGGTTTCGCCCTGTCGATGGTGGCCAAGTTCTCCGGTGGCCTGATCACCGACGAACTGCTGCAGAAGGTCGATGCCGACCTGAAGGCCCTGGGCTGATCCCCGCGCCTGGGCCTGCCGGCCCTGAGCTGGCGGCCCCATGAAAAACGCCCGCGTGACGCGGGCGTTTTCGTTGGCAGAGCCAGCTCTTGCCGCGCTCAATTGCCCCAGTTTTCCGTGTCCTGTGCGCACTCGGCGGCCTCGGGGTACACGCTGCAGCGGATCTTCTTGACCAGCTTCAGGCCCTTCTTGTCGTAGAAGCCCTTCTCGGCCATGTCGATGCGGCCGTCGCGCATCAGCACCACATAGCGCTCGGCATCGGCCGGGCTGGGCTCCATCCACAGCTTGGCGGGCACTTCCTTGTCGGACTTGGCCACCACCTGCATCACGCGCTCGTAGTTGGCGAACCAGTAGTCGCGCGACTTCTGGCCGAAGCCCTCGGGGAACTTGTCCTTCTTGAGGATCAGCTGGTAGGTGAGCATGGTCAGCGGGAAGCTGGAGACGCCGCCCTTGGTGCCGATGCCCTTGTACAGCTCCAGCGGCTTGTAGACGATGGTCGGCGCGATGATGACGTCGACGTTGCCGTTGTTGAACATGGTGCCGAAGTTGGTGACGTCGGCCGCCACGGGGCGCGCACCCACGCGCTGGATCAGCGCGGCCTGGGACTTGTCGTAGTCCATGGCGGCCACGCGCTTGCCGGCGGCGGCCTCCAGCGTGCTGATGCTGCGGTCGTTGACGAAGGCGTAGGCCGCGCCCAGCGGGATGATGCCGCCGACTTCGTAGTTGCCGGCGGTCATCAGCTCGGCCGCCTTGGGCGAGCTCAGGGTCTGGATGAAGCGGCGCGTGACCTCATAGCTGGCGGGCAGGTCCAGCTTGCCGTGCTTGACGATGGACGAGGCGCCGATCGAATCGAGCGCGGTCGACAACGACAGGAAGGGACGCGTGCGCAGGCCCGTGGCGCTGACGGCATCGCACTGGCCGGTGCGGAAATCCTCAACCGCCACGCGCTCGTCGATGAAGGCCTTGATCTCCAGGTCCACGCCGTGGCGCTGCATGGCGATGACGTAGTCACGCGCGGCGCTGTAGCCCTCGCCGGTGGTGCCCAGCGGGTCGTAGATGCACAGGCGTTGCTTGGCCTGGGCCAGCGGGGCGAGCAGCGCCAGCAGGGCGGCCGCGCACAAGGTCGTCTTCGGGCTCACGGGGTGTCTCCTCGGGGTGGGTCTTGTGGTGTCTGGGGTGGGGCGCTCAAGGCCCCGGGGCATTGTGCAACGCAAAGCGGACGCCGTTCAGCGCTGAGGCGGTAACGGCGTGTTCAAGGGCGCGTCACGAGGCGTTGACGGCGCGGTGCAGCAACACCCGCTCCAGCACGGCCCGGATGTCGTCGGGGCCGAAGGGCTTGGGCAGGTGCTCGTCCATGCCGGCGTCCAGGCACTGGGCGCGTTCGTCGAGCAGGGAGTTGGCCGTGAGCGCGATGATCGGCACGCGCGCGCGCCCTTGCATCTGCTCATGGCGGCGAATCTCCCGCGTGGCCTCCAGGCCGTTCATCACGGGCATGGCGCAGTCCATCAGCACCACGTCGCAGGCGGGCTGCTGCGCCAGCCAGGCCACGGCCTGCTGCCCGTCGGTGACGGTGTGCACCGCGCAGCCCAGGTGGCCCAGCACGGCCTCGGCCACGAGGATGTTGACGGGGTTGTCCTCGGCCAGCAGCACGCGCAGGCCGGCCAGGCTGCCTTCGCCATGTGCGGTGTCGGCAGGTGCCACGGCACGGTCATCGGCGGCCTGCGACGCCAGGCGCATCGTGGCCTTGAAGATCGAGCCCACACCCACGGCGCTGTCGCAGACCAGGTCGCCGTCCATGGCCCGGCACAGCTGGCGCGCGATGGACAGGCCCAGGCCGGTGCCGCCGTGCTGGCGGTCGAGCACCGCGCTGGAGGCCGCATGCGATTGCGTGAAGGCGTCGAAGATGCGCTCGCGGTCGGCCTCGGCGATGCCGGCACCGGTGTCTCGCACCTGCAGCTCGACCACGCCATCGGCATGGCGGCGCGCGATCAACTGGATGCTGCCGTGGTCAGTGAACTTGACGGCGTTGCCCAGCAGGTTGTTGAGCACCTGGCGCACGCGGGCGGCATCGCCCACCACGGGGCAGTCGCCCTCCCAGTGGCGCAACTGGCGCAGGCTGACCTGCTTGCGCTGGGCCAGCACCTGGAACACGCCGACGACCTCGTCGAGCACCTCGTTCAAATCGAAGGGCCGTGACTCGATGCCCATGCGGCCGGCCTCGATCTTGGAGAAATCGAGGATGTCGTTGATCACGGTGAGCAGGTGCTCGCCGGAGCGCGCCATCAGGGCCAGGCGCTGGCGCTGGTCGGCGCGGGGCTTGTCCTGCTGGAGCACGCGGGCCAAGCCCAGGATGCCGTGCAGCGGCGTGCGCATCTCGTGGCTCACGGTGGCCAGGAAGCGGCTGCGCGCATCGCTGTGGTGGCGGGCCTGCTCCAGCGCGCGGGCGCGCTCGCCAGCCACGTGCTCGTGCATGAAGCGCAGGCGCAGCAGCTCGGTGACGCGGCGCTGGCTGCGCACCGTCTCCAGCATCATCACGCCCAGGAAGCCCAGCATGGAAGCCGCGCCGAACAGGCCCAGCGAATCCTGGCGCCACAGCACGAAGGCGACGTTGGGCAGCAGCATGGGCAGCATGAAGCAGGCCACGGCGCGCGTGTCCACCGAGTTCATGAAGGCACCGATGGCGGCCAGGCCCATCAGCGAACTCAGGGTGACCACGGCCAGGTCCAGGTGGTGCAGCGGCGTGAGCCACCAGCCCGCGGCGCCCCAGGCCAGGCTGTCGAGCGCGATGAAGGCCAGCATCAGGCGACGGGCCTTGGGGATGTCCACATCGGCATCACCCACGCGGCGCGACAGCCACTTGGCGTGCGCCAGGCGCGGCACCAGGCAGATGAGCTTGAGCACCAGCCACGGCCACAGCCGGGCCTCCGGCACCATGTGGTGGATCAGCCAGGCGACGACGGCCGCGAACACGCCCGAGGCCAGCAGGGCCACCTCGACGTGGTCCAGCAGCATGCGCAACCGGGCGGCGCGGACCTGGTCTTCCAGGCCGGCCTGTTCTTGCAGTGACAGCATCTTGAAAGGTCCCGAGGACTTTGCGTGGCACTGCGAACCAGTATCCAGAAGGGCCCTGAAAGCGGCCCTCGGGTTTGTGCTCAGGTGGAGCCGGTTTGTGTGCGGAGATGGCTTTGGGAACCCCCTTGAATGCGGGGGTTTGAGGCGATCAGGGCTTCAATGATCGGCCGTGAGGTGCTCGACCATGGCCCGGCACAGCGCGCCGCCGCAGGCCGCATCGAAGCGCGCGAACATGGGCGAGGTGTTGAGCTCCAGGAAGACCAGCTCGCCGCTGTCGGGGTCGGTCTTGAAGTCGGCGGCACCGAAGTCCATGCGGAACTCGCGCATCAGCGCGTGCAGGGGCTGGGCCGCGCGCGAGGGCACGGGCACGGCCTGCACGTCGGCGTCCTGCAGGGCGCGGTAATCGAGCGAGGGGCTGCGCACCTCGAAGGCGAAGGTCTGCGCGCCGATGACGAAGATGCGCAACTCGGGCGCCACCAGGCGGGGCTGCACCAGCGCGGGCATGGCCAGGAAAGGGGCCTGGCCTTGCGCGGGCCTGGGCGCATCGCGCAGGGCCTCGTCCAGCGTCTGGCACAGGCCGCCACCGGCCACGGGCTTGGCGATGCAGGCCTCGGACAGGCGCTGGCCCAGCCGCGAAGCATCGTTGCTGACCCAGGTGGGCGGCACGGGCAGGCCGACCGCGCGGGCGCGCAGCAGGGCCGCCGGCTTGTTGAAAGGCACGGGCGTGATGTCGCGGTTGAACAGCGCCACCTCGGGGTGGGCCAGCAGCCAGCCCTGCACGGCGGCGTACCAGCCCAGGGCGCGCGTGCCGACCTCGGGGCGCCGGTCGTCGAGTGCGGCGAAGACATCCTGGCGGATGAAGGCACCGCGTGGCAGCGGGCCGTCGCCCCAGGGCGGGATCAGCCTGGACGCCGTGCCAGGGCCTGGCGGCGCGGGATCGGTGTCCAGATCCCAGTGGAAGGGCGGGCTGCTGCCGGTGGGCACACGCAGATCGACCCAGGGCCGGCCCAGGGCCTGGGCGGCCTCGGCCAGGGCGTGCAGGCTGGGGTCGCCCAGACCACCGGCGATCAGCAGCATCCGTTCAGCGCCCGGTGCGATCAGAACGGCGATCAGAACGAGCCGAAAGCGCCGCCAGTGCTGCTGGCGGTCGCGCCGCCGCCGTCTT
>DXIO01000035.1 GCA_019112875.1 Candidatus Aquabacterium excrementipullorum
CAGACCCCGCAGGTCAAGGCCTACCGGATGCTGGAGACCAGCTTCTTCGCGCTGTTCGAGCTGGGCACCAGCAACCGCCCGCTGATCCTGCTGCTGATGGTGGGCATCGCCGCCATCACCACCACGCTGGGCTTTCACCACATCGGCATCCGCCCCGGCCATTTCAGCCGTGACTACTGGCTGGGCTCGGTGGCCATGTCCATCGGCTCGGGCCTGCTGCTGTACTCCTGCGTGCGCTACTACCAGATCCTGCAGGGCTCGGGCGTGCCCATCGAGCACGAACTGATCCACTGGCTGTGGATGGCGCTGTTCGCCACGCTGCTGCTGATCAACCTCAAACGCGCGATCCTGTGCCCCAAGTCGCCACACGGCCAGGGCACCTGGGGCCTGGCCTTCCTGTCGATCCCGCTGTTCGCGCAGATGTCCATCATCTCGGGCGTGTACTTCCTGCTGCACGGCCACCCGGCCGGCCTGGCGATCTACATCAACCAGCTGATGGAGCTGCCCAGCATCTTCATGAACCTGGGCCTGTTCATCTGGGCGGGCATGCTGCTCAAGCAGAGCCGCATCGTCGACCTGTTCATGAACACGCTGCGCCCGTGGAAGCTCTCGCCGCAGCTGCTGACCTACATCATCCTGCTGGCCGCGGCCGTGCCCACGGCCTACACCGGCGCGTCTGGTATTTTCGTGATCGCCGCCGGCGGCATCATCTACCACGAGGTGCGTTCCTCCGGTGGTTCGCGCCAGTTCGCGCTGGCGGCCACGGCCATGTCCGGCTCGCTGGGCGTGGTGCTGCGGCCCTGCCTGCTGGTGGTGCTGATCGCGGCGCTGAACAAGCAGGTCACCACCAACGGCCTGTACCACTGGGGCTTCTATGTGTTCCTGGTGACGTCCACGCTGTTCTTCCTGGCTTCGCAGATGCTGCGCACCGAGCGTGCCCGTATCGAGGCGCCCTCGGTGGCCATCCCGGCCACGCTGCGCGAGCTGGTGCCGCTGATCCCCTACGTGGCCGTGGTGGCCGTGATCGTGGCGCTGTACGAGTTCGCGCTGGACACCAAGCTCAACGAGATCACCGCCCCGACGATCATGCCGGTGCTGATGATCCTGATCCTGGTGTTCGACAAGATCCTCAACAAGGGCAAGGCCGAGATCACGCCGGATTACGCCAGCCACCGCCAAAGCGGCGTGGAGTCGTCCATCCGCTTCGCCACCAACGAGACCATCGGCCACATCGGCGCGCTGCTGTCCTTGATGACCCTGTCGCTGGCCATGGGCGGCGTGATCGAGCGCTCGGAGATCATGAACCTGGCGCCCAAGGTGTTCGAGAACCACTGGACGGCGATGGCCTTCCTGGTGGTGGTCAAGGTGATCCTGGGCATGATCATGGACCCGTTCGGCGCGGTGCTGCTGGTCTCGGGCACGCTGGCCCCGATCGCCTACGCCAACAACATCGACCCGGTGCACTTCTGGATGATGGTGCTGGTGGCCTTCGAGCTGGGCTACCTGCTGCCCCCGGTGGCGCTGAACCAGCTGCTGACGCGCCAGGTAATCGGCGAGACCGAGGTGAACACCGCCGACAGCGAGGTCAAGCACCTGGGCTTCTACCGCCGCTACGAGCGCTGGATCCTGCCGCTGGCGGTGATGACGGTGGGCCTGTCCATCGTGGCCTTCGGCCCGCTGCTGGTCAACGACACGCCAGCGCTGCACTTCATCAAGGACTGGTTCATTCCGCCGGCGCATTGAGCGCGGCTTCACCCGTCAAACACCACAACCGGCTGAGGGCCTACGCCCCAGCCGGTTTTTTCATCCCCCATCAGGAGGTATTCGGGTGGTGGTAAGGTGAAGGGGCGTGCTTCATCCCGCCGGGTACGCCAGATTCGATCCAAGCATCCATCACATCGATGTCAGGTAGCCGTTCCCTGCCCCCCCGCGCCCGGGGCTTTTTCCGTCTCCACACCCTGGCGACGGTCGCCACCTGCGTGGGGTTGAGTGGCTGCGCGATCGTGCAGCCTCTGAAGGAGAGCTGGTCGGAGTGGACGTCCAACCAGGCCCCCGCCCCTGCGCCAGCCACCGTGGCCGTCTCGGGGCTGCCGGCGGGCGTACCGGCACAGGTCAGCCTGTTGACGCCACCCGGTGCAGCCACGCCGGTGCCATCGTCTGGTCAGGCGCCGCCTTTCGAGACGGTGACGCGCGGCGCGGACCGCATCGATGGCGTGCTGCCCCTCTGGAAAAAACAGGACAAGGTCTGGGTAGAGCTTGCGCCCGCGGATTTCGGCAGGCCTTTCTTTTTGTCCCCGAAGTTGCGCACCGGCCTGGGTGAAGGCGGCTTCTTCGGCGGCCTGCTGGCCAGCCGCAATGCTCAGATCGGCCGTCCCCAGTGGGTGGAGTTCCGGCGCGTGAACCAGCAAGTGCAACTGATCGCCATCAACGCGAGCTTCACCGCGACACCGGGTACACCGCAGGCCCTGGCCGTGCAGGATGCCTTCTCGCCCAGCCTGCTGGCCAGCGTGACGGTGGCCAGCCAGCCGCGCAGTTCCGACAACAAGGTGCTGGTCGAACTGTCCAGCCTGATGTCGGGTGACCTGCTGGGCCTCGGCCTGCAACTGCAGCGCACTTTCCGGCAAGGCTATGCGCTCGATGCACGCAACAGCGGCGTGACGCAAGCGCGCGCTACGCCCTCAGGCCTGCTGCTCGAAATGCAGCAGCACTACGCCACGGGCTCGCTCACGTCTGCATCGCCATCGGCCGGGCCGCAGCCCTCGATCCCGACCGCGCTGCCCGATCCGCGCAGCCTTTTCCTGTCGGTGCAGTACACGCTGAGCCCCCTGCCCGCCCAGCCCATGGCGCCACGCCTGGCCGATGCCCGCATCGGCCACTTCACCTCGACGGTGGCCGACTTCACCAACGACCTGGCCCGCACGCCACGCATCCGCTACGTGAACCGCTGGCGGCTGGAGAAGAAGGATCCGCAGGCCCCGCTGTCCGAACCTGTGCGCCCACTGGTCTTCTGGCTGGACCGCAACATCCCGGACGACTATCGCCCCACCATCCGCGAGGCCGTGCTGGCCTGGAACTCGGCCTTCGAGGCCATCGGTTTCAAGAACGCCATCCAGGTGCGTGACGCCACCGCCGAGCTGCCGCAAGACATCGTCGGCAACGGCCAGGCCATGGTGCGCTGGATGACCAACGCGCAGCCCACTTTCGGCGCCATCGGGCCGTCGCATGTCGATCCACGCACCGGCGAGATCCTCACGGCCGAGATCGCGCTGGAGAGCCTTTCCACACGCGCCATCCGTGCGATCCGCAGCCAGCTGTTCAGTGATCCGGGCGAAAAGCCGCTGGCCGCATCGCCCGTTGAAACAGTGCCTCCTGGCCCTGCCTCGAGCACCTGGGTGCCCGCCGAAGACCGCTGCGACCACGCCGAACTCGCTGCCGAGCAGATGGCCTATGGCCTGGATGTCTGGGCGCTGACCCACGATGTGCCCGGCGATCTGCCGCCCGACAGTGCCGAGGTGAAATCCTTCGTGCTGGCCTACCTGCGCGACACCACGATGCACGAGGTCGGCCACGCGCTGGGCCTGCGTCACAACTTCAAGGCTTCACGCTGGCGCACCCCGGCCCAGTTGCTCGACGCCAAGCTCACGGCCCGTGATGGCAACAGCGCCTCGGTGATGGACTACGCGGCCATCAACATGAGTGCACCCGGCCAGCCTCCGGTGACGCCCTTCCAGACCACGCTGGGGCCATACGACTACTGGGCCATCGAGTACGCGTACAAGCCACTCGCCGGCACGCCCGCCGAAGAGAAAACCAAGCTGGACGCCATCGCGCGTCGCAGCGCCGACCCGAAGCAGGCTTATGCCCTGGCCTACGGCACCGACGAGGACAACGCCCTGGGTCTGGACCCCGAGGCGCTGGTATTCGACCTGGGCCGCGACCCAGTGGCTTTCGCGCGCACCCGCCTGGCCATCGCGCGTGACCTGATCGCTCGGCAGACCACCGCGCACCTGTCACCCACCGACGATGCCGCCGTGCTGCGCCGACGCGTGGGCTATGCACTGCGCGATGTCGAGCGCACGGCCGACATCCTGACCCGCCAGATCGGCGGCCTGATCACGCGCCGGGGCACCGCCGCCAGCGGGCTCGATGCATTGGACCCCCTGCCCTCGGACACCCAGCGCGCGGCGCTGACCCTGCTGCTGGACCAGATCCTGTCGCCACGCAGCATCCACCTGCCCGCAGCCCTGCAGCGCCGTCTGGCCCCTGACTACCTGGAACGCAGCGAAAGCCTCTTCCCCGGTGGCGGTGTGTCACCCACCGACTTTTCCGCCGCGGTGCAACTGGGTGTGCTGCAACGCAGCGTGCTGAGCGATCTCATGGCCGACAGCCTGGCCGACCGGCTGCTGGACAACATCGACAAGACCCGAGACCGTGATGCGCACCCGCTCACGCTGGGTGAATTCCACCAGCGCCTGCGCGAGACCATCTGGGCCAAGCCCTCGCAGCCCCAGGAGGCCGCTGTGCCGCCGCCGTGGCGGCGCAACCTGCAACGCGACCACATCAACCGCCTGACCGTGGCCTTGCTGCGCGGCGCCAACCGGGCCGATGTGCGGGCGCAGTTGCGCCTGCAGGCCGAGCAACTCGCCAGCATGCTGTCGCACCCAGGCGCGCTTGGATCCAAAGACCCGAAGAGCGTCGCCGAAGCCCACCGTCGCGATTGCCTGGACACCCTGCGCCGGGCGCTTGACGCCTCCGTGGTGCGCAATACTCCCTGATCCCCTGCCTGCTTGCTGCCCCTCGCGATGAGCGACGCCCGCCCTGACGACTTCCCTTCTGACACCGAAGGCGCCCCTCCTGTGGTCGCCGACCCGCTCGGCCTGCGCGCCCTGTTCGCTGCCGACGGCCCGCTGGCGCGCGCCCTGCCCGGCTACCACGTGCGCCGGGAGCAGATCGAGATGGCCCAGGCCATCGCCATCGCCATCCGCGAGAGCAGCAGCGTGGTGCTCGAAGCCGGCACCGGCGTGGGCAAGACCGCCGCCTACCTCGTGCCCGCGCTGCTGCAAGGCGGCAAGGTGATCGTGTCCACCGGCACCAAGGCCCTGCAGGATCAGCTCTTCAACCGCGACCTGCCCAATGTGCGCGATGCGCTGGCCCTGCCCGTGAAAACCGCGCTGCTCAAGGGCCGCAGCAACTACCTGTGCTGGCACCACCTGGAGCGCACCAACCAGGAGGCCACGCAACTGGGCAGCCGCCAGGAAGTGCGCGATCTGGGTCAGATCAACCGCTTCATCCACCTCACGCCCACGGGCGACAAGGCCGAATGCGCGGCCGTGCCCGAGACCGCGCCCATCTGGATGCGCGTCACGTCCACTCGCGAGAACTGCCTGGGCAGCGAGTGCGGGCACTACAACGACTGCTTCGTGCTCAAGGCCCGCCGCGAGGCGCAGGATGCCGACGTGGTCGTGGTCAACCACCACCTGTTCTTCGCCGACCTGATGCTGCGCGAAGAAGGCGTGCCCGAGCTGCTGCCCAACGCGCAGACCATCATCTTCGACGAGGCGCATCAGTTGCCCGACACGGCCACGATGTTCTTCGGCGACACGGTGTCCAGCGCGCAGTTGATGGACCTGCTGCGCGACACCAAGGCGATCGGCCTGGCCCATGCGCGCGATGCCCTGCACTGGCCCGAGGCGATCGCGCCCACCGACCTGGCCTTGAAAGACCTGCGCCTGTGCTTCGACGCGGGCCTGTCCAAGTGGTCACAGGGCCAGTTACCGCCATCGCACCCGCTCTGGCCCGCGCTCGACACCTTGCGCAAGGCCCTGCGCGAACTGCGCGATGTGCTCGACGCCCAATCCGAGCGCAGCCCCGACCTGGCCAACCTGCACCGCCGCGCCAATGAGTTGATGCAGCGCCTGAGCGCCTGGGGCCACCCCGAGCGCGCCGACCAGCCCGAGCTGTGCTGGCTGGACGTGAGCCAGCTGGGTGTGCAACTGCACCGCACGCCGATCTCGGTGGCCGATGTGTTCCGTCGACAACGCCTGGGCGAGCTGGATGCCGGCACCACAGCAGGCGATGCCGCTGAGCTCGCCTGGGACGAGGACGCGCCCGATGCCGACGAGGTGCCGTCAGCGCCACCGCCGCGCAAGGCCTGGATCTTCACTTCGGCCACGCTGGCCGTGCGCCAGGATTTCAGCCACTTCCAGGAAGCCCTTGGTCTGCAGGACGCGCGCTGCCAAGCCTGGTCGAGCCCGTACGACTATCCCTCGCAGGCGATGCTGTATGTGCCGCAGCAATTGCCTTTGCCCACAGCCCCGGGCCACACCGATGCGGTGGTGGATGCCGCGCTGCCGCTGATCGTCGCCAACGAAGGCCGCGCCTTCCTGTTGTGCACCAGCCACCGCGCCGTGCAGCGCGCCGCCGAGCGGCTCAAGCAGCGCATCGAAGCTGAAGGCCTGAACCTGACCGTGCTGACGCAGGGCGATGCCCCCCGCCCCATGCTGCTCGATGATTTCCGTCGCCTGCGCCGCGCCGTGCTGGTCGGCGCGCACAGCTTCTGGGAAGGCATCGACGTGAAGGGCGATGCGCTCACGCTGGTGGTCATCGACAAGCTGCCTTTCGCGCCCCCGGACGACCCGGTGCTGGCCAAGCGGCTGGAACTGCTGGAGCAAAGCGGCGGCAACCCCTTCATGGAGCACCAGGTCCCCCAGGCCATCATTGCGCTCAAGCAGGGTGCAGGCCGCCTGATCCGCAGCGAGACGGACCATGGCGTGCTGATGATCGGCGACACCCGCTTGATCGACAAGCCCTACGGCCGTCGCATCTGGCAAAGCCTTCCGCCGATGCGCCGCAGCCGCGTGCAGGCCGAGGCCGTGGATTTCCTGCTGTCGCTCAAGCAGCCGGTCTGAGCATCGTTGCACCCGGCAGCATCAGGCCGCCAGCAACGATCACAGCTCCAGGTTGTCGATCAGGCGTGTACTGCCCAGGCGGGCAGCCGTCAGCACGACCAACGGCGCCTGCGCGGCCAGATCCTGGGCGGTCGGCACCAGCAGATCGCGCTGGCGACGCACCAGCACGTAATCCGGCTTCCAGCCCCGGCTGGCCAGTGTGGCCATGGCCTGCTGCTCCAGCAGCGCCAGCGAATCGGGCGACAGGCCGCCCGCCGCGCGCTGGGCCACCACGGCCTCCTGCACGCGGCGCAACGCCGCGCTGAGCTGCACGGCTTCAGAACGCTCTGCCGGGCTCAGGTAGCCGTTGCGCGAGGACAGCGCCAGGCCATCGTCGGCCCGCAGCGTCTCGCCGCCCAGCACCTCGATGGGCAGGCCCATCTGCTGGACCATGTTGCGCAGCACCATGAGCTGCTGGTAGTCCTTCTTGCCGAAGATGGCCGTACCGGGCTGCACGATGTTGAAGAGCTTGTGCACCACCGTGCACACGCCCGTGAAGAAGCCCGGACGGAAGGCGCCTTCCAGGATGTCGGCCAGCTCGGTCGGCGGCACCACCTTGTAGCCCTGCGGCTGCGGATAGAGCTCGGCCTCCGAGGGCGCGAACAGCACGTCGCAGCCGGCCTGGGCCAGCAACTGGGCATCACGCTCCAGCGTGCGCGGGTAGGTGTCGAAATCCTCGTTGGGGCCGAACTGCAGCCGGTTCACGAAGATGCTGGCCACCACGGGCGCGCCCTTGGGCGCACCGAGCTCGCGGGCACGGCGCACCAGCGCCAGGTGCCCTTCGTGCAGGTTGCCCATGGTGGGCACGAACACCGGACGGGCCGGGGCTTGGTCCAGGTGCTCACGCAGCTCTTTGATGGTGTGGACGGTCTTCATGGATCGGTGTTCCTGATCGGTGGCGCAAGTTCAATAGCCGTGCAGGGCTTCGTCGGGGAAACGGCCGCCCTTCACCTCGGTCACGAAGCGGCGGATGCCCTCTTCGATCGAGCCGCCTTCGGCCATGAAGTTGCGCACGAAGCGCGGCAACTTGCCCCGCGTGACGTGCAGCATGTCGTGCATCACCAGCACCTGGCCGGCCGTGCTCGCACCCGCGCCGATGCCGATGGTCATCAAGCCGGGATTGTCGGCCTGCACTTGGCTCGCCACGGCCGAGGGCATCAGCTCCAGCACCATCATGGCCGAGCCGGCCTGGGCCAGTTCGGTGGCGTGGCGGCGCAAGGTGTCGGCACCTGCCTGGTCACGGCCCTGGATGCGGAAGCCGCCCAGCGCATGCACGGTCTGCGGCGTCAGGCCCAGGTGGGCGCAGATGGGAATGCCGCGCTCGGTGAGGAAGTACACCGTCTCGGGTGTCCAGCCGCCGCCTTCGAGCTTGATCATCTGCGCGCCGGCCTGCATCAGCGCCACGCATGAGCGCAAGGCCTGCTCCTTGCCTTCCTGATAGCTGCCGAAGGGCAGATCGGACACCAGCCAGGCGTTGCGGTTGCCGCGCGCCACGCAGCGCGTGTGGTAGACCATGTCATCCAGCGTGACGGGCACCGTGCTGGTGTGGCCCTGCACGAGCATGCCCAGCGAATCACCCACCAGGATGGTGTCCACGCCGCATTCGTCCATCAGCTTGGCGAACATGGCGTCGTAGGCCGTGAGCATGGTGATCTTCTCGCCCTTGGCGTGCATCTCGCGCAGGCGGTGCAGCGTCATCGGGCGGCGCTCGGCGGGCGTGGCAGTGGGGGTGCCGGTGGCTGTCGTCGTCATGGATTGCGTATCCTCAGCATTCGGCGCCAGACGCCGTCCAGAAGTGGCGCGATTCTAGGCCGGCTGAACGCCTGTCGCAGAAAAATCACGGGAAAGCCCGCAAACGCTTGATCGACCAGGCAGCGAACAATGCCCGGCATGCAATGGCTCGACACGATCACGGGGATGGGATTGGAGAAGGCGCTCCTGCTCCTGATGGGCCCTGTCTTCGCCATGTTCATGGCGCTGGAGGCCTGGCTGCTGCCGCGATGGGGGCATGCGCAAAGCTACAACCGTCCAGCCACCGTTGCCAATGTGTCACTGGCCTTGACCCACGCCGTGGTCGACAGCATCGCCTGGACACTGCTCACAGGACTGTTCTATGTGGTGCATGAACACCGCCTGATGGACATCCCGCTCAACGGCTGGACGCTGCTGGGTCTCCTGGTGGCGCAGGACTTCTGCCACTACTGGCTTCACCGCGCCAGCCACCGCGTGCGCTGGATGTGGGCCAGCCACGTGACACACCACTCCAGTCAGAGCCTGAACCTGTCGACCGGACTGCGCCACAGCCCCACGGAGGCCATCTCGGGCGCATGGCTGTTCTGGCTGCCCCTGGCCTGGCTGGGCTTCCAGCCCGAACACGTGATCCTGTGCGTGGCGGTGAACATGGTGTTCCAGTTCTTCGTGCACACGGAGGCCATCGACCGCCTGCCCGGCTTGGTCGAAGCGGTGTTCAACACGCCCTCGCACCACCGGGTGCACCACGCGCGCAACCCGCAGTACATCGACCGCAACTACGGCGGCATTTTCATCATCTGGGACAGGATGTTCGGCACCTTCGTGCCCGAGATCGAAGCCTGCGACTACGGCATCGTGCGGCAGGTGTACACGCGCAACCCCTTGGGCCTGGTGCTGCACGAATGGGTGGATCTGTTCAGCGACGTGATGCGCCCCGGCAGCGTGAGCGCCCGGTTGAAGCACCTGTGGGCACCGCCTGAATGGCAACGGCCGCGTGAGGAGCGCGCACCGCGCCTGCTTGCCTTGTCAGCGCCTGCCATCCTGCCGGAGGACGTGGAAGACTGGCCGGTTCACGCCGGCTGGTAGGCCAGACGCACGTAGATCGGCGCGAAGGCCTCGGCCTGGGTCACCTCGAGCAGGCGCTCGCGGGCCAGCTCCAGCATCGCAATGAAAGTCACGACCAGCACCTGAGACCCACGCGTGGGGTCGAACAGGTGCTCGAACTCCACGAAACGCTTGCCTTGCAAGGTGCGCAGCACGATGCCCATGTGCTCGCGCACGGACAACTCTTCGCGGGTGATGGTGTGGTGGGTGTGCAGCTTGGCGCGCTTGAGGATGTCCACCCAGGCCTCGCGCAGTTCGTCCAGCGCCACATCGGGGTGGCGCACGCGAACGGTGGGATCGTTGTGCACCTGCACGCGCAGGAAATCTCGGCCCAGCAGCGGCACGCGGTCGAGCTTGGCCGCCGCCAGCTTCATCTGCTCGTACTCGATCAGGCGGCGCACCAGTTCGGCGCGCGGGTCCTCGGGCTCCTGGCCCTCGTCCGTCTTCTTGGGTGGCAGCAGCATCCGCGACTTGATCTCGATGAGCATGGCCGCCATCAGG
Source organism: Candidatus Aquabacterium excrementipullorum (assembly GCA_019112875.1). Lineage (GTDB taxonomy): Bacteria > Pseudomonadota > Gammaproteobacteria > Burkholderiales > Burkholderiaceae_C > Aquabacterium > Aquabacterium excrementipullorum. Next base: position 10,305 of record DXIO01000035.1, read on the forward strand.
AGGTATTCGGATGCCAGTTCAAGGTTGCTCTTGCGGATCTGGTCCACGTAGGCCAGGTACTGCCGCGTGACATCCGCCAGCGGGATGTCGAGGATGTTGAAGTTCTGCTTGCGGATCAGGTAGAGCAGCAGATCCAGCGGGCCTTCGAAGGTCTCGAGGAAGACCTCCAGCGCATCGGGGGGGATGTACAGGTCGGTCGGCAGGGCGAACAGCGGTTCGCCATACAGCCGCGCGACCGCGACGTGGTCGACCACGTCAGGCTGGCCTTTGTCGTCCAGCGGCGGCGTGTCGCCCCCTTCCGGGGCCAGCACGGCTTCGTTCACGTCGGGCGGCGCGGCGGGAGGCGGTGAACCGCTCAGCGCTTGGACTTCCAGGAGAAGTACACATAGGGCGCCTGCTCGACCTGGGCATCGCGGTACTCGGCCTGGGCCTGACGGTCCAGATCCTTGTCCCACAGCAGGTTGCGGCCCTGGCGCTGGCGCTCTTCCAGTTGGGGATCGCGCTGCTTGAGGCTTTCGATGAACTGGGTGGCGTCGGACTTGTAGGGTTTCCAGAACAGCGGCATGGTGGAATCGCTCGGTGGGCAGGGGAGGCGTCATTTTAGCGGCTGTGCCCACGCCTGGCCACCAAGCCCCTGAACCGGCGCCCAGTCCCTGACAGACGCCACAATGCCCGCATGCAAGAGATCGAACTGAAATTCCAGATTCCCCCGCAGCAGGTCGATGCCGCGCGGGAGGCGCTGGCGCAGGCCGCCGGGCGCATCGAACCCCTGGGACTGCAGGCCGCCTATTTCGACACCGCCGACAGCCTGCTGGCCCGCCACAGGATGGCCTTGCGCGTGCGCCGCGAGGGCAACGACTGGGTACAGACCTTCAAAGCCGCCGGCCAGGACGCCATGACCCGCGTGGAGGACAACCAGGCCACCAAGGCGCCACTGGACGGTCAGATCAAGCCCGACCTGGCCTTGCACACCGCCCCGGCAGTCCGCCAGGCCCTGGCCAAGGCTTGGGGGCGCGAGGAACTGGGCACCGTCACCTCGGACGACCTGGGCCTGAAGGCCGTGTACGCGACCCGCTTCGACCGCTGGGCCTGCCGCGAGCAGCATCCTCATGGTCAGGTCATCGTCTGCGTCGACATCGGCGAGGTACTCGCGGGCGAGTTGCGCGAACCGATCCAAGAGCTTGAAATAGAACTGGCCGAGGGGCGGGCCCAAGCCGTGATCGACACCGCCCGCCATTGGGTGGACCAGCACGGCGTCTGGCTGGACGTGCAATCCAAGGCCTACCGGGGCACCCGGCTTGCAAGGGCTGCCCGCGAAGGGCAAGCCGCCCCCGCGATCCCGCTGCCCAACCAACTGGACGCCTGGCTGGGCAAGGGCGATCCGAACCCGGCGAAGATCCTGTCGGAGGCGCTGGACACCGCCGCCGGCAACTGGAGCGAGGTAGCCGCCGCCCGCCCCGGCTGGCCCGAGGCCCTGTTGGCCTGGCATGCCACCCTCTCCAGCCTCGCCGCACTGGCACAACGGCACGCCTCACTGCGCGATGCCCTGCCCACGGCGTTCTGGCAAACCACGGACGAGCTCATCACCGACCTGGCCCACCAGCAATCCCGCCAGCCCTCGTCAGGCGAAGCGCAAGCCCTGGCGCGCAGCGCATGCACCACCCATTGGGGCCTGGACCTGCTGACAGCGCTGCGAGGTTAAGGCGTCTCAGCCCGCCACGATCTCGCCTGCCCTCTGCAAGGCCAGATCAACGGTAGGCAACACATTGCCCTGCCCGAACCGGGCATCCTGGCCACTGCGGTGAAGCAGCCCCATGGGCTGTTCGTTCAGGCGACACAGCAGCAGCGTGCGCCCTTGGCGCTCCAGTTGCCGCTGCAACTGCATCAAGGCGTCCAGCCCCGAGGTGTCCATCGCGACCAGCCGCTGCAGGTCCAGCACCAGCACACGGGTGCCGGCAGGCAACTGCCCGGCCAAGACCTCCACCTTGCCCACGGCCCCGAAGAACAGCGCGCCATACAGCTGGTAGACCTGCGTGCCTGCCGGCCACACGCCCTGGGGCGCCGCCACCGCCTCCACGCGGAACAGCGCGCTCATGCGGTAGATGAAGAACACGCAGGCCAGCACCAGACCAACCTCCACCGCCACCGTGAGGTCGAACACGACAGTGAGCACGAAGGTGCCGACCAGGATCGTGCGGTAGGTGAAGTTGAACTGCCGCAGGCGCACGAACTCGTGCCACTCGCCCATGTTCCAGGCGACGAACAGCAAGATGCCCGCGAGCACCGGCAAGGGCACGTGCACGGCCAGCGGCGCCGCCACCAGCACGATCATCAGCAGCGCCAGCGCATGGACCATGCCGGCCACCGGGCTGGTGGCCCCTGCCCGCACATTGGTCACCGTGCGGGCAATGGTGCCCGTGGCCGGGATCCCGCCGAAGAACGGCGCCACGACATTGGCCACACCCTGGGCCATCAACTCCTGATTGGGATCGTGGCGCGGATGGTCGGCCATGTTGTCGGCCACGCGGGCGCACAGCAGCGATTCGATCGAACCCAGCAGCGCGATGGTGACCGTGGGCATGAAGAGTTGGCGCACCCCATCCCAGGTAAAGGCGGGCCATTCAAAGCCCGGCAGCGACTGTGGAATGCCGCCGAACTTGCTGCCGATCGTCTGCACCGGCAGATCGAGCGCAGCCGTGAGCGTCCCCAGCAGCACCAAGGCCACGATGGGTCCAGGCATCCGCGAGGCCATCTTCAGCGAGCGCTCCAGCCGGGTCGAGCCCGTCAGCCGCGGCGACGTGAACAGCCGAGGCCAGACGAACAGCAGCGCCAGCGTGGCGGCCCCCAGCCCGAAGGCAAAGACATTGAACTGGTGCTGGTGCGCCCACAGCGTGCGGATCTGCCCGACAAAATCGGCCGGCATGTGCGCCGGCATCAACCCGAACAGGTCCTTGAGCTGCGACAGCGCGATCAGCACCGCGATGCCGTTGGTGAAGCCGATGACGATGCTGACCGGGATGTAGCGCACCAGCACGCCCAGCTTGAACAGTCCCAGCAGGAACATCAGCGCGCCGGCCAGCACGGTCGAGATCAGCAGGTTGGCCAAACCGTATTGTTCGATGATGCCGTAGACGATGACGATGAAAGCCCCCGCCGGCCCGCCGATCTGCACGCTGGAGCCGCCCAGGGCCGAGATCAGGAAGCCCGCGATGATGGCCGTGAACAACCCGGCCTCGGGCTTCACCCCGGACGCGATGGCGAAGGCCATGGCCAGCGGCAAGGCGACGATGCCCACCGTGAGGCCGGCGGCCAGGTCCACGAAGAAGCGGCCCCGGTTGTAGTCCTTGAGCGCATCGACCAGCCTCGGGCGGAACGGGGCCAGGTCCAGCCCGGCGGTCCAGGTGCGCCAATGCGGCGTGCGTCGGCCGCGTGTCGATCCATCAGGCGTGCTCATCGAATCGTCCTGTTGCAAGCTCGATGCCAAGGCCACCAGCCTACCGCAGCGCCAACGGAAAAGGGGCGCCAGGCGCCCCTTTCAAGCAACACCGGATGTGTCCAGCCTGTCAGCTGTGCCGGCGCTTGCGGCAGCGCGAGGCCGCCCACACCAAGGGCAAGGAGGCCAGCGCCATGCCGCCGGCGGAAGCTTCAGGCACCGGCGCATAGAAATCCACTTCATCGACGAAAGTCCAGGGGCCATCCGATGAGAAGCGCGCCTGCACGCGGATGCGGTCCGACACGATGCCCAGGCCCGACAAGGTCAGAAAACCGTGGGCCGACGTGTTGGACGGATCGACATCGCGGGCGCTGTCCTCCGGCGTGTTCAGCGTGCCGACGCTCTGCCAGGCACCGGCCACCCAGGCGAACACCTCCAGCGACGGCAGCACCACATCGTCCACCCGGTTCTGCGTGGTGCCGAAGGCCACGGTGTCCACGGCCACCGGCCCGGCGAAGCTGAAATCGATGTTGACGATAGGCTGGCCGCTCCATCCCACCCATTCAGCGGCGGGGCCGTTGCCCAGGTCAGCCGCCCAGCCGGCCACGCCATAGCGTCCGTCAGTCAGCTCCTGCCCACCGTCGTGGTAACAGTAGGTGCCGCAACTGGTGGCTTGGTCGAGGGTGTAGCTGGTAGGCAGGACTTCGGTGGCCGCTTGCGCCAGGCCAAGACCCAGGCTCAAACCGGCGAACAGCAAGGTGCTGCGGATCATGTCGTTTCTCCTGTGTGATGCGTGTGGCGACGCCCGTCAACAACCAGGCGCGCCGACACTACCTCACAGAAAGCCTGTCCGCAATCCCTCTGCCAGAACCCCCTGGGGATTCAGCGCACCCGCATGCCCGGTTGCGCCCCCGCCACGGGCTCCAGCACGTAGATGCCCGGAGTGCCCTTTTCATCGGCGTGCGAGGCGGCCAGCACCATGCCTTCGCTCACGCCGAACTTCATCTTGCGCGGCGCCAGGTTGGCCACCATCACGGTGTGCTTGCCGATCAGGTCCTCAGGCTTGTAGGCCTCCTTGATGCCGGAGAAGACATTGCGCGTGCGCCCCTCGCCCACGTCCAGCGTCAGGCGCAGCAGCTTGGTGCTGCCTTCCACGTGCTCGGCGTTGACGATCTTGGCGATACGCAGATCGATCTTGGTGAAATCGTCGATGGTGATCGTGGGGGCGATGTCCTCGCCGCCGGGCCGCCCCAAGGCGAGGCCCCCCTCGGGGGGCATGGAGGCAGTCCCTTGTCCGCCGCCAGGCTTCGGGGCTTCGACCACGGGGGCCGGCGCTTCGAACAAGGCTTCCAGCATCTTGGGATCCACACGTTGCATCAGGTGCTTGTACTCACCGATGGTGTGCACGCCCAGCAGCTCCTGGCTCTTGGCCAGGCTCATCGGCGTCACGTTCAGGAAGGCCTCGACCTGGCCGGCCAGCGCGGGCAGCACGGGCTTGAGGTAGATCGTCAGGATGCGGAAGGCCTCGATGCACACGGTGCAGACATCGTGCAGGCGGGCGTCCTGCCCTTCTTGCTTGGCCAGCTCCCAGGGCTTGTTGGCATCGACGTACTCGTTGACGCGGTCGGCCAGCAGCATGATCTCGCGCAGCACCTTGCCCAGTTCACGCTCCTCAAACAGCGTGGTCACCGTGGGCAGGCCGGCCTGCAGGGTGGCCAGCAGCGCCTTGCCATCGGCGGCCAGGTGCTGGGTCAGGCGGCCCTGGAAGCGCTTGCTCAGGAAGCCCGCCGCACGGCTGGCGATGTTGATGTACTTGCCCACCAGGTCACTGTTGACCCGGGCGACGAAGTCGTCCTTGTTGAAGTCGACGTCTTCCACGCGGCTGTTGAGCTTGGCCGCGATGTAGTAGCGCAGCCATTCGGCGTTCATGCCCAGGCTCAGGTACTTGAGCGGATCCAGGCCGGTGCCACGGCTCTTGGACATCTTCTCGCCGTTGTTCACGGTCATGAAGCCGTGCACGTTGACTTGGGTTGGCAGCTTGCGGCCGCTGAACTGCAGCATCGCGGGCCAGAACAGCGTGTGGAAATAGGTGATGTCCTTGCCGATGAAGTGCACCTGCTCCACGGCGGGATCGGCCATGAACTCGTCGAAGCTGCGCGATTCGCCGTAGGTGGCCTTCGGGCCGCCGGATGCGAAGTAGCTCTTGAGCGAGGCCAGGTAGCCGATGGGCGCGTCCAGCCACACGTAGAAGTACTTGCCCGGCGCATCGGGGATCTCGATACCGAAGTAAGGCGCGTCGCGGCTGATGTCCCAGTCGCCCAGGCCGCCCTCGCCGTTCTCTTCCTTGGTGAACCACTCGCGGATCTTGTTGGCGACCTCGGACTGCAGCTTGCCGTCCTGCGTCCAGTTCTGCAGGAACTCCACGCAGCGTGGATCGGACAGCTTGAAGAAGTAGTGGTCGCTGGTCTTCATGACCGGCGTGGCGCCGCTGAGCGCCGAGTACGGGTTCTTCAGCTCGGTGGGCGCGTAGACGGCACCGCACACCTCGCACGAATCGCCGTACTGGTCCTTCGCGCCGCACTTGGGACACTCGCCCTTGATGAAGCGGTCGGGCAGGAACATGCCCTTGTCCGGGTCGAAGAACTGCTCGATCGGGCGCACGGTGATCAGGCCGGCGGCCTTGAGCGCCAGGTAGACCTCGCGGGCCAGCTCGTGGTTCTCGGGGCTGTCGGTGCTGGACCAGTGGTCGAAGCTGATGTGAAAGCCGTCCAGGTACGGCTTGCGGCCCGCGGCGATGTCGGCCACGAACTGCTGCGGTGTCTTGCCGGCCTTCTCGGCCGCGATCATGATCGGCGCGCCGTGCGCATCGTCCGCGCCCACGAAGTGCACCTGGTTGCCCTGCATGCGTTGGAAACGCACCCAGATGTCGGCCTGGATGTATTCCATGATGTGGCCGATGTGAAAATGGCCATTGGCATAGGGCAGCGCGGTGGTGACGAAAAGCTGGCGTGGCATGGTGGGGCGATGGTGGGTGGCCGGAAGGCAACGCGCGAAGCGTTGAATGGCCACGGTAGGGAGACCCTTCCCATTTTAGGGCGCTAGACTGGGCATCCGGGATTCCGCCTCCGTGCGGCCCCGCGCCTTCCGCAGTTTTCTCCCCGTCCGCCTGTCCGCATGAGTTTCTCTCCCCGCTCCGCCGCCGAGACCGCCCTGGTCGATGCCCTCAAGACCGTTGCCGATCCCCTGACCGGCAAGGATTGGGTGTCCACACGCCAGCTCCAGAACCTCGTGGTCGATGGCACGAAGGCGGTCCTGGACATCGACCTGGGCTACCCGGCACGCAGCCAGTGGCCCGCCTACACCGAACTGGTGGCCGAGGCGCTCAAGGGCGTGGCCGGCATCACCGAGGTCGCCGTGAACTGGGGGCTCAAGGTCATCACCCACGCCGTGCCGCGTGGCATGACCGCGTTGCCTGGCGTGAAGAACCTGGTGGCCGTGGCCTCCGGCAAGGGCGGCGTGGGCAAGAGCACCACCGCCGTCAACCTGGCCCTGGCCCTGGCGGCCGAAGGCGCCCGCGTGGGCATGCTCGACGCCGACATCTACGGCCCCAGCCAGCCGCTGATGCTGGGCCTGTCCGGCAAACCGGACAGCCCCGACGGCAAGACCATCACCCCGCCGGTCAACCACGGCATCCAGATGATGTCCATCGGCCTGCTGGTGGCCGACCAGGCGCCCACGATCTGGCGCGGCCCCATGGCCACCCAGGCGCTGGACCAACTGCTGCGCCTGAGCAACTGGGGCGAGCCGGATCAGCCGCTCGATTACCTGATCGTCGACATGCCTCCGGGCACCGGCGACATCCACCTCACCCTCAGCCAGCGCGCGCCGCTCACCGCCGCCGTGGTCGTGACCACGCCGCAGGACATCGCCCTGCTGGACGCGCGCAAGGGCCTGCGCATGTTCGAGAAGGTCAGCGTGCCGGTGCTGGGCGTGGTCGAGAACATGGCGGTGTACCACTGCCCACAGTGCGGCCACGAGGCCCACATCTTCGGCGAACACGGCGGCCAGCGCTTGGCCGATGAAGGCGGCGTGAAGCTGCTGGGCTCGCTGCCGCTGGACCTGAAGATCCGCCAGCAGGCCGATTCGGGGCAGCCCACGCTGGTGTCCGATCCGGACAGCCGCGCCGCCGAGCTCTACCGCGACATCGCTCGCCGGGCAGCCGCGCTGGTCGCGCTGCTGCCCAAGGACTATTCATCGAAGCTGCCCGGCGTGCAGGTGATCCAGCCTGCTGGCACGCCCACCCCGCCCCAGAGTTGAACCAGGCCGCGGCGGGCGGCTCCAACACCCCACACCCCTTCGCATTGCGTTGCCTCATGGACCTGAACCCTTCTGACGACTGGTTTGACCTGGTCCCCTCGGCCCTCGCCGAGTTCGATGAGCAGGGCCGCTGGCTGCGGCACAACCACGCTTTCGCCGCCCTGGTGGAGCAGACGCCCACCCCCGGTCAGCACCTTTCAGGCGCCGCACCGCACGTACAGCAGCTCACCGGCTGGGACACGCCCCTGGCGCTGCTGGGACTGCGTCCAGGCGAAGGAGCCTTCCCGACCCGTGTGCACGTCACCCGCGCCGACCTGACGCCTTTCGTGCTGATGGGCAAGGTGCACGTGGCGGCCTCGTTCACCCATGGCAACGAACGCAAGCTGCTGTGCATCGCCTGGAGCGCCACGCCCAGCACCACCGGCGAGGCCACCGCCCAGCCGCATCCGGCGCTGGACACCGAACCGCTGCTGCACGAGCTCACCACCATCCTGGAGAGCTCGCCCGCCGGCATCGCCTACCTGCGCGCAGACACGCTCGTGCGCTGCAACCGCCGCTTCGAGCGCATGCTGGGCATGGAGCCCGGCACGCTCACCGGCCAGCAGCTCGACGCCCTGCTCGGCCACGACCCGCGCATCAAGCGCGTGGCCACCGAATCAGTCGCCCGCCTGCAGCAGGAGCCGCAGTACGAGAGCGAGCTCGAGATCGACGTGCCCGGCAAGCCGACCATGTGGTACGCCCTGTCGATCAAGCGCATCGGCAACACCGGCGGCCCGCTGGAGGCCATCGCCGTGCTGTCGGACATCACCCGCATTCGCGCGCAGAAAGCGCAGCTGGAGGCCATGGGCCGCGACCTGGCCCTGCAGGCCGACCGCACGCGCGCCATCCTCGATTCGGTGTTCGTCGGCATCGTCACGCTCGATGCCAACGGCATCTCGTGGATGAACCGCTCGGCCCGCCGCATGTTCGGCGGCGACCTGCCCGATTTCGTCGGTCAGCCGCTGGCCACCGTGGCCACATCGGATCTGGACCACCCTTTCCGCATGACCGAGTACCTGGACGACCTGCTCGACGGCCAGTCGCACACCTTCGAGTGCCAGGTCATGGGCCGCGACGGCCGCGTCTTCTGGGTGGTGGGCAACGCCGTGGTCACGTTGGGCGAGTTCAACCAGCGTCAGACCACCTACGCCCTGCTCGACATCGACCGCCGCCGCCAGGCGGAGGCCCGCTCCGCCGAGGCCGAAGCCACGCTCAAGCGCATCATCGAGATGGCACCCATGGCCATCAGCGTGCACGAAGCCTCGTCGCTGCGCGTGCTGCAGGCCAACAAGGGTGCGGCCGGATTTCTGCAACGTGACCCCAACCAGGCCCTGGGCGAGCCGCCCGAGACCCTGTTCCCCGAGGCACGTGCGCGGCAACTGCGCGCCGAGATGCAAAGCGCCCTGGACACCAATGCACCAGTGCACCGCGAGCACAAGGTGGTGCTGGGCAGCATGGCAGACAACGGCGACAGCAAGCCGCCCGCCCAGATCTGGGACGTGAACTACCTGCCCCTGGGCAGCGAAGACCAGCCATCCGACCAGTTGCTGGTCGTGGCCTCCGACATCACCGAGCAGCGCGCCGCCGAAAAAGCCCGTCTGGATGCGGCCATCGCCCAGCGCGAAATGCTGGTGCGCGAAGTGCACCACCGCATCAAGAACAACCTTCAGGGCGTGGCCGGCCTGCTGCAGCAGATCGCCCAGCGCAAGCCCGAGGTCGCCTCGGCCATCGCCGAGGTGGTGGGTCAGGTGCAGGCTATCGCGCAGGTCTATGGCCTGCAGGTGGGCGCGGGCGGCCCCCTGCGCCTGCACAGCGTGGTCGAGGCCATCGCGTCATCCGTGCAGAAAACCTTCGGCCATCCGATCTCGCTCACGCTGGAAGGCACACAGATCAACGACTGGCAACTGCCCGAGGCCGAATCCATCCCCATCGCCCTGAGCCTGAACGAGCTGCTCACCAACGCCCACAAGCACAGCGACAAGGGCTCGCCCATCGCGTGCGGCATGAGCAGCGACGAGCAGGGCGTGGTCATCTGCATCCGCAACCGCGGCCACATGCCCGAAGGCTTCACGATGGACCGCATCCGCGGCGGTGTGTCAGGCCTGGGCCTGGTGAGGGCCCTGTTGCCGCGCCGCAGTTCCACCATCCAGATTCAGCAGGACGGCGCCCAGGTGCTCACGCGCCTGCAACTGAAACCCCCGGGCATCAGTTTGTCGCCCTACCCCCCGAATCTGGGTGAACCTGCTGGTCAACAGTTCGCTCTTTGGCCACAATAGGGAACTCGCAGTACAAAATAAACACAAATCATTCAACATAAGCAATAAAAACTCGGTTTGCGGTTTGCATGGAAGGCGGGTGATCGCTTGATGGATCACCAGGACGCGGCACCACCAGCACCCCGGGCAGCGACCCGACATCATGAATGCGACGACGAATGTGCCGACTGGCACTCCGCTCAAAGGCAAGGTCCTGGTGGTCGATGACGACCGCCTGGTGCTGGCCACCGTGACGCACGGCTTGTCGCAGGCCGGCTATGAAGTGATCGACGCCGACAACGGCGACGATGCGATCCTGCTGGCACGCCAGCACAAACCTGATCTGGCCTTGCTGGACATCCGCATGGAAGGCAAGACCGGCTTCGACGTGGCCGCCTACCTGCGCGAATACTGCCAGATCCCTTTCATGTTCCTGTCCGCCTTCTCGGACGAGGCCACCATCAACCAGGTCAAGGCGCTGGGCGCCGTCACCTACCTGGTCAAGCCGCTGGACATCCAGCAGATCGTGCCCGCGGTGGAAGCCGCCTTTGCCAAGCGTCCCGCCACGGACGACACGGTGGATTCCGCCTCCGTCCCGCTGCGAGGGCAGGTTCCGGTTGAAAGCAATCCGCTGGAAGACACCGTGGCCATGGCCGTGGGCATCGTGATGCACCGCCACTCGCTGGGCCGCATCAACGCCCTGGAGCGCCTGAAGGCACAAGCCCGCAACGAAGGGCGCTCGCTCGAGGCCCTGTGCCTGCGCTTGCTCGAAGCGCAGGAAGTGCTGTCAGGCCTGGGACCGCTGCACTGACGAGGCTGTCGGCGCCACCGGAGGCAACGGCGTTCCGGCCAGGTCCGTCAAAGGACCCGGCGCCTCGCTCGGGCCATTGATCGGCGCACGCAATGACGTGGCCGATGCCGACGCCATCAACGTGAAGTAGAAACACGCGCCCTGCCCCGGCGCGGCTTCGGCCCACACGCGCCCGCCATGGCGGCGAACGATGTTCTGCACCCCGGCCAGGCCCACGCCCGTGCCGGGAAAATCCTTGTTGCTGTGGAAGCGCTGGAACAGGCCGAAGAGCTTGTCGGCATGCTGCATATCGAAACCGGCGCCGTTGTCTCTCACGTAGAACACGCAAGGATCGGTCGCGGCCACCCGGCCCACCTCGACCCTGGGATGAGCGACCTTGCCGCTGTACTTCAGCGCGTTGCCGATCAGGTTGTCGAGCACCCGGCGCACCAACAACGGATCGGCCGGGGCCTGCATGCCAGGCTCCACCACAATCTCCACCGGCGCGGCATGCGCTTCGCCACTCAGGCCCGAGCGCTGTGCCGCACGTTGCTCGGCGACCACGTCCTGGGCCAGTTCGCTCACATCCACGGGCGTGCGGGCCACGGGTGCCTGCGCCAGTTGCGCCTGCTCCAGGATGGCGTCGATCATGCCGTTCATGCGCGTGGTGGCCGCCAGGATGCGCTCCAGATGGTCGTTGCCGATGCGGTCCATCACGCGGCCGTAGTCTTCCTTGACGATGCGCGTGAAGCCGTCGACCACGCGCAGCGGCGCGCGCAGGTCGTGCGACAGGGCATAGCGCAGCACCTCCTGCTCGGCCTCGCTCATGGGCGCGGGAGGCGAGGCCAGGCCGTCGTCTTCAGGCGGGAGCGACACAGCGCCATGCGCAGCGTGGGAGATGTCCACGGGCGCCCCGACAGCGGCCCCCGTGTGACGCCATACGCCGTGGTACCCGGCAAAGCGGCCCTGCGCATCGGTGCGCGGCATGCCGATCAGCCGGGAGGGCGAACACGTCACCGCCCCCCCCGGCGCGATCGCCCACGGCAAGCCATCCACGTCCAGCGGCAGGCCGGATTTCACACGCATCTCCAGCCTGGACAAGGCCACGCGCGAAGCCTCGTCAGCGGCACCCGCCTTCAGGGCCATGCATTCCCACAGCGGCAGGCCAGCGCCCGTCAGGCGCTTTGCCTCCAGCCAGGAGGCCGCCGCCTCGTGATCCGGTTTGAGTGTCACCAGACGATGGTGCTCGTCGGTTTGCCAGTACCAGCCCGCCACCCAATCCTGCCAATATCCCATGCCGTTTGACGGGGAATATGTTTGTGATATCGGAAGCCGGGATATCCCGCGGCGCAAGAACAGGGGCAATGCACCCAGCAGCAAAAATACAACGGCTGTCCAGTCGGCCCCTTGCGTCAAAACCACGACGGCAGCCGCCGACAGCCCGCCAAGCAGTGCCAGCCAAGGGCCTGCCAGACGGGCGTCCAGCATTCCGCGAGCTTCAAATTGCCGTGATTGAAATGCCTGCATCAATTTGATTGTATGGAGGGCAGGACGGGGTTTCTTCGACTGGTTCAAACGATTTGGAACCTTGTACAGTGCAAAGCTTCGGATACCGGTGTCAAGTATGCCCCGTGTTCATAAGGGGTAAAGGGGTGAAACTCCCCACCCGTGGATTCACAGGATGTCGCAGGTCAAGGATTCGACGCGAAAACCATGGTTGCCTCTGCTCGCCTTCGTGGGACTGATCGCCAGCACGCTGGCGGCCTGGCCCTGGGGCTGGAGCGGCCTGGGCCTGGCCCTGGCTGCCTGGGCTGCCGCCGGCATGGGCTTCATGGTGCGGCACAGCATGCAGGCCCGATCCCTGCTTGAAGGCAGCACGCTGCCCGGCCCCGCGACCGCAGCGCCGGCAGAGACCCCGTTTGCAGAACAACCACAGACCTTGCCCGATATCCGCCCGGCCTCCCAGCGCTGGCTGCACCTGACCCGCGACATCGCCCAGGCAGCCCAGCAGGCCTCCTCTCTTCCCCAGGCCCTCAACGCCGTCGGACAACTGTTGCACGACCACCTTGGCTCGCGCGCCTGGGTGTGCCTGCGCGTGGAAGGCTGGAACGGCGATTCCGCGCTGCTGCGCCCCTGGATGGATTCCGGCAGCGATGCCGACGACCACATCGACCCGGCGGCCATGTCCACCGTGCGCCGCGAGGACCTGCCCCTGGGCCAGGCCCTGAGCCTGCGCCAGCCCTATGTGGCCGACCTGGACAGCGTGCAGCCCCAGCAAACGCCCACGCCGTGGCGCCAGGGCCATGCCCGCCGCGTGCTGGCCGTGCCCGTGATCGTGGACAACCGCCCCGTGGCGCTGCTGGAGTACGTCGATCCGACGCCGCTGTCCAATGATCAACATGTCGTGCTGCAGGTGGCCACGCTGCAACTGGGTTTCGTGGCCCAGCGCGACAACACCCAGACCCGCATCGCGCACGACGCCGAGAACCTGGGCCGCCTGGGCATGGTCGCCTCGCGCATCACGAGCGGCGTCGCCCTGCTCGACCGCAATGGCCTGATCGAGTGGATCAACCCCATGTTCACGGCCCTCACGGGCTGGCCGCATGAACGTGTGCTGGGCCGCGCCCTGCCCGAGCTGCTGGCCGACGAGGTGCAGGACGCCGATCTGGTCACCGAGGTGCGCCGGCTGATGGACAACGCCGCCCCCTTCCGCGTCTCGTTCGAGGGCAGCCGCAACGGCACCGGTGCGATCACCCGCTATTGGGGCGAGATCGACGCCATCCTGATGCTCGACGAGGCCGGCAGCCGTCACCAGTACGTGTGCCTGTTCAACGACATCACCAAGCGCAAGCAGCTCGAGCACCAGCAGACGCAGGAAAAGGAGTTCCTGGAAGCGTTGCTGGGCAACCTGCCCATCAGCCTGCTGGTGATGGACCCGGAAGACCTGACCGTGGCGGCCATCAACCGCTTCGCCGAGTACGAGCTGGACCTGCGCCACGACGAGGTCGTCAAGCGCCCGATCTCGGATGTGCTCGGCCCCGAGGTGCTGGCCCTGGTCGAGCCGCAGATGCGCAAGGCCATCCGCTCCGGCGAGACGGTGGACCACGATTTCGTATGGCAAAATGCCCAACGCCGCTTCGTCGTCAATGCCCGGCATTTCGCATTGCGGCACGTCAACGGGCAACCACGCCTGCTCATCACCCTGGCCCGTGACATCACGGCCCAGCGGCAAGCGCGGATCGACCTGGAAGAGTCCGAGCGCCGGTTCCGTGAACTGGTCGAATCGATGGACGACTGCGTGTACGTCGCCACCCAGCATCACCGCCATTTCGTCTACCTCAGCCCCCGCACACACGATGTGATGGGCCTGACCGCCGAGGCCCTCCAGCGCGATGCGCGCCTGTTCGACAGCCTCGTCATTCCCGAAGACCGCGCCCTGCTCAAGCCCGCCGGGGGCGACGACGACCTGAACCCGGTCGATCAGGTGCTGCGCATCCAGCACCCCGTGCACGGCCTGCGCTGGCTGCGCCGCCGCAGCCACGCCCGCCGTCTGGACAACGAAGAGTGGCGCATCTACGGCCTGGTCTCCGACGTGACCGACGAGCACCAGCAGGCCCTGGAACTGCAGCGCGCCCGCGATGCCGCCGAAAGCGCCAGCCAGGCCAAGAGCCAGTTCATGGCCAGCATGAGCCACGAGATCCGCACGCCCATGAACGCCATCCTGGGCATGACGGAACTGCTGATGGGCACCAACCTCAGCGACAAGCAGCGCCGTTATGCCCAATCGGTGTTCCGCTCGGGCGAATCGCTGCTGGAGATCATCAACGACATCCTCGATTTCTCGAAGATCGAGGCAGGCCGCCTGGAGCTGGCGCCCACCGATTTCTCGCTGCAGACCATGCTGGACGACACGCTGGAGCTGATGGCCCCGCGTGCCCACGAGAAGGGCCTGGAGATCGCCTCGCACTTCCAGCCGGGGCTGCCGCCCATCGTCCACGCCGATTCGCTGCGCCTGCAGCAGATCATCACCAACCTGGTGGCCAACGCGGTGAAGTTCACCGAGCGCGGCGAGGTGGTGGTGAATGTGCGCCGCGTCGATGCCGACCTGAGCCGCACCGCCACCGAGCTGGTGGGGCAGCCCATCGAGCTGGAGTTCAGCGTGCGTGACACCGGCATCGGCATCGCGGCCGAGGACACGCCCAAGCTGTTCAGCGCCTTCACGCAGGCCAACGCCGGCCTGGCGCGCCGCTATGGCGGCACCGGCCTGGGCCTGGCCATCACCAAGCAACTGGTCGAGCTGATGCACGGCCAGATCGAAGTGCAGAGTGCCCCGGGCGTGGGCTCAGAGTTCATCTTCCGCATCCCAGTGGTCGTGGCCAACATGAACTCCGACTTCGCCATGCTCGAAGAAATCGACATGCCGGCGTTGCACATCCTGGTGGTCGACGACAACGCCACCAACCTGACGGTGGTGGAGAACATCCTGTCGGCCTGGGGCATGCGCGTGACCTGTGCCCGCGATGGCCAGGAGGCGCTGGACATCCTGCTGGCCTCGCCCACCGACCTGGACGTGGACATGGCCCTGGTGGACATGAACATGCCCCGCCTCGATGGCCTGGGCTTCGCCGAGCAGTTGCGCAAGTCGGGCCGCTACCCGCAGCTCAAGCTCGTGTTGCTGTCATCCATGTCCACGGTCGATGACGTGCGCCGCTCGCAGGATTCGGGCTACGACCGCTTCGTGCCCAAGCCGCTGCGAAAGACCGAGCTGCGCCAGGCCATTCTGGGCTTGTCGGCCGACCTGATGCCGCCCTCGGCCGAGATGGTGCAGCTGCGCCTGAACGTGCTGGTGGTCGAGGACAACCTGGTCAACCAGGAGGTCTGCAGCCACATGCTGACCCGCGCCGGCTGCACCGTGCACCTGGCCAATTCGGCGATGGAAGGCCTGCGCCGTCTGTCCGAAGATGTGTACGACGTGGTGCTGATGGACATCCAGATGCCCGGCATGGACGGCGTCGAGGCCCTGCAGCTTTTCCGCAATCCGCGACAAGGTCGTTTCAATTTCGCGACAAAACCGGACACCCCGGTGATCGCCGTGACGGCCAACGCCCTTGAGGGCGACGAGCAGCGCTTCCTCGGCCTGGGCTTCAACGCCTACCTGTCCAAGCCCTTCCGCATGCAGCAGCTGGTGCGCGTGCTGCAGAACACCGTCACGCCGCCGGCACCGCCACCCGCGCCCGCCGTGGTCGAGGCACAGCCCGCCGCCGAGGCCCCCAAACCCCAGGCCTGGCGCGAGGTGTTCGAGGAGGTGGCCGTCCAGCGCCTGGTCGAGCTCGACCCCGATGGCCGCAATCACCTGCTGGAACGCGTCACCAAGATGTTCGCCAACTCGGTTGACAAGTACCTTGGTCAACTGGAGGATGCTTGGCGTGCGGGTGACCTCAAGACGGTTCGTGACGTCGCCCACACCATGAAGTCTTCGTCGGCCAACCTCGGGGCGCTCAAGTTGTCACACAGTTGTGTCGAAATCGAAACCGTGATTCGTGAACAGACGGGAGACGACTTGGGTCCGCTCATCATCGCCCTCCAGGAAGAGGCCAAAAGGGTGCTTGCCGCCCTGCCGCTGCTGCTGGAGGCAGGCCAATGAGCCTTTACGCGCCATTCGACGACGACACCGGGGTGGAACAGCCACGCGTGTTGCTGGTCGACGACGACGAGGTGAACCTGCTGCTGACCTCCATCGCGCTGCGCGAGCGAGGGTTTTCCATTGTCGAGGCCTCCTCCGGTGAGGACGCCCTGCAACGCATTTCCGACTGGCTGCCCGACGTGGTCGTGCTCGACGCCGTCATGCCCGGCCTCGATGGCTTCCAGACCTGTGTCGAGCTGCGCAACATGCCCGGCTATGAATCCATCCCGGTGCTGATGCTGACCGGCCTGGACGACGACGCCTCCATCACCCGCGCCTACGAGGTGGGCGCCACCGACTTCTTCGTCAAGTGCAACCAGTGGAGCCTGCTGGCCGGCCGCCTGCGCTACCTGCTGCGTGCCTCGCGCACCCGCCATGAACTGGAGCGCAGCAAGGCCAAGCTGGCCCGCGCGCAAGACCTGGCCCGCATGGGCAGCTTCGACTGGCGCAAGGATGGCGGTGGCCTGGCCTTCTCGCTCGAAGGCCTGCGCGTGTTCGGCATGGGCCCGCAGGACCACCCCGGCCTGCGACAGATCATCCGCATGATGCCGAACGAGGATCAGGTGGCCTTCCGCCGCATCCTGCGCGACGTGCTGGACCATGGCACCGTGCTGTGCAACGACATCCAGGTCACCTTGCAGGATGGCCGTCTGCGCGTGCTGCACGTCGAGGCCGAGCCCGAGTTCAACGAACTGGCCAACCTGATCGGCTACACCGGCATCGTGCAGGACGTGACCGACCGGCGCATGGCCGAGGACAAGATCAAGCACCTGGCCAACTTCGACACGCTCACCGGCCTGCCCAATCGCCGCCAGATCTTCTGGCGCAGCGAGCGCGCCATCGAGCACGCCAAGCGCAACAACCACCGCGTGGCCCTGCTGCAAATCGGTCTCGATCGCTTCAAGGTGATCAACGAGAACCTGGGCCACCACGCCGGCGACGAACTGCTGATCGAGGTGTCGCGCCGCCTGCGCAACTGCGTGCGCCACTCCGAGCAGGTGATGGAAGGCGGGCTGGACCTGCACGGCCACCGCGGCCACCGCACGCTGGAGGCCGTGGGCCGCCTGGGCGCCGACGAGTTCGTGGTGCTGCTGCCCGAGGTGATCGACGAGGGCGAAGCCATGCTGACAGCCCACCGCGTGCTCGACAGCCTGCGCGAGCCCATGATGGCCGGCGGGCAGGAGTGCTTCATCACCGCCAGCGTGGGCGTGTCGTGCTTCCCGGGCCACGGCCTGACGGTGGCCGACCTGCTGCGCCATGCCGATGTGGCCATGGACCTGGCCAAGAGCCATGGCCGCAACTCGTCCATGCTGTATGACCCGCAGCTGGCCAGCAAGGGCCGCGTTCGGCTGGATCTGGACACCGCCCTGCACAAGGCGCTGGAGCGCAACGAACTGGTGCTGTACTACCAGCCCAAGATCGACGTGCGCACCAGCCAGATGGTGGGCGCCGAGGCGCTGATGCGCTGGATGCGTGACGGCAAGCTGATCCCGCCGGGCGATTTCATTCCGCTGGCCGAGGCCACGGGCCTGATCAACGACATGAGCCTGTGGGCCATCACCGAGGCGGCCCGCCAGGCGCGCCAATGGCAGCACAAGTTCGGCTTCGATGCGTCGATCGCCGTGAACCTGCCCAGCCGCCTGTTCGAGCGCCCGGACCTGGTCGACACCATCGAGCAGATCCTCAAGGCCGAAGGTGTCGCGCCTCGGTCCATCGAGCTGGAAATCACCGAAACCGGCCTGATGAAGGACCTGCAGGGCGTGGTGCCCTCGCTGCACAAGCTCAACCAGCTGGGCATCGAGATCTCCATCGACGACTTCGGCACCGGCTACTCCTCGCTGGCCTACCTGACCTCGCTGCCCATCAGCGAACTCAAGATCGACCGCTCCTTCGTGCGCGATCTCGGTACTACGCCACAGAGCTCGGCGGTGGTTTCTGCCATCATCGCGCTGGCACGCGCCCTGGGGTTGCGTGTCATCGCCGAGGGTGTCGAACAGGTGTCCCAGATGGAAGTCCTCTACAACCTGGGCTGCCAGATCTGCCAGGGCTTCCTGTTCGCCCGCCCCATGCCGCCGAGCGACGTCGATGAGTGGTTGCAGGAGCTCCAAAAGCGCCCCCTGCCCCGCATCGAAACCGACTTCGGTGGCCTGGGCTCGGTGACGGGCGGCAAACCCATCTGACCCCAGCTGCCCAGGTGCCGACGTGAGCGCCGCCAGACTTTGCGATGGCGCGCCCACCAACGTGCAGGGCACCGAGGTTCACCCATGAGCACCACGCTTCCCGACACCGCCACGCCTCCTGCCCCGGCCCAATTGGCCAAGGCCGCCTTCAAACGCCTGGCCCTGGAGCGCCAGGAGCCCACGCCCGAGAATTTCCGCACTGCCTACGCGGCCGAATCCGCCGCCCTGGGCTGGCCCGTGCCCGAGGCGACGGCGACCGCCGTGGTTGCCGCGCCCGTCACGGCCCCCGTGACGCTGGACACCGAAGAAGGCCCCGCCTGGTCGGAGCTGATCGGCCGCATCGCCCGGGGCCTGGAGCGCAGCAACAAGCAATGGACGGCCGCGCGCCGCAAGGACAGCCTGCAGCGCGTGCTGGCCGGCAGCAAGCAATCATCCGCCCGGCTGCTGCAGCGCCTGCAGCAACTGGTGCTGGCCTGGGACAGCGACAAGCCGGAAGAGGACAACGCCGACAACCTGGAGGTGCTCGACAGCGCCCAGGCCACCAGTGCCGACCAGCCCTCTTCGGCCGTCAGCGCGCCCGGTACATCAGGCATCCCCGCAGAGTCGCCCGCCCTCGACGAGCCCTCCCCCACCGTGACGGAAGAGCCTGCCATCGCCGGCAGCATCACGGGCGCCCTCGCGGCCGCCACGGGCTGGATCGGCAGCCAGCTGGCCGACACGCTCTATACCGCCCTGCCCGACAAGGACACCCAGGCCGCCGATGCCCAGGCCGCCCTGCAGGAGGCCCTGGACCGCGCGCTCGCATCGGCCGAAGGCATGGCCGACACCACCGAGCTGCAAAGCGACCTGCAGGACGCCTGCACCCAGGCCCGCCGCGTGATCGAGCACCGCCACCACGTGATGGACCAGCTGCTCGACCTGTGCCGTTCGCTCACCGACAGCCTGGTCGACCTGGCCGAGGACGACAGCTGGGCCCGTGGCCAGAGCGAAGCCATGCGCGCCGAGCTGGACGAGGGCCTGACCAGCCGGGGCGCCCGCCGCATCCAGCAACTGCTGGAAGACACGCGCCAGCGCCAGCTCGAACTCAAGCAGGAGCGCGAAGCCGCTCGCCAGGCGCTCAAGCAACTGATCCACCAGATGCTCAGCGAGATCGGCGCCCTGGGCCAGACCACCGGCCGCTTCCAGGACAAGCTCAGCAGCTATGCCGACACCATCGGCCAGGCCGACACGCTCGAAAGCCTGACCGGCGTCGTGCGCGAGATGGTGTCCGAGAGCCGCACCGTGCACGGCGTGATCTCGCAGGCGCAGGAACGGCTGCACAACGAGCACGCCCGCGCGACCGAACTCACGCAACGTGTCCGCGACCTGGAAGACGAGATCCGCAAGCTCTCCGACGAGGTTTCTACCGACCCGCTCACGCAGATCGCCAACCGGCGCGGCCTGATGCGCATCTTCGACAGCGAACGCTCGCGCGTAGACCGCCAGGGCCAGCTGCTGTGCGTCGGCTTGCTGGACGTGGACAACTTCAAGAAGCTCAACGACACCCTGGGCCACCACACGGGTGACGAAGCGCTCAAGTTCCTCTCGCGCCGCGTGAGCGAATCGCTGCGCCCCAGCGACGCCCTGGCCCGCTACGGCGGCGAAGAGTTCGTGGTGCTGATGCCCAACACGCAGGTCGATGAAGGCCAGCAAGTGCTGACCCGACTGCAGCGCCAGCTCAGCGCCGAGTTCTTCACGCAGGACACCCACAAGGTCTTCATCACCTTCTCGGCCGGCGTCACGCAGTACCGCGATGGCGAGCCCATCGAGCAGGCCCTGGACCGCGCCGACGTGGCGCTCTACGAGGCCAAGCGCACGGGCAAGAACCGCACCTGCACCGGCTGACCTTCCAGCCTTGTGGCCGCGATCAGCGGCTCAAGGCTGCGACCACAGATCGCGCAGCAGCGCCGGCACCTGCTCGGGCAGGTCTTCGGCCAGCAATCCAGGGCCGAAGGCCCGCGCGCAGGCCCCGTGCACCCAGGCCGCCGCGCAAGCCGCCTTCCACGCTGGCAGGCCTTGGGCCAGCAAGCCACCGATCAGCCCGGCCAGCACGTCACCCGCGCCGGCCGTGGCCAGCCAGGCCGGGGCATTGGTATTGACCGCCGCCCGGCCATCGGGTGCAGCAATCACCGTGTCGGCGCCCTTGTGCAGCACCACCGCGCCGCTGCGCCGGGCCGCATCGCGTGTGCGCTCGAGCTTGCCCTGATCGCCAGGACCGAACAGCCGCTGGAACTCGCCCTCGTGCGGCGTGAGCACCACGGGGCTCTCGGATTGCACGATGGCGTCGAACAGCAGTTCGGGCGAAGCCTCGAACGCGGTCAAGGCATCGGCATCCAGCACGAGGGGGCGCCCGCCCGGAGCCTGCAGCGCCGTCAGCACCAATGAGCGCAGCGTGGCCTGGGCCGGCTCCGGCAGGCCTGTCAGCGCACCGGGCCCCAGCACCGCGGCGGCCCAGCGGCTGGGCGCCAGCAAGTCGGTCCAGCTCTCCAGGAAAGACGACACGGCATGGTCCGGCAGCGGATGCACCATCGTTGACATCACCCCTGCCGCATACACCGGCCATGCCGAGCCGGGCACCGCCAGCGTCGTCATGCCGGCGCCGATGCGCCCGGCGGCCCGCGCGGCCAGCCTCCCGGCGCCCACCATGCGCGCGCCGCCCAGCACGATCACATGGCCCCGCCGGTACTTGTGCGTCATGCCGGAAGGCGCCGACCAGCGCGCCAGCCACAAGGCCGGGGAGTTCTCCCAGGCCTGCACCTGCAGCGGTGCCAGGGCCTGCGGTGCGATACCGATGTCGGCCACGACGATTTCGCCGCACAGGGCGCGCCCGGGCATCAGCACATGCCCCGGTTTCTTGCGCAAGAAAGTGACGGTGAGTTGGGCCTGACATGCCCCCCAGGATTCGCCCGTGTCTCCCTGCAGGCCGGACGGCACATCCACCGCCACCACCGGCAGGCCGCGGGCCACGACTTCAGCCATCACGGCAGACACATCCTCGCCGAGGGGCCTGGTGAGACCCGCGCCGTACAGGGCGTCCACCACCAGCGCCGCGCCATCGAGAACCGAAGGTTCCAACTTCTCAGGGCCGCCACGGCCGCCAGGCGAAGCCAGCCACAGCCCGGCATGGTGCAAGGCCTCTCCTTTGAGGCCGGTGGTCGGGTGCGACGTGGCCACACGGACAGGCCAGCCTGCTTCGCTCAGATGGCGGGCGATCACGTAGCCGTCACCGCCATTGTTGCCGGGACCGCACAGCACCACGACGGGCCGAGCGCTCCAGCGCGCCTGAACCGCGTGCGCAACGGCACGTCCGGCCTGCGCCATCAAGGCAGGGCCGTCCACGCCATGGTCCATGGCCCAGGCATCGGCCAAGGCCATCTGCCCGCAAGTCAGCAATTCATCCATCGGCCCTTGCCCTCGCGCTCATTCGATCGTTTCAAACGCCCGGCGCGTGCATGTTTCACGGCACCCGTCGCCCAAGCATGCCACGAGGGCCCCCAAGACGGTCCGTTTGCGCCACACTGGGTGCGTGGATGTTTGACGAGGTGCTCGTCAGTCCACAGGACACACCGGATCTCGGTGGTCATCACAGGCAACGTTCGGCTTCTCCCGGCCGGACTGGCAGGATGGACCTGCCACGCAGGCCTGGCCGCCGGTGAGGCGGTGCTCTCTTGAGGAGAGATCAGGGCTGGCAGCCATCTCGCCAGCCTAGGGCGCGCGGTGCGTGCGTCCGAGCCCACAGCCCGTCAGTCCTAGGCCGACGGGCTGTTTTCTTTTTACATTCAGTCATTTACGCGTATCTACCACTGTCAAGCCTCACATCTGACGGTACAGTCCGTGTAAAGAAAAGTTGCTTCAGGTTGCAAGGCGCATCAAATGTCAGTCCTCCCCGCTCCCAAGCTGCCCAGCGCCATCGCGGTGCCGCCTGCGGGTGCGGGCATGGGTCTGTCATGGACCGGCCTTCGCCGAGACCTGTTCACCAAGGATTTTTCGGGCATGCTCGACGGCCTTCGCCGTCTGGCGCATGTCGCGTGGCATTTCCGGGATCACCACCGCCTGCTCAAGGTGCTCAAGGCTGAGCACACCGCAGGCATCCTGCGCCAGGTCCCTCGCACGGCCTACCGCTACACCCTGCCCTATCTGTCGAGCAATTTCGAGCGTCCCCTGCGCCTCGAATTGCTGATGGCGCACTACCGTTTCATGAACGATCGCCTGGGTGCAGCGTTCTGCGCCGGCATCGTCCAAGGCACACTGACGCCATGGCGCGCCGAGTTGCAGGGACATCGCTTCAGCATCCACGTGACCGGCCCCTGCGCCATCAGCGGCCACCGGGAAGGCGAACTCACCTTCGCCTTGCAGATGGATGGGGCAGACCTGTACAAGGTGTCCTTCTCCATCGTACCGGCCCGCACCTTGTCGCTGCCCTCCGGCAGCACCCCGCCGCGCCACGGGCACACGCTCTACATCGGTCGGGTGCAGGGCGTGGTTGGCACCTTCGAGCAAATCCGCCTCGCGACCAAGGCCTGCCATGACATCGCCCCGCCCGACCTGCTGATGGCCGCCGTGGCGGGCATGGCCGGTGCGCTGGGCATCGAGGTGATCGCTGGCGTCGGCATCGAACACAGCATCTCGTCCGAATCCATCCAGCAGTCCAACATGAGCTTCGACTACACGGAGTTCTGGGACCGCTACCACGGCAGCAAGACAGCCGATGGCCACCATGTGATGCAGCTGCCATTCCCGGAGAAGCCGCTGCAGGCCATCGCCTCCAAGCACCGCAAGCGCACGACGCTCAAGCGCGAGTTCAAGCGCCAGATCACCGAGGCCACTCAGGCCTGCGTGGCCCGCATCGCCACCAACCTCTGATCTGCGCGGGCGGGCTCAGCCAGCCGACTCGAGCAGCACCACGCTGCCTTGCCCGCCATCCGCACAGATGCTGACGATGGCCCGTTGCCCAGCCGGCCGCTGCGACAGTTCCTTGACCGCCTGGCTCAGGATGCGCGCGCCCGTGGCGCCGAAGGGATGGCCGATCGCCAGGCTGCCGCCCGTGGGGTTGAGCCGATCGCGCGGGAAGGCACCAAAGGCTTCCGGATCCACGCCGGCCTTGTCCCGCAGGAAGGCCGGGCTCTCCAGCGCCTCGATGTGGGCCAGCACCTGGGCCGCGAAGGCTTCGTGGATCTCCCAAAGGTGGATGTCTTCATAGCGCAGGCCGTGGCGCGCCAGCAGGCGCGGAATGGCATAGGGCGGTGCCATCAGCAGGCCTTCGTGGTGCAGGTCGACGGAGGCGATCTCCCAATCGACCAGGCGCGCACGTGGCGTGCCGGCCGGCAGCCTGCCCAGGCCTTGTTCCGTGGCCACCCAGAGGCTCGCCGCGCCATCGGTCAGCGGCGATGAGTTGCCGGCCGTGAGGCTGCCGTGGCCGCTGGTGCGGTCGAACGACGGTGGCAGCTTGGCCAGGCGTTCCAGCGAGGTGTCCTTGCGCGGGATCGTGTCACGCTTGACCTCGCCCACCGGCATCACCAGGTCGTCGAAGAAGCCCCTGTCCCAGGCGGCCACGGCGCCCTGGTGGCTGAACAGCGCATGGCGGTCCTGCGCTTCACGGCTGATGTGCCACTCGCGCGCGGTGATCTCGGTGTGCTCGCCCATGCTCTTGCCGGTGGTGCGGTTGGTCACACCCGGGATGTGCAGGTGGATGTCGGCGAGCTTCAGGTCCCCCACGTGCGAGATCTTCTGGCCCAGCGAACGGGCCTGCTGGAACTTGCGGATCCAGTCCGACAGCGTCTGGCCCAGCCCCAGCTGGATGCGACTGAGGCACTCCACGCCGCCCACCAGCGCCAGGTTGCGGTTGGCGCCGTTGAGCATGCCGGCCGCCTCGATGGTGCCGATCATGCTGGTCGAGCAGGCCATGATGGTGGAGAAGGCCGGGATGGTGGGCGGCGCGCCCGCGTCCATCAGCACCTCGCGCGCGATGTTGCTCCACGTGAGGTTGGGCACCACCGTGCCCCACACGAAGAAATCAGGCAGCGCCCCGCCCAGCCGCGTCAGCATCTGCTGCACCAGCGGCACCGACAGGCTGATCGCATCGTAGGAGGCCAGCGGGCCATCCACCTTGGAAAACGGGGTGCGCAACCCCGAGGCCAGCCAGATGTCGTCGGCGCGGTTGAAAGGCATGTCGGTCTCCCGCAGGATCAGAGGTGGCGTGAGGATACGTCAGCGTCGGCTCAGGCGCTTGACCTGCACGTAGGCGCCCACCAGGAAGATCAGGAACAGCACCGCGCCGATGATCTGCAGGCCTGTCGCCTCCGGGCTGTCGAACAGGGGTTTGCCCACGGGCAGGCGCGTGGAGGTCTCGGTCACACCCGGAATCCAATGGAACAGAAAAGTCGCCGAGTAGCCTACGGTCTGCACCTGCGTCGACCACCGGCCAAACAGGTGCGTGGCCGTCACCATGGCCAGCACTAGCAAGGTGAGCACGCCCAGCGCGTGGGGCTTGCCGAAGCCACCATGCTGGAAAATGCCGAAGCCGGTGATGCAGGTGATCACGGTGGTGGCGATGTAGACCTTGCCCAGGTCATTGCGGTGCGTGATCTCGCCGTCACGCCACAGCCCGACCGCTCCTGCCACGAGGGCGACGAGGCCAAAAGCCGTGTGGAAAGCGCCAAGTGTCGTCAACATGGTGTGCTCCCTTTGGTGGTGCAGGCGGTGGACGTACCGCCTTGCAGGGCCAGCGTAAGCAAGCTTCGTGACAGGGGCCCCTGCCTTCTGGCCAGGTCGGCCATGCGCCGAATGGGGGATGCGAACCGGTCAAACCTGCAGGCCGGCCACGATCTGTCCGCGCAGCCAGGCCTGCACCGGATCGCGGTGCACGGCCTCGTGCCACAGCATGGCCATCTCGTAACCCGCGACAGGCAGCGGGGGCTCGACCACGCGCAACCCCTCGGCCTGCTGCACCAGCCGCGATGGCAGCATCGCCACCAGGTCCGTGCGGCGCACCGTGTCCAGCGCGAACAGGAAATGCGGCACCGAAAGCACCACCTGCCGGCGCAGTCCCAGCGCCTGCAAGGCCAGGTCGGTGGCGCCCTGGAAGCCCCCGCCGCCGGGCGACACGATCACGTGCGACAACGCGCAGAACTGCGCCAGGCTGGGGCGCCGCCTGAGCCGGGGGTGATCCGATCGGCCCACGAGCACGTAACGCTCCTCCAGCAGCGTGCGCTGGCGCAGACCAGGCGGCGCGTCATGGCTGGTGTGCAGCGCGACATCGATCTCACCGCTTTCGGCCTGGCGCGCCAGACGCTTGGTGTCCAGCGGGATCACGGCCAGGCGTGTGTGCGGGGCCACCTCGCGCAGGCGAAGGATCAGCGGCGCCAGGATGGCCATTTCGCCGTAATCGGCGGCGGCGATGCGCCAAGTGTGCGTGGCCTTGGCGGCATCGAAGCCCTGTGCAGGAGCCACCGCGTCGGCCAGTGAGGCCAGCGCCTCGCTCAGCGGCGCGCGCAAGGCCAGTGCACGCGCGGTGGGCCTCATGCCGCGCGGCCCGGGCAGCAGCAACGGATCGGCGAAGTGATCACGCAGACGAGCCAACTGCGCGCTGACCGAGGGCTGCGACAGATGCAGGCGCTCCGCCGCGCGGGTCACGTTGAGCTCTTTGAGCAATACGTCCAGCGTCAGCAGCAAATTCAGATCCAGGCGATCAAAGCGTTCCGCGCGGCTGGTATTGGTCATGTCGATACCTTGTATCCGAACAATTCATTTCCAGTTTACGGGCTGGATGCGCAAGATGACAGGCACTCCTCTCGCTGACAAGCCTGCTTTGCCATGAACATCTTCCTGCTCACCGCACACCCTGAACCCCGCTCGCTCAATGGCTCACTTTCACGTTTCATCATCGACCGCCTTCAGGCCCAGGGGCACGACGTGCAGGTGTCCGACCTGTATGCGATGAAATGGAAAGCATCCCTGGATCGCGATGATTTCCAGCCTGATGACGCGCTGGATGCCGAGGGCCTGTTCAATGCCTCCACGGCATCGGGCCGCGCCTTGCAACACGGCACACAACCCGGAGACATCGCTGCTGAACAGGCCAAATTGCAATGGGCCGATGCCGTGATCGTGCTCTTTCCGCTGTGGTGGTATTCCATGCCTGCGGTCATGAAGGGCTGGTTCGACCGCGTCTATGCCTATGGCTTTGCCTATGGCGTGGGCGAGCACTCGGATCACCGGTGGGGCGAGCGCTTCGGCGAAGGCCTGCTCGCGGGCAAGCGCGCCATGCTGGTCGTGACCACCGGTGGCTGGGCTTCGCACTACGGGCCGCGCGGCGTCAATGGCCCCATCGACGATTTGTTATTCCCGATGCATCACGGCATGCTGTATTACCCCGGCATGTCGGTGTTGCCGCCTTATGTGGTGCACCGCACCGGCAAGGTCGATGCACAGAAGTATGCGCAGATTGAAAACGAACTCGGCCAGCGCCTCGATACATTGTGGACCACGCAACCCATTGCCTACCGACCACAGAATGGCGGCGACTATGAGATTCCTTCACTGGTATTGCGTGATCACATTGCACCGGGCCAAATTGGTTTCTCCGCGCATGTATCCAAAGTCACTGAAACCGACATTGCCAAACCGTAAAGGAGTCGCCATTCGCCATCAGAGGTATAGTCCGCGCAAAAGAGCAATAAGAAGATTGCAGCGGAGGTCGTGAGCGAAAGCTCTTTCACCCATCAAACAACGACCCATACCGACATGGCCAAGACCTACATCGAACTCATGGCTGAGATTGAACAGCTGCAAAGCCAGGCAGCCAAACTCAAGGACCGCGAGAAGTCCGAAGTGGTGGCACGAATCAAGCAGGCCATCGCCGTCTACGGTTTCACCGCCAAGGACCTGGGCCTGGACAAGCCCGGCCGTGGTGCCGGCAAGGCCAGCACCCGCAAAGCCAAGGCTCCTAAGCGCGCCGGCCGCAAGCCCCGCGCTGCCACTGCCCCCAAGTTCCGCGACGAAGCCGGCAATACGTGGTCGGGCCGCGGCCCCCGCCCTGCCTGGCTGCGCAATGCCCTGGCGTCCGGCGCCGCGCTGGAAAGCTTCGCTGTCAAGGCCCAGTAAGGCCCCCAGTAAGGCCCCATGAAACACCGTCGCGCCACCGAAACGGGCTGACGGTACCCCTGAAGGCTTTCGCATCCCGCAACCCTGGGCTCGGTCCAGGTTGCGGGGGGCCTTCGTTTTCAACGTGGATGGGCAGTGCCAACGCTCGGGTTTCCAGCGCAGGAGATATGCCGCAGGTGCTATTTTGGCGAGTACCTGGCGCTTATTCGACGTCGAGGAACAGGTCGATGATGGGCGTCACGCCCGGTGTCACCAAGTAAGTGCTGAAATCCGACACGCCACGGGCACGCAGCACATCCTCGTCGATGAAGGCATGGCCCGTGCGGCTTCGCGAGGGCGAGCTCAGGATGTCGTGGGCCGCATCGGCCATGATTTGCGGCAGACGCCCCATTTCGCCCAGCCCGGCCTGGGCCACTTTCAGCGCCGAGGTGGCGATGATCGTCTTGGGCCACAGGCAGTTCACGGCGATGCCGTCGATGCGCAGCTCTTCGGCCATGCCCAACGCCAGCAGGCTCATGCCGTACTTCGATGCCGTGTAGGCCGGGTGCGCGCCCAGCCACTTCGGGTTGAGGTTGATGGGCGGCGACAGCACCAGGATGTGCGGGTTGGCCGCGCGTTTGAGGTGCGGGATGCACGCCTGCGAACACACGAAGGTGCCACGCATGTTGATGTCCATCATCAGGTCGTAGCGCTTGGCCGGCGTGTCCGTCGTGCGGGTGATGCTGATGGCACTGGCGTTGTTGACCAGGATGTCGATGCCACCGAAGTGCGCGGCGGCCTTGTCCACGGCGGCGGCCACTGCATCCGCGTCACGGATGTCGAGCTGCAGCGGCAAGGCCTTTCCGCCTGCGGCCTCGATCTCTTCTGCCGCCGTGAAGATGGTGCCCGGCAGGCGCGGATCGGGCTCGGCCGTCTTGGCGGCGATGACGATGTTGGCGCCATCGCGGGCGGCGCGCAGGGCGATTTCCTTGCCGATGCCGCGGCTGGCACCGGTAATGAACAGCGTCTTGTCTTTCAGGGAGGTCATGCGGGCCTTTCAAGCCATGAGGTTGCTGGCAACACGGTAGCGGCTGGCGCCCGGCCGCGCTTGTGCAAACCGGCTAATCTGGTGAAAGCCCTGACGCGGCGGCGCTTCAGCGTCGGTCCACCACCAGGGCCCTCGAACCGGCCAGGATGTCCCTGGGCCGCAGCCCCGTGAAGTAGCGGATCGAGTTGCTGAAGTAGGCCGAATCGCTGTAGCCCAGGTCCATCGCGATCTGGGTGAGCGTGGCGCCGCTGTCCACCGCGTTGAGCAGGCTGCGGGCCCGCTTCCAGGTGCGAAAGCCGCGGAACGTTGTGTGGCATTCGCCCTTGAACAGGTGGATGAAGCGGGAGGCCGAAAGGCCGCAGGCCGCCGCGCAATCGTCGGCGGACAACAGATCGGAGGGATCGCGCCGGATGCGCTCTATCACGCGGGCAATGCGCGGGTCGATGCACCGCCGAGGCAGCGTGGCGCCGAACAAGGCCATTTCCAGCGAGTTGCCGCCGTGCGGCGCCTGCGCGTCATCCGGCGGCACCTCGGCAGCCAACAATGCCATGCGCTCACCCCAGCCATGGTCGCCGGAACGCAGCTTGCCCAAGGTCAACATTGGCGTCAGGCACGCCACGTCGATGAAATCAGGCTCCACCAGCACACACTGGATGCGCTGGTCGGCCGTGCGCAGGCTGTGCGGCACATAGGGCGGCACCACGCAGGCGGCCGTGTCCATCGGTGCCTCGCCGCCCACGCTGATCTGCAGACGGCCCGAGGCCGGCGCGTACAGCGTCCAGGCGCCCAGCACACGGGTGCGCGGCCGGCCCAGCAGGCCCGCATAGAACACCACGTCGCTGTCGAACATCAAGCGGTTGGCTCCGGGGGCCATGACTGTCTCCTGTGCCTCGCGTACCTCGTGCAGCGATCATACCGATGACCAGTTGTTGCAAGACAGCGGGCGTCGCCCGTGCCAGCATGCGTGCGCGCACGAGACAAGGACACACGCCATGGACGACATCGACCTCCTGCTGGGCAACAACAAGCGCTGGTCACAGGCCATGCAGCAACACGACCCGGCCTTCTTCAGCCGGCTGGCCGGGCAGCAGAGCCCGCGCTACCTGTGGATCGGCTGCTCGGACAGCCGTGTGCCGGCCAACGAGATCGTGGGGCTGGCTCCCGGTGAGGTCTTCGTGCACCGCAACATCGCCAACCTGGTCGTGCACACGGATCTGAACTGCCTGTCGGTGATCCAGTACGCCATCGAGGTGCTCAAGGTGCGGCACGTGATGGTGGTGGGCCACTATGGCTGCGGTGGCGTGCAGGCGGCCTTGCGCGAACTGCGCGTTGGTCTGGCCGACTACTGGCTGCGCCATCTGGAAGACCTGCGCCACATCCATGGCCGGCGCCTGGCGCTGGAGCCGGTGGAGGCCGACCAGGTGAACCGCCTGTGCGAGATCAACGTGATCGAGCAGGTGTGCAACGTCAGCCGGCTGGAGCTGGTGCGCTCGGCCTGGCAGCGTGGGCAGCCCGTCTCGGTGCATGGGCTGATCTACGGGCTGCACGACGGTGTGCTGCGCAACCTGGGCGCCAGCATGCATGGGCCAGTGGATCTGGTGGCCTGGCGCAAGGCCGCCTTGCGCAGCCTGTGGAGCCCCGAGCGCCAGACTGCGCCAGGGTGGCCTCGCAGCAGCCCGCCCCCCGGCTCAATCGACTGACCTCGGACCCCATGGCCGACAAACCGTTTACTGCAGCGTGCCGAGCAAGGCCGTGGCATCCCACAGCAGGCATTGGTGGCGCACATAGGGCGTGCCCAGCATTTCCGTGCCGATTCCCTGCGACTTGAAGGTTTGCGTGGCCTGCAGCAGCCGATTGAAGCGGGGCCAGGCCTTCTGCCCTGCCCGATTGGGTTGGCCGGTCGCAGCGAACTGCCCCCAGTAGGCCATCATCTGCTTGGACAGTGCAAGTTGCGCAGGCGTGGCCACATCCGCCGGGTCCGGGCTGGGCGGCGTGGTCACGATGCGCGTACCGAACACGAAAGGCAGCTCCGATGCATGGAAGGCGCCCCAGGGCATGAAGGGATCGTTGATGAAGGATGGCGCATCCTTCTCCTGGAACTCGTAGGCGTAGGTGGGCACGTGGTCCGACAAGGCCCGTGCCAGGAACTGCGTCGGGCAGGCAAACAGGCTGTCACCCAGCAGCGCCGCGGCCGACAGGTTGGGCGAGCCATAGCGGCTGGGGCTGTAGGCATCCAGCACAATCGACGCGGCCAGCGCGGCGATGCCCGAATCGCCGGCATTGCCCTTGACCATGGCCTGGAACTCGGCCTCCGTCATCGGTGTACCCCGTTGCAACTCGAAGGCCAGCGCGATGAACAAGGTACCCTCGTCCGCGTTGTTGCCCAGCAGCACGGGTACGCGGTGGAAGCGCCCCGCGCGGATGGCGGCGCGCGATTGTTCCGGCAAGATCACGCCATCGATGTGCGGGCTGAACTGGCCCAGCGAAGCCGGGTCCGCCGCATCGATCGCGGGCGAGGCCGTCAACGCCGCCAGCGCCGACTTGCCTCGCAGGCAGGCCAACTGGGCAGCGCCCGCCGCACATCCGAGTTTTTCGGCATAGGCATTGCCCACCGCCACAGCCTGCACACGCGTGGGCTGCACCGAAGGGCAGGTACCGCTCTGGATGATGGCGCGATGGAACAAACCCTTGGCGGCAGGCGAGATCAACTGGTTGCACACGCTGGTGCCGCCGGCCGATTCGCCGAAGATGGTCACGCGCTTCGCATCGCCACCAAAGCCCGCGATGTTGCGCTGCACCCAGCGCAGCGCGGCCTGCTGATCCTGCAGCGCGTAGTTGCCGGCCTTGTCTTCGGCCGTCAAGGCATCCAGCGCCAGCGAGCCGAAGATGCCCAGTCGGTAGTTCACCGTCACCACCACGGCCTTGGCTTCGCGTGCCAGGGCCGCGCCATCGTACTGTGAGCCTGCGCCGTTGATGAAGGCCCCACCGTGGATCCACACCATCACCGGCAAGGGCTGCGTGGTGGTGGCCTGCGGCGGCACGTGGACGTTCAGGTAGAGACAGTCCTCGCTGTTGTTGCCGATGCCCGCCGGCGGGATGCGCGGATCCTGCATGCAGGTGGGGGCGGCGGCCTGCGCGGTGCGCACACCGCTCCACGGCGTGACGAGCTTGGGGGCGCGCCAGCGCAGATCGCCCACCGGCGGCGCAGCGAAAGGCACGCCCAGGAAAGCAGTGCCGGTGGCGCTGGCCGTGCCCAGCAGGTCGCCGGCCTCGGTGCGCACCGAGGCGCCGACGGTGTGGGCCTGGGCACCACAGGCCAGGCCGCTGGACAAGAGGATGCCGGAGATGAATGCGCGCGCAGGGTCGCGCATGCTGGACGTCGTCAATCGAGCGAGGATCGAAGGCATGGGGGCTCCACGAATGAGTTGCTTGTCGTGGGCGCGCATGAACTGGCCGCACGCCACGGGCGCGATTCTTCGCCCGTGTCCAGTGCTTTGGCCTGATACCCCTATGCGCTGTGGTGGGGCTGTGGCGTAAGCCACGCAGCCCGGCCATGCCGATCATTCATTTGGCCGGCAAAGCCATTGACGGTTGCCTCAATCGCCCTTGCGCTGCAGGGCAGCCGTGGCCTGCGCGATCTCGTTGCCCCCCTGCTCGGCGCCGCTGCCCGGCACCTTGTCGCCATCGCGCGCCGTCACGGCGGCGAGTTGCTCGGCCAGACGCTCCGGCACGTCATCACCCAGGCCCAGGTGCACGCCTTGCGTGAGCGTGATGTGCGAGGCCGCGAACGTGCCGGCACCTGCGTTGAGGATGGTGCGCGTGGGCGCCGATTCATGCGCCAGCACCAGCATCGCCGGCGTCACGGCCTCGGGCTTGAGCAGCGCCAGCATGGCGGGCGGCAGCAGGCCTTCGGTCATCTGCGTGGCCGCGGTGGGGGCCAGGCAGTTCACGCGGATGTCGTTCTTGCCACCTTCCAGCGCCAGCGTCTGCATGAGGCCTACCAGGGCCATCTTGGCCGCCCCGTAGTTGGCCTGGCCGAAGTTGCCGAACAGCCCCGAGGACGACGTCGTCATCACAATGCGGCCGTACTTCTGCGCGATCATCAGGGGCCACACGGCCTTGGTGCAGTTGACGGCGCCCATCAGGTGCACATCGAGCACCAGGCGGAAGTCGTCCAGTTCCATCTTCGCGAAGGACTTGTCGCGCAGGATGCCGGCGTTGTTGATGAGGATGTCGACGCGGCCCCAGGTGTCCTGTGCCTTCTGCACCATGGCTTGCACCTGCGGCAGGTCGGTCACGGAGCAGGCGAAGGCGATGGCCTCGCCACCGGCGGCCACGATCTCGGCGACCACCTTCTGCGCTGGCGAAGGTTGACCGTCACCGCGGTCGACGTCGTTGACCAGCACCTTGGCACCACGCTTGGCCAGGGCCAGGGCGTGCTCGCGGCCCAGGCCGCCGCCTGCACCCGTCACGATGGCCACGCGGCCGTTGAATTTCAGTTCCATGGTCGATCTCGCAGGTCGGAACGTCCGAAAGGACAGCTCGTGGGGGTTCGGACACAAAAAAAGCGCCTAGGCGCTTGATTTGTTGTTTGAGACTTGGCGGAAGCGGTGAGATTCGAACTCACGGAGGGCGCAAACCCTCGCCGGTTTTCAAGACCGGTGCCTTAAACCGCTCGGCCACGCTTCCTTGAAGGCAGCCCGCAGTATAAACGTCAACGAGGCCAGCGCCCCCGACTTGTCGAGGGCCTTGGCTCAGTGAAGCGCGACGTTGAGGTTATCGACCACCACCGCCCAGTCGGCATCCTGCAGCAACAGCTCATGGAGCAGACGCGCCTGCTCCGCCGTCCAGAACGGTGCTTCAGTGATCTTGACCTCGCCTGGAAGCGGGCGGTGGGTGTTGATGAACTGGCGGATTTCCGGCTCGGAAGACGGAAGTCCCAGTTGCTCGAACAGTTCAAAGAACTCGTGGTTGCTGGTTTCCATCGCATGCCTCCATGTGTCCCGCTCAAGCGGGCATATTTCAGATGGAATTTTTATAGCACTGACGATGACGGAGCGTCGGCCCTCGGGATTTGGACACCGCCCTCAGCCCGGTTTTTGCGCCTGCGGACAAGGAATCTGGATCAGTTCGCGATCTCCATCATCCAGCAAGCGCACTGCGGTCAGCGAGCCTCCCCAAACGCAGCCCGTGTCCAGCGCCAGCAGATCGTCCCGGTTGATCAACCCCAGGGTGGACCAGTGTCCGAAAGCCACCGATGCAGACGCCGTGCGCCGCCCTGGGACCTCGAACCAGGGCATGTAGCCCTCCGGCGACCCGCCTGCGCCCTCCTTGGTCGCGAATTCCATCGTGCCGTCGGCCGCGCAAAAGCGCAGGCGCGTCAGGCTGTTGATCACGCAGCGCCAACGGTCCGCGCCTTGCAGCGCATCGTCCCAGCGGGCCGGCTCGTTGCCGTACATCTGCGGCAGGAAGCCGGCCAGATCGGGCCCGCGCAGCAACGTCTGCACCTCGCCGGCCAGCGCCATGGTCTGGGCCACATCCCATTGCGGCACAACACCGGCGTGCACCATGAGCCAGCCGTGTGCATGCACCGCCAGCGGCCGGTGGCGCAGCCAGTCCAGCCAGACGTCGCGGTCTGGCGCCTCCAGGATCGGGCCGACGGTGTCGCCCTTGTGCAGCTTGCGCACGCCCTGCGACACGGCCAGCAGGTGAAGGTCATGGTTGCCCAGCAGGCAGGTCGTGGCATTGCCCAAACCACGCAAGCGGCGCAGCACGCCCAGTGAATCAGGACCCCGGTTGACCAGGTCGCCCAGCACGTACAGATGGTCGCGCGAGGGCGAAAAGTCCACGGTCTGCAGCAGCCGGTCGAGCGGATCACCGCAGCCCTGAAGGTCTCCAACGATGTAGATCATGGCGTCGATTCTGCAAGCAAACGCCCGCACACCCGCCCACACCCCCTCAAATCCTTTGAACGGTGTGTGCAAGCGCCCTGCCTGGCAAACGCGGGCCGCGCCCCCATCATTGCCTCATCGACGCCCCTTTCAGAGCCCCCGCCATGAGCACCAGCCCCCCCTCCCCCGACAACGCACCGCCCACCAACCGCCCCGTGGCAGCCGCCTTGCGTGGCCAGCCCGCCGAGGACGGCGCCGGCGTGCGCCTGACCCGCGTCTTCCAGGCCCGCGCAGCGATGAACCTCGATCCCTTCCTGATGCTGGACGAGTTCGCCTCGGACCAGGCCGACGACTACATCGCCGGCTTCCCTTCGCACCCGCACCGCGGCTTCGAGACGGTGACCTACATGCTCGAAGGCCACATGCTGCATGAGGACCACCTGGGGAACCAGGGCCACCTTCGTGACGGCGACGTGCAGTGGATGACGGCGGGGCGCGGCATCATCCATTCCGAGATGCCTCAGCAGCAGGAAGGTCGCATGCGCGGCTTCCAGCTGTGGATCAACCTGCCCGCGGCCGAGAAGATGAAGCCCGCCGCTTACCGCGACATCCCCGCCGCGCAGATCCCCCGCGCCGAGCTGGCCAACGGCGGCTGGGTGAAGGTGATCGCCGGCAGCACGCCTGACGCGAACGGGCAGATCGTGCACGGCCCCATCCAGGGCCTGAGCACCGAGCCCGTCTACCTGCACGCCCACCTGACGGCCGGGGCCCCCTGGCAAACGCCCGTGCCGTCCGGCCACACCGCGCTGGTCTACGTGGCCGATGGCGAGGTGCTGATCGACGGTCGCACGCTGCACCAAGGCTGGGCAGGGGTGCTCGGCCAGGGCGCCCAAGTGGCCCTCACTGCAGGCAGCGAAGGCGCCGACGTGCTGCTGCTGGCGGGCAAGCCCCTGCGCGAACCCATCGTGCAGTACGGCCCCTTCGTGATGAACACGCGCGAAGAGATCGAGCAAGCCCTGCGCGATTACAGCCAGGGGACATTGACCGGGGTCTGAAAATGATTCTGATAACCTTGGAGGATCGAAACCGATGGCCCGGCCATGCCCGGCGCCAGTCATGGAACTAGCACTGCTGATTTTTCTGATCCTGCTCAACGGCCTTTTCGCGATGTCCGAAATGGCCCTGGCCTCCAGCCGCAAGGCCCGCCTGCAAGTGATGACCGAGACAGGCGACGACGGCGCCCGGGTGGCGATGGACCTGCACGACAACCCCACGCAGTTCCTGTCGACCGTGCAGATCGGGATCACGTCCATCGGCGTGCTCAACGGTATCGTGGGTGAGGCCGCGTTCTCCGCGCCGCTGGCCCAGTGGCTCCTCGAACAGTTCACCATCCCCGAGCGCATCGCCGGCTACACGGCCACCGGCCTGGTGGTCCTGATCATCACCTTCATCACCATCATCTTCGGTGAGCTGGTGCCCAAGCGCGTCGGCCAGATGTTCCCTGAATCGGTCGCGCGGGTGGTGGCACGGCCCATGCACTGGCTGTCTCGCCTGACCAAGCCCTTCGTGGCCTCGCTGTCCTTCTGCACCAATGCCGTCCTGAGCATGCTGGGCATCAAGGACAACGGCAACCGTGGCGTGACCGAAGAGGAGATCGCCGCCAGCCTGGAGGAAGGCCTGGACGCCGGCGTGATCGAGGCCCACGAGCACCAGATGGTGCGCAACGTGTTCCGTCTGGACGACCGTCAGGTCGGCTCGATGATGATCCCCCGTGGCGACATGGCCTGGCTGAACCTGGAGGATTCGCTGGAAGACAACCTGGCGATCATCCAGGAACACGGCCACTCCCGTTACCCCGTGTGCCGGGGCGGCCTGGACGATGTGGTCGGCGTCGCCACCGCGCAGCAGTTGCTGCAGCAGTTCGCCCAGACGCACACGGCCGACCTCAACCTGGGGCTGCAACCGGCCGTGTTCGTGCCGGAAACCCTGTCGGGCATGGAGTTGCTGGAGCACTTCCGCGCGTCCAGCTCCCAGATGGTCTTCGTGGTCGACGAATACGGCGAGGTGCAGGGCGTGATCACCCTGCGCGACGTGCTGGAGGCCATCACCGGCGAGTTCACCGCGGCGGACGAGCCCGAAGAGGCCTGGGCCGTGCAGCGCGAGGACGGCTCATGGCTGATCGATGGCCTGATCCCCGTGCCCGAACTCAAGGACCGTCTGGGCCTCAAGGCCCTGCCCGACGAAGACCGTGGCCGCTACAACACCCTCGCCGGCCTGGTGATGATGTTGCTGGGCCGCCTGCCCAAGACAGCCGACCACGTCGAATGGGATTGCTGGCGTTTCGAGGTCGTCGACATGGACGGCAAGCGCATCGACAAGCTGCTGGCCAGTCGCATGCCTGAAGTGGCCGGCGAAGACGGCTGACGCCTGTTCACCCCAACGCCGCACACCGGCGCTCAGGGGGCGAAGTACACGTGGCAGACCGCCCTGGATTCGTGCAATGCACGGCGCACCGGCAACTCCACCGTGTTGCCCGGTGTCAGCGCCCTGGCCAGCACAGGTTCCTTGTCGGCACCGGTGAGGTGCAGGATCATGTGGCGCGCATCGAGCAAGGTGCGCGGCGTGAGCGTCATGCGCGGCGCAGGGACATTGGGCGCACGTGGCGTGTCCACCGCGGCGCAATGGGCCTGCCAGGAAGCGTCCATCACCTGCCCCGGAAACCATGAGGCCGTGTGCCCGTCGCCGCCCATGCCCAGCACCACCACATCGGCGGGCCAGGCAATGGTGGACAAGCGGGCTTCCACGGTGGGTTGAGCCTCCTGCGGGGTCGCCATGCCGTTGTACAGCGGCACCCAGCGCGCCCAGGCAGCCTCGTTGCGCAACAGGTGGCGCCGCACCAGGCTTTCATTGCTGGCGGGGTCGTCCACGGGCACCCAGCGTTCGTCGGCCAGGGTGATGGTGACCAGCGTCCAGTCCAGATCGGATTGGGACAGGCGCTGCCACATCGGCACGGGCGTGGAGCCACCCGACACCACCAGCGTGGCGCGGCCACGCACCGCCAATGCCTCGCGCAGCGCCGCTTCCACGGCCTGCGCCACAGCGACAGCCAGGCTGGCCGCATCGGCCGCCCGGTGCAGCACCGGCCCACCGTTCCCGTCCATTACGTCGTCCTCACTGTGGTCATGGCAACAGTGTAGGGCTGTGACAATGGCCCCAGGGTTTATGCTGTGGAACCCACATTGACAGGACCGTTACCCGTGAGTCCCCACCCACGCCTGATCGAGGTCACCGCCCGCATCCAGGCCCGCAGCGCGGCCACCCGGCAGCGCTACCTTGAGCGGGTCGCCGCCCACCATGCCCGGGGCGTGCAGCGTGCCGGCCTGGGCTGCACCAACCTGGCCCACGGCTATGCCGCCGCGCCCGAGGGCGACAAGATCTGGCTGCGCGCGCAGCATGCTCCCAACATCGGCATCGTGTCGTCCTACAACGACATGCTGTCGGCCCATCAACCGCTGCATGCCTTTCCGGCGTGGATCAAGGAGGCGGCGCGAGAACACGGCGCCACCGCGCAATTCGCCGGCGGCGTGCCAGCCATGTGCGACGGCGTCACCCAGGGCCAGCCGGGCATGGAGCTGTCGCTCTTCTCGCGCGACGTGATCGCCATGGGCACGGCCGTGGCCCTCACGCACAACATGTTCGACGCCACCTTGTGTCTGGGTGTGTGCGACAAGATCGTGCCCGGCCTGCTGATCGGCGCGCTGAGCTTCGGCCACCTGCCGACCATCTTCGTGCCCGGCGGGCCCATGCCTTCCGGCCTGTCCAATGATGCCAAGGCGAAGATGCGCCAGCGATTCGCGGCCGGCGAGGTCGGGCCCGACGCCCTGCTCGCCGCCGAGGAGCAGTCCTACCACACGGCCGGCACCTGCACCTTTTACGGCACCGCCAACAGCAACCAGATGCTGATGGAGATCATGGGCCTGCATGTGCCCGGTTCGGCCTTCATCAACCCGGGCACGCCATTGCGCGAAGCCCTGGTGCGGGAAGCCGCGCACCGCGTGCTGCAGATCACCTCGCACGGCCCTGACTACACGCCCATCGGCCACGTGATCGACGAGCGCGCCATCGTCAACGGCATCGTCGGCCTGATGGCCACGGGCGGCTCGACCAACCACACCCTGCACCTCGTCGCGATCGCGCGTGCCGCCGGCATCTTGATCGACTGGAGCGATTTCGACGAGCTCTCGGCCGTGGTGCCGCTGCTGGCGCGCGTCTATCCCAATGGCAAGGCCGACGTGAACCAGTTCCATGAGGCGGGTGGCCTGGGCTTCCTGATCCGAGAACTGCTCGACGCGGGCCTGTTGCACGAAGACGTGCGCACCGTGGCAGGCGGCAACCTGGGCCTGCGCGCCTATACCCGCCACCCGGTACTGCGCGAAGGCCCTCAAGGCCCCGATGGCCCGCCTGTGCTGGCCTGGGAAGACGCTCCGGCCGCCAGTGGCAACGACCAGATCGTCGGCACGGTGGCAACGCCCTTCGCACCCAATGGCGGCCTGCGCCTGCTGCAGGGCAATCTGGGACGCTCGGTGATCAAGGTGTCGGCCGTCAAGCCCGAGCACCAGGTCGTGCAGGCGCCCGCCATCGTCTTCGACGACCAGGAAGACCTGCTGGCCGCCTACAAGCGCGGTGAGTTGCAACGTGACTTCGTGGCCGTGGTCCGCGGCCAGGGCCCACGCGCCAATGGCATGCCGGAACTGCACTCGCTCACCCCCACCCTGACCAACCTGCAGGACCAGGGATTCAAGGTGGCGCTGGTGACCGATGGGCGGATGTCAGGCGCCTCGGGCAAGGTGCCCGCGGCCATCCACGTCACGCCCGAAGTGGTGGCCGGTGGCCCGCTGGCCCGCGTCCGCACCGGCGATGTGATCCTGCTGGACGCACCGGCCGGCATGCTCGAGGCGCTGGTGCCCCCCGATGAATGGGTTGCCCGCGAAGTGCTCATGCCGGACCGCGAAGGCCATCACCATGGACTGGGCCGCGACCTGTTCGGTGGCCTGCGCCACACCGTGACCGGTGCCGAGCAAGGCGCCGCCACGTTCGGCGGCGATTGGTGAACCACCGTCCCTCCGCCGTCAACACCGCCATCATCACCATGCCCGACACTTCTGCGACCGACCTGATCGATTCCGCCCTGCGCCTGAGCCCGGTGATCCCCGTGCTCGTGGTGGACGATGTGGCCCACGCCGCGCCCCTGGCCCGGGCCCTGTTCGACGGCGGCATCAAGGTGCTGGAGATCACGCTGCGCACACCCCAGGCGCTGGCGGTGATCGAAGCCATGGCCCGCGCCGTCCCCCAGGCCGTGATCGCGGCAGGCACGGTGACCACGCCGGCGCAACTGGCCGCCGCCAGGGATGCAGGCGCACAGTTCGCCGTGTCGCCGGGCCTGACACCCGCGCTGGCCGATGCGGTTCAGCAAGCCGGTGCCCTGCCCTTGCTGCCAGGGGTGGCCACGGCCTCGGAACTGATGCTGGGCCTGGACGCCGGCCTGGGCCGTTTCAAGCTCTTCCCGGCCGAGGCCGTGGGTGGGATCAAGCTGCTGCAATCGCTGCACGGGCCTTTTCCGCAGGCCGTGTTCTGCCCTACTGGCGGCATCACACTGGAAAGCGCACCGCGCTATCTGGCGCTGCCCAATGTGGCCTGCGTGGGCGGCTCCTGGCTGGCGCCCAAGGCCGCCTTGGCCGCCGGCCAGTGGGATCAGATCCGGGAACTCGCCCGCCAGGCCGCCGCGCTTGCGCGCGCTTGATCGCCCGTCATCCGCTCAGGCCGGCGTCGAAGGCCGACTCATCGACTCGATTGCCTGCGTCAACAGCAGTTCGACCTGTTGCGCGGTCTGCGCCGGATCGTCGGAAGCGCTGATCAGCTGCGCGCCCTCGATCAGCAAGGCGATCAGCAGGTTGGACAACACGCCGATCGACACCTGCGGCAGCAGCTCGGCCACGCCATAGCGTCCCACCATGCGCGCCAGCAGCCCGAAGGCATAGCGCATGTCGATCTCGCGGCAGACCTTGCTGCCCAGCACCGCCGGCCCTTCCACGAACAGCACCTGGCGATAGCGGTCCTGTGTGGCCAGCATCAGGAAGGCCCCGATGGGCCCGGCCACCGTGGTCTCCTGCATGCGCGGGTCGGCCGACAGCGAGGCGATCAGCTCCTGCGACAGCAGCTCGTACGCCGCCAGAAACAGTGCCTTCTTGTCCTTGAAGTGGTGGTAGACCGCGCCCTTGGTGGTGCCCACATCGGCGGCCACGTCGTCCAGGCTGGTGCCCGCATGGCCATCGCGGGCAAAGCGCTGAACCGCCGCCTCCACCAAGGCCTTCCGCGTGGCCTCGGCATGGACATCCCTCAGGCGTTTGACGCCCCTCGTTCCATCTGACATACTGTTGGTATCTTAAATTCTTTTGGTATGCAAACAACCATGGTCCACCTGCCCCGTGCAGGCTGGAAGTGGCGGTTTCCCAGGAAGGACAGACCTCATGCTGGTGGATTACGTGGTGGTGGGCGGTGGTTCGGCGGGTTGTGTCGTGGCAAGCCGATTGAGTGAGAATCCTGACGTGCAGGTGTGCCTGCTGGAAGCCGGCCCCAACGACTGGCATCCGGCCATCCACATCCCGGCCGGGATGCTCTGGCTGATGTTCAGCCGCACGCTGAACTGGCAGTTTACGACCCGCCCCGATGCCCAACTCGCCAATCGCCAGCTGTTCTGGCCGCGCGGGCGCATGCTGGGCGGCTCCAGTTCCATGAACGCCATGTGCTACACCCGCGGCCACGCCTTCGACTACGACCACTGGTCCGCCCTGGGCAACCGTGGTTGGAGCTATGCCGAGGTGCTGCCCTACTTCAAGCGCTCCGAAAACCAGGAACGTGGCGCCAGCGAATACCACGGTGTCGGCGGCCCGCTGAACGTGATGGATTTCAAACGTCCCAATGTGCTGACGGACCGCTTCCTGGAAGCCGCAGAGCAGGCGGGCTTTCCGCTGAACAACGACGTCAACGGCGCACAGCAGGAAGGCGTCGGCTACTTCCAGGTCACACAGAAGGATGGCCGCCGCTGCAGTGCTGCCAAGGGCTTCCTGAGCGATGAAGTGCGAGCACGTCCCAACCTCACAGTGCTGACCGGCGCGCAGGCCACGCGCCTGCTCTCGCAAGGGCGGCACTTCACCGGCGTGGAGTTCGTCCAGGGCCGCCACCGCCGTGAGGTGCACGCGCGCACCGAGGTGATCGTGTGCGCCGGTGCCGTGCAGACACCGCAGCTGCTGATGCTCTCCGGCGTGGGCGATGCCGAGCACCTGCGCGAGCACGGCATCGCCACGGTGCACCACCTGCCCGGCGTGGGCCGCAACCTGCAGGATCACCTGGACGTGACGCTCACGCACCGCTCGCTGCAGCGCGTGTCGGCCGGACTGAGCTGGCGCAATATCCTTCGCATGCCGGGCGCCGCCGTCGAATGGCTGACCCGCAGTTCGGGCATCCTGACCAACAACGGCGCGGAAGGCTGTGGCTTCATCAAGAGCTCGCCCGACGAGGCCATCCCCGACCTGCAACTGCACTTCATGCCGGCCAGCCTGCGTGACCATGGCCGCGACCTGCGCTTCCTGACCAACGAAGGCTTCACGATGCACGTGTGCCAGTTGCGCCCCAAAAGCCGGGGCCGCATCACCTTGGCCAGCAAGGATCCGCTGCAGGCACCCGACATCGACGCCGCCTACCTCACGCACCCGGATGACTTGCGCACCTTGATCAAGGGCGTGCGCCAGGTGCGCCGCATCTTCGCCTCACAGGCTTTTGACGCCTACCGCGGCGACGAAGTGGCGCCCGGACTGCAGGCCACCAGCGACGAAGCTTTGGAGCGCCACATCCGCGAACACGCCGAAAGCATCTACCACCCCGTGGGCACG
The DNA here is from genome assembly GCA_019112875.1 of Candidatus Aquabacterium excrementipullorum. GTDB lineage: Bacteria > Pseudomonadota > Gammaproteobacteria > Burkholderiales > Burkholderiaceae_C > Aquabacterium > Aquabacterium excrementipullorum. The sequence continues at coordinate 53,010 of DXIO01000035.1, forward strand.
TGCCGCATGGGCCGCGACGACATGGCCGTGGTGGACGATGAACTGCGCGTGCACGGCGTGCACGGGCTGCGCGTGGTCGATGCGTCCATCATGCCCACGCTGATCGGCGGCAACACGAACGCGCCCGCGATCATGATCGGCGAGAAAGCCGCCGACATGATCCTGCGGGCACGCAGGCAGGGACAGCAGCCGGTGGCTACCGTCTCCAGCAATCAGAGCGAGGGTTGTGCGTACGCTGCCTGAAGCAGCACGGGCGACACGGCCGATTCACGCCACTTGATCGAGCAGCCGATGCTGGCGTTCTGCTCGGCCGGACCATAGCCGTAGTGGGCGATCAGGCGCATGGCGTCGAACAGCTCGCGCGGCTCGTCCTCCGGGGCCAACTCCTTGCGGGAGGCATCCAGGCGGCCACGGTACTGCAGGCGCAAATCGGCATCGAAGCCGTAGAAATCGGGGGTGCAGACGGCGTCGTAGGCTCGCGCCACGTCCTGGGTGTCGTCATGCAGGTACTGGAACGGGAACGCGTTCTCACGCGAAAGCCGCTTCATTTCCTCGAACCCGTCTTCCGGGTAGGCCTCGTCGTCGTTCGCGTTGATGGCGATGGTGTTCACACCATGCTTGGCCAGGTCACGGGCATCACGCAGGATGCGCGGTAGCACGGCCTTCACGTACGGGCAGTGGTTGCACATGAAGATGACCAGCGTGCCGCGCGGGCCGGCCAGCTGCTGCAAGGTGTAGAACTTGCCATCCACGCTCTGGAGCCTGAACGGCGCCGCGGGCCAGCCAATGTCGGCGATCGGGGTGCTCACTGCCATGCTTCTCTCCTGGTCGAGGGGACTGGTTTCACAACACTCACAATGATCGTGCCCGCTTCGTGACCGTGCTGTGACGGACGTCAAGCCGCCTTCGCGGCCACGGACAGCACGTGGTCGGCCACCGCATCAACCCCCGGAAACACGATATCGGGGTGCGACGCCTCGATGGGCTGCCCCCCGTTGTAACCGTAAGGCACCGCCCACGCCGCCACGCCTGCACGGCGTGCGGTGTCGACATCGATGCTGGAATCTCCCAAATGCGCTGCCTGTGATTGAGGCACAGCCAGCGCCTCAAGGCAATACTCGATCACCGCTGGATGGGGTTTTTTCTGTGCCAAGCTGTCACCGCCGACGACGAGACGGAAGAATCCGGACAGTCCGGTGGACTGCAGCACCCGCACCGCGAAACGGTGCTCCTTGTTGGTGACGCAGGCCATCTGGATGCCGGCGTCGCGCAGGCGCGTGAGGCCTTCCAGGCAGCCGGGGTAGAGCTGGCTGTCGGTACCGGTGGTGTCGTGGTAGTGGCTTTCGAAGCGCCGCATGATGGCGTCGAGGTCGAGGGCCTCCGCCCGGGCGGCCCCGGCCTCCACCGCCTGGGCCAGCAGGCCGCGCATCAGTTCGCGCGTGCCGTGGCCGATCAGCCGGGTCACATCGGGCAGCGGGCGGCGCGGCAGGCCGATCTCGTGCAATGTCCGGTTCGCGGCTTCGGCGATCTCGCTGGCGGTGTCCACCAGGGTGCCGTCGAGGTCGAAGGTGATCAGGCGCACGCAAAGGGGCGCCGGGCGGGAGGCTCGTGGGTCGGTCATGGCGGGGTCCAGGGTCGTTGGCCAGCAGGTGTCACTGCATCTGTGCGCGGCGGATCTCCATCAGCCGCAGGATCATGGGCGTGAGGATGAGCTGCATCGCCAGGTCCATCTTGCCGCCGGGCACCACGATGGTGTTGGCGCGTGACATGAAGGAGTCCGAGATCATCGACAGCAAATAGGGGAAGTCGATGCCGCGCGGGTTGCGGAAGCGGATCACGGTCATGCTCTCGCCCGCCGTGGGGATGTCGCGCGCGATGAAGGGGTTGGAGGTGTCCACCACCGGCACCCGCTGGAAGTTGATGTCGGTCTCTGCGAACTGCGGGCAGATGTAGTGCACGTAATCGTGCATGCGGCGCAGGATGGTGTCGGACACGGCCTCGGGCGAGTAGCCGCGCGATTTGGTGTCGCGGTGGATCTTCTGGATCCACTCCAGGTTGATGATCGGCACCACACCGATCTTGAGGTCCACGTGGCGGGCCACGTCCACGGTGTCCGTCTTGGCGCAGCCGTGCAGGCCTTCGTAGAACAGCAGGTCGGTGTCCACCGGCGTGTCCACCCAGGCGGTGAAGGTGCCTGGCTCCTGGCCGTAGGGCGCAGCCTCTGCCTCGTTGTGCAGGTAGTAGCGCGTGCGGCAGCGACCGGTTTCGCCATAGGCACGGAACTGCTGCGCCAGCTCCTGCCACTCGTTGGCATCGGGGCTGAAGTGGCTGAGGTGCCGGTTCTCGCGCTCGGCCTGGGCCATGGCCAGCTTCATCTCCGAGCGTGTGTAGCGGTGAAAGGCATCGCCCTCGATCACGGCGGCCTTCACGCCCTCGCGGCGGAAGATCGTGTCGAAGGTGGTCTTGACGGTGGTGGTGCCGGCACCGCTGGAGCCGGTCACGACGATGACGGGGTGGCGTTTGGACATGCTGATGCGCCCCGGCTCAGGCTTGTGGCTGCACGAACAGCGAGCGCGTCTTGAACAGTTGCCACGACACGTTCTCGCTGGGATCCGCGTGGTAGCTGACGATGCGGTCGATCTCGTCCTTGGAGCCCAGGATCACGGGCACGCGCTGGTGTAGGGTGTCGGGCACCAGGTCGAGCAACTCGCTTGTGCCGTTGGTGGCGCGGCCGCCAGCCTGCTCCACCAGCAGGGCCATGGGCGCGGCCTCGACCATCAGGCGCAGGCGGCCAGGCTTGCGCGGCTCGCGCGTGTCGCGCGGGTACAGAAAGACGCCGCCGCGCGTCATGATGCGGTGCACCTCGGCCACCATGGAGGCCACCCAGCGCATGTTGAAGTCCTTCATGCGCGGGCCGCTGTCGCCGGCCACACATTCGGCCACGTAGCGCTGGATGGGCTTTTCCCAGAAGCGCTGGTTGGAGGCATTGATCGCGAACTCGCGCGTGTGCTCGGCGATGCGCACATTGTCGTAGGTGAGCACCCATTGCGGCGCGTCCCCTCGCCTGTCCAGCCCGAAGACCAGCACACCACGTCGGCACGTCAGCACCATCAGCGTGGCCGGGCCGTAAAGCACATAGCCCGCGGCGATCTGCTGGTGCCCCGGCTGCATGAAATCGGCCGCGCCGGGTGCCATGCCACGGTAGCGGTGCGGCAACACCGAGAAGATGGTGCCGATCGAGATGTTCGCTTCGATGTTGGACGAACCGTCCAGCGGATCGAACACCACCAGGTGGCTGCCCTGCGCACCATGGGCGTGGGACACGTGCGGCTGCTCGTGTTCTTCGCTGGCCCAGGCCGCCACATGCCTGCAGCCCTCCAGGCTGGCGGCCATGAGGTCATCGGCGATCAGGTCGAGCCGCTTCTGTTCTTCACCATGCACATGGCTCGCCCCCGCCAGGCCATGGGCATCGGCCAGCACGCCCAGCGAGGCGACATCGCTGATGCGCACGCAGGCCCGGGCGACGGCGCACAGCGTCTCGCGCAAGGCCAGGGCCGCGTCCGGGTCCATGCCGGCCAGGTGGCGTTGCAGGGCCTCGTCGAGCAGGCTGGTCGGGCTGGTGTTGTTCATGGGTCCTCCGGTTCTTGTGATGTGTCACTCGTCGTGGCGCAGTGCGCCGCGCCTCAGGCGGCCTGGGCAGCCTGATCGGTGCCGGAGGGCGCGCCGAACAAGCGGCTGGCACGGATGTCGCACGCTTCGATGGTCGTCAGGTCTTCATGGCTCAGCACGCGGTCACGGTCGGCGAAGAGGCGGCTGGCCTGACGCAGGCGGGCGCGGTCCAGCGCGTTGCGCACGCTGCGCGCATTGGCGAAATGCGGCTGGGCCACGCGGCGCTGCAGGTAGTCATCGAAGGCGTCACGCGCACCTGGGCCGAAGCGGTAGTGCTGTGCCGCCAGCATGGTGTCGCCGACGGACAGCAGTTCGCCCACCGCGTAGTCAGGAAAATCCAGGTGGTGCGCGATGCGCGAGGACATGCCTGGGTTGCTCTTGAAAAAGGTGTCAATGCGGTCCTTGTAGCCCGCCAGGATCACGACCAGGTCGTCGCGCTGGTTCTCCATGACCTGCAGCAGGATCTCGATGGCCTCCTGCCCGTAGTCGCGCTCGTTCTCGGGGCGGTACAGGTAGTAGGCCTCGTCGATGAAGAGCACGCCGCCCATGGCCTTCTTGAGCACCTCCTTGGTCTTGGGCGCCGTGTGGCCGATGTACTGGCCGACCAGATCGTCACGCGTCACGGCCACCAGGTGGCCTTTGCGGATGTAGCCCAGGCGGTGCAGGATCTGCGCCATGCGCATGGCCACCGTCGTCTTGCCCGTGCCTGGGTTGCCCGTGAAGCACATGTGCAGCGACGGACTCTGCGCTGCCAGGCCATGCGCCGCGCGAAGCTTGTCGATCACCAGCAGCGCGGCGATGTCGCGGATGCGGGCCTTGACGGGCGCCAGGCCGACCAGGTCCCGATCCAATTCATCCATCACGGCCTCGACCTGGCTTTGGGCCAGCACGTCGGCAACCGTGCGGAACGCCGGTGTCGGCGCAGCGGAGGCAGACGACACGTTGGCGTCTGCATCGGTCGATGACGCGCGAGGCACAAAAGCCTGCGCCTGGCTGCCAGGCAGGCTGTAGAGCGGTGCATTCATGGCGATCCCCTCTCGTGCAGGCCTCAGCCCTGATAGCGTTCGCCTTCAGGCTGCGCGGCCGAATACGAGCGCGTGCTGTAGCGCATGCTGCGGCCATCGATCTCCGTGCGCTCCAGGAAGAAGCCGGGCTCCTTCGCCGGGCGGTTGACGATGAAGCTCATCACCACGCTTTCCACGCCGCGCACCGAATCGAAGGCCAGCAGGCGAATGTAGTGGTTGGGGAAGGCCTTGCGGCACTCCTTCAACTCCATCAACACGCCAGCCGCATCCTGCAGGTCGAACATGGGGTGGCCGAACATGTCCCAGTAGGTGTTGCGCGGGTGCGGATCGTCCGTGTATTCGACGCTCCAGGCATAGCCCTTCTTCAGGCCGTACTCGATCTGCTTGAGGATCTCGGCGTCGGTGAGGTCGGGCAGGAAGCTGAACTGGCCTTGCGTCAGGCGGCCGGCGGGATTGGTCATCATGGTGGTGATCTCCTGTAGGTCCGGTCGTTGCGCGTCACATGCCCACCGAGGGCGTCACGGCGTAATCGCTCGTGTCCGTCGGGGTGTAGTTGAAGGTGATGTCGCCCCAGGTGTCCAGCGCCTGCTTGAGCGGGCTGCAGAAGCGCGCCGCCTCGGCCAGGATGTCGCGGCCTTCGTTGAGGATGTCGCGCCCTTCGTTGCGGGCCTTGACCATGCACTCCAGCGCCACGCGGTTGGCCACGGCACCGGCCTGGATGCCCTGCGGGTGGCCGATGGTGCCGCCGCCGAACTGCAGGATCACGTCGTCGCCAAACAGGTCGATCAGCTGGTGCATCTGCCCGGCGTGGATGCCGCCCGAAGCCACCGGCATCACCTTCTTCATGTCGGCCCAGTCCTGGTCGAAGTGCAGGCCGCGCTGCAGGTCCTTGTGGGTGTAGCTGTCGCGGCAGACGTTGTAGTAGCCCTGCACTGTCATCGGGTCGCCCTCGAGCTTGCCCACGGCGGTGCCGGCGTGCAGGTGGTCGCAGCCCGCCAGGCGCAGCCACTTGGCCATCACGCGGAAGCTCACGCCATGCGACTTCTGGCGCGTGTAGGTGCCGTGGCCCGCGCGGTGCATGTGCATCACCATGTCGTTCTTGCGGCACCAGTTGGCCATGGACTGGATCGCAGTCCAGCCGATCACCAGGTCCACCATGATCACGACCGAGCCCAGCTGCTTGGCGAACTCGGCGCGCTCGTACATGTCTTCCATCGTCGCGGCGGTCACGTTGAGGTACGAGCCCTTGACCTCGCCCGTCACGGCCTGCGCCTTGTTGACCGCGTCCATCACGAACAGGAAGCGGTCACGCCAATGCATGAAGGGCTGCGAATTGATGTTTTCGTCGTCCTTCATGAAGTCGAGGCCGCCCTTGAGTCCTTCGTAGATCACGCGGCCATAGTTGCGGCCCGACAGGCCCAGCTTGGGCTTGGTCGTGGCGCCCAGCAGCGGGCGGCCGAACTTGTCCAGCCGCTCGCGCTCGACCACCATGCCGGTCGGCGGGCCCTTGAAGGTCTTCACATAGGCCACGGGGATCTGGATGTCCTCCAGGCGGCAGGCCTTGAGCGGCTTGAAGCTGAACACATTGCCAATCAACGAGGCCGTCATGTTGGCGATCGAGCCTTCCTCAAACAGGATCAGGTCGTAGGCCACCCAGGCGAAGTGCTGCTCCGGGTTGCCCGGCACCTGCTCGACGCGGAAGGCCTTGGCGCGGTAGCTGTCGCAGGCGGTCAGGCGGTCGGTCCACACCACCGTCCAGGTCGCGGTGGACGATTCGCCAGCCACGGCAGCGGCGGCTTCAACCGGGTCCACGCCTTCCTGAGGGGTGATGCGGAACAGGCAGACCACATCGGTGGCCTTGGGCACGTAGTCGGGCGCCCAGTAGCCCATCTGGCGGTACTTGAGCACACCTGCGCTGTAGCGCTTCTTGGCGTCCAGGATGACGCCCTCTTCGACCGGCTTGTTCATGTCGACCTCGCTGGGTGGTTCGTGAAGGGGTTTCCGAATCACTGTAGGGAAGCGGACAACTAAGGTAAATTCAGACTTTGTTTCGCGACAATTAAGGAATAACTTAATGAGAAGCGTGACTTTTCGACAGTTGCGGGTCTTCACGGAGGTGGCGAAGCACTTGAGCTTCAGCCGTGCCGCCGAAAGCCTGCACCTCACGCCGCCTGCCGTGACCATGCAGGTCAAGGAGCTCGAGGGCCACGTCGGCCTGCCCCTGTTTGAACGGCAGGGTCGGCAGGTGCAACTGACCATGGGGGGCGAATACTTTCTCGTCTATGCCAAGCGGCTGATGTCCACCTTGAAGGACGCCGAGAACGTGATGGCGCGTTTCAAACGGGTGGAGACGGGTGTGTTGACCATCGGGTTGCTCAGCACGGCGGGCTATTTCCTGCCGACCTTGCTGGCGCGATTTCGCGCCGAGCACCCCGGCGTGGACGTGCGTCTCGATGTAACGCGTGACCTCACGAAACTGCTCGATCGCCTGCACAGCAACGAGATCGACTTGGCCGTGATGGGGCGCCCGCCACGTGAATACGCGCTGCGCGCCGAGCCTTTCGCGGGGCACCCCATGGTCTTCGTGTGCCCGCCCGGCCACGCGCTCCTCAGCGTGGGCCATCCGCCGGTGGAAGCGCTGGTGCACCATCCGATCATCGCGCGCGAACTGGGCTCCGAAGTGCGCCACGCGCTGGACAACTACCTGAGAGAGCACCGCCTCGCCCCCCGCCTGGCCATGGAGATTCCCAGCAACGAAACCGTGAAGGCCTCGGTGATGGCAGGGCTGGGCATCGGCTTCCTTTCGCTGCATGCCGTGGCAGCGGAACTGCGCGGCGGGCAGTTGCAGACCATCGAGTTCGAAGGCACACCCCTCATGCGCACCTGGAACCTGGTGCGCGAAGCCTCCAAGGTGTTGTCGCCCGCGGCGGAGGCGTTTCGCTACCTGATGCTAGAACACGGCGAGGCCTTGATCGGCGAGCAAGTGGCCCAACTGCTGGGCCGTCCGCCGTGCCCCGCCCCACGCCAAGCAGAAGCGGACCGACCCGCCTCGGATACCGCCTGACAGAAGGCCAGACCGCCCCCAAGGCCTCATAATCTGACAATTCACCAGACCAGATCTTTCCGGGCTTTCCGGACAAGGCCTGCACCACTCCCACCAGCCATCTCCTGAAGGAATGCATCATGACTCGTGAAGTCGTCTTCGTGGGCGCCGCCCGCACCGCCATCGGCACGTTCGGCGGCTCGCTCAAGGACGTCCCGCCCGCCGATCTGGGCGCCCTGGTCATCAAGACCGCGCTGGAGCGCGCCGGCGTGCAGCCCAAGGACGTGGGCCATGTGGTGCTGGGCAATGTGATCCCCACCGTGCCGCAAGATGCCTACCTGAGCCGCGTGGCCGCGCTGAACGCCGGTGTGCCGCAAGAGACCCCCGCCTTCAACGTGAACCGCCTGTGCGGCTCGGGCCTGCAGGCCGTGGTGTCCGCCGCGCAATCCATCCTGCTGGGTGACTGCGACGTGGCCATCGGCGCCGGTGCCGAATCCATGAGCCGTGGCGCCTACCTCGTCACCAGCAACCGCTGGGGCGCGCGCATGGGCGACGTCAAGATGCTGGACTTCATGCTTGGCGCCCTGCACGACCCGCGCAAGAACATCCACATGGGCATCACCGCCGAGAACGTGGCCGCCCGCTACGACATCACCCGAGAACAGCAGGACGCCTACGCCGCGCAAAGCCAGCAGCGCGCCGCCGCCGCCATCGAAGCCGGCTACTTCAAGGAGCAGATCGTTCCGGTCGAGCTGCAGACCCGCAAGGGCACCGTGCTGTTCGACACCGACGAGCACGTGAAGGGCGACACCACCGCCGAGGTGCTGGCCAAGATGAAGCCCGCCTTCAAGAAGGAAGAAGGCACCGTGACCGCCGGCAACGCCTCGGGCCTGAACGATGGTGCAGCAGCCGTGGTCATGGCCTCGGCCGACAAGGCGAAGGAACTGGGCCTCAAGCCCCTGGCCCGCCTGGTGTCCTACGGCCACGCTGGCGTCGAGCCCGAATACATGGGCATCGGCCCCGTGCCTGCGTCGAAGGCCGCGCTGGCCAAGGCCGGCCTGACCGTGGCCGATCTGGACGTGATCGAATCCAACGAAGCCTTCGCCGCGCAGGCCTGCGCCGTGTCCAAGGAAATGGGCTTCCCCAACGAGAAGACCAACCCCAACGGTTCGGGCATCTCGCTGGGCCACCCCGTGGGCGCCACCGGTGCCATCCTGGTGACCAAGGCGCTGTACGAACTGCAGCGTGTCAATGGCCGCTACGCGCTGATCACGATGTGCATCGGCGGTGGCCAGGGCATCGCGCTGGTTATCGAACGCGTCTGATCCGACGCGCGAACGCTCCGGTCATCGGAGCCTTCACCAAGCCCGGCATTGCCGGGCTTTTTTTTGCCCGCTATCAGGGTTGCCCATAGGTATTCATTCAAGGCCGCGTTGATTAGCATTAAACGGCTTCTGCAAAAAGCAGATGCCATGACAAAGAGGGACGAGGCGGCACCACACCGCAACCGAGCACTTTGTCAGCCCCATAAATCATCAGGATCAGGAGTCGACATGCTCACGCCATGCCGTTCGAAGCACGCGGTGGCCGCGGCCATCATCGCAGCGCTTGCCACCAGCTCCCTTGTTCACGCCAGCCCGGTCACCATCGAGACGGGCACCTCCTACGACGGATTCACGCTGACCGGCGGTTCGGGAACACTGTCCTTCAGTTCCTCGCTGATCACCGCGCTCAATGTCGGCAAGATCACGTTGACGCAGGACGCACCGGCCACGGTGAACGAAACCTACGTCACGACGCCACCGTTCGGCACCACACGTACCGGCGCATCGGCCAACGCGCCGATCACATCCGTCACGCTGGAAAGCAGTTCGAACGAGGTGCTCTCGGTGGCCACGGCCGGCGGAGCGACGATGACAGCCTCTCCCCTCGCAGGGGTCTCCCTGGGGGGCACCTTGAGCGTGACCAACATCACCGTCGATCTCAGCAACAAGCGCATCTACGCCAGCATCACCGGCAATTTCACCGGCGTGGCCAACAACACCTACGCAGCCTACGACAACACCGACATCACGACGAAGAACAACTTCTACCTGTGGAACTTCGCGAACATCACCGGCCCGACGACGCTCACGGCCTATGGCGCCTCCAACCAGATCACGGGGCTCACCATCACCACCGACGGCTACAAGCATCTGGTCAGCGCCCTGCGCCTCTATGAGCTGGGGGCCACCACGCTGCAGAGCGTGACCGACTACGGATCGATCGCATCCGTGATTCCCAGCAGCGTTCTGGACGACGGCCCCGCCACCAACCTTCCGGAGCCTTCGACGTACGCGATGTCAGCGTTGGGTCTGGCCATGATCGCCGCTGCCAGGCGTTTCAACCGTAAGGTTTGATGCCGTTTCAGGGCTACTCAAGATACCACTGCACTACCGTATTTACCCTAGACACCCCCCCGAGTGCACGTTTGTAAATACATGGGTTCCCGTTACGTATGTAACGATCGTAAGTTAGGGTCAATGAGAGGTAGGCAGGCCGAAAACGCACCGTTAGGATGCGCCAGCCCATCGTGAAAAAGGTGGGCTTTCGTGAAGGAGTACGCGGATGCCTTCACAAATAAAGCAGGAAACCAAAGGTCCGCTGTTAGAGATAGTGGAGAAGACATGCAATACACACTGAAGACCCTGGCTGCCGCAGCAGCTCTGACTGTCGCTGGCATCGCCAACGCTGCTCCCGTGACCATCGCCACCGGCGAATCGCTGAACAACCTGAAGCTCGACGGGGGCACTGGCGCCTTGTCCTTCAGCTCGTCGCTGATCACCGCCCTGAACGTCGGCAAGATCGTCATCACGGAAGTGGCACCCGCCACGGTGAACGAAACCGTCGTGACCACGCCTCCGTTCGGCAGCACCCGTACCGGTGCCACCGCCACGGCTCCCATCGGTTCCGTGACCCTGGACGACACCACGGCCTCCGTGCTGAAGGTCTCCACCTCTGGCGGCGCCCTGCTGAAGGCTGATCCGCTGGCCGGCGTCTCGCTGGGCGGCACCCTGGCCGTGACCAACATCGCCGTGGACCTGACCACCAAGCGCATCTACGCCAGCATCACCGGCAACTTCACCGGCGTGGCCAACAACACCTACGCTGCCTACGACAACACGGAAATCACCACGAAGGACAACTTCTACCTGTGGGACTACGCCAGCCTGACTGGCCCGACCGTGGTCAACGCCGCTGGCACCTACACCAACGCCATCACCGGCCTGACGATCACCACCGACGGCTACAAGCACTTCGTCAGCGCCCTGCGCCTGTACGAACTGGGTGCTTCGACCCTGCAAGGCGTGACCAACTTCGGTTCGATCAACTCCACGATCAACGTGTCGGCCGTTCCTGAGCCCTCCACCTACGCCATGGCCCTGGCTGGCCTGGCCCTGGTTGGCGTGGCCGCTCGTCGCGCTCGCAAGGCCTGATAGGTCTACGCGTTCAACAAGCCTGCTTCGGTAGGCTTGAGTGCAACGCAAAAACCGCCCTGGTTTCGGCCAGGGCGGTTTTTTCATGGGTGATCCACTTCAGAGCAGAAGGCGCCAAGGCAAGGCCGCGAGGCGCTTGATCCACCGAGCCCTTGCAAAGAAAAGGCGCCTGGCACGGCATGGCCAGGCGCCTTCTTACTTCTTGCGTCTTGTCAGCCTTCGTTGGCCGGAGTGGCCGCATGGCCACCCTTGCGTCGAAACAGCTTGTGCGTCCACTCGATCAGGTCATCCACGAAGGTGAACACCACCGGAATCACCAGCAGGCTCAGGAAGGTGGACGTGATCAGCCCACCGATCACCACGATGGCCATCGGCGCACGGAAGCTCGGGTCCACACCAATGCCGAGGGCGATCGGCATCATGCCGGCGCCCATCGCGATGGTCGTCATGATGATGGGGCGCGCACGCTTGTGGCAGGCATCCAGGATGGCCTCCCAGCGGCCCAGTCCATGTTCCTTGCGCGCGATGATCACGTAGTCCACCAGCAGGATCGAGTTCTTGGTGGCGATGCCCATCAGCATGATCAAGCCGATCATGGACGGCATCGACAGGGCCGTCTGCGTGATGAACAAGGCCACGAAGGCGCCCGGCACCGACAGCACCAGCGCCGTCAGGATGGTGGCTGGCTGCACGAAATCCTTGAACAGCAGCACCAGCACCACGTAGATGCACATCACGCCCGTGAGCATGGCCAGGCCGAAGCTGGCGAAAAGCTCGCCCATGGCCTCGGCATCGCCCACGGTGGTGCGGATGATGCCGGGCGGCAGCGTCTGCAGGCTGGGCAGGGACAAGGCGGCCTTCTCCACCTCACCCAGGGGTTGCTGGTTGAGTTCGATCTCGAAGTTGATGTTGCGCAGGCGGTCGTAGCGGTTGATCTGTGCGGGACCGCCGTCCAGCGTGATGGCGGCCACGTTGCCCAGTGGCACCGAACCCTTCGCCCCCGGCACGGGCAGGCGTGAGATCAGCGACAGATCCTGGCGCGCACCCTCGGGCAGGCGAACCATCACGGGCACCTGCCGCTGCGACAGGTTCAGCTTGGCCAGGCCCTGGTCGTAATCACCTGCCGTGGCGATGCGCAGGGTCTCGGCGATGGACGAGGTGCTCACGCCCAGATCGGCTGCGCGGGCACTGTCGGGGCGCACGATCAGCTCGGGGCGAACCAGGCTGGCGGTGGAGGTGACACTGCCGATGCCGGGAATGGTGCGCAGATCGCGCTCCACCACGCGGGCGTACTCGGCCAGGGCATCGCCGTCTTCACCGGCCAGCACCAGCACGTATTTCTCGGCCGAACCGCCGAAGCTGACGTTGACGCGCGTGCCGGGCAACGCTTCCAGTTCCTTGCGCAACTGGTTCTCGATGGCCTGCTTGCTCAGGCCAGGGCGGTCCTTGCGGTGCGTGAGGTTGAGCGTGAGCGTGGCCTTGCGGACCTCGGCACTGCCCTGCGGCGCGAAGGGGTCGCCGCCCGAGCTGCCACCACCCACGGCCGTGTAGACCATCTTGACGTGCTCGTTCTTCTGCACGATCTGGCGGGCGCGCTCGGCCATGTCGCGCGTCTGCTCGAAGGTGCTGCCGGGCGGCAGCGAGAGCGACACCTGCGTCTGGGAGAGGTCATCCGGCGGGATGAAGCCGGTGGGCAGGAAGCCAGCGAGCACGATGGAGCCCACCGTGAATCCGACCACGGCCAGCATCGTCCACCAGCGGTGGTCCAGACACCAGCGCGCCCAGCCCAGGTACATGCGCATCCAGCCCGGATCGGGGTGATCGCCCTTGGGCGGGCGCAGCAGGTAGGCGGCCATCATCGGCGTGAGCATGCGCGCCACCACCAGCGAGAAGAACACGGCGATCGCCGCCGTCCAGCCGAACTGCACGAAGAACTTGCCGGGCACACCGCTCATGAAGGCCGTGGGCAGGAACACCGCGATCAGCGTGAAGGTGGTGGCGATCACGGCCAGGCCGATCTCGTCGGCGGCTTCCATCGCGGCCTGCAAGGGCGTCTTGCCCATGCGGAGGTGGCGCATGATGTTCTCGATCTCGACGATGGCGTCGTCCACCAGGATGCCGACCACCAGCGACAGCGACAGCAAGGTCACCACGTTGATCGTGAAGCCGAAGATGTACATCACGCCGAAGGCCGGGATCACCGACAGCGGCAAGGCCGCGGCGGCCACCACGGTGGCGCGCCAGTCGCGCAGGAAGAACCACACCACGATCACGGCCAGCACGGCGCCCTCGTAGAGCAGGTGCATGGAGCCTTCGTAGTTCTCTTCGACCGGGTCGACGAAGTTGAAGGCTTCGGTGATGGTGATGTCGGGGTGGGCTGCCTTGAGCTGGTCGAGCGCGGCGCGCACGCTGGTGGCCACGTCGACCTCGCCGGCACCGCGCGCACGCGACACCTCGAAGCCCACGACGGGCTGGCCGTTGAGCAAGGCGGTGGAGCGCTGCTCGGCGACGGTGTCGGCCACGGTGGCGATCTGGTCCAGGCGCACGCGGCGGCCATCGCTCAGGCTGATGTCCATCGCGGCCAGCTCTTCGGCCGAATGCACAGTGGCGATGGTGCGCACCGATTGCTCGGCGCCGCCCACCTCGGCACGGCCACCCGAGGCCTCCTGCTGGATCAGGCGCAACTGGCGCGACACATCGGCCACGGTGGCATTGAGGGACAGCAGGCGGGCCGGGTCGATCTCGACGCGCACCTCGCGCGTGACACCGCCCACGCGGGCCACGGCACCCACGCCCTTGGCGGCCAGCAGCGCGCGCGTCACGTCGTTGTCGACGAACCAGGACAGGGCCTCGTCGTCCATGCGCTGGGAGGCGACCGTGTAGGTGAGGATGGGCAGGCCGGAGATGTTGACCTTGGAGACGATGGGATCGCGCAGGTCGGCGGGCAGGTCGGAGCGCACGCGCGAGACGGCATCGCGGACATCGTCCACCGCTTCCTGCGTGGGCTTTTCAAGGCGGAACTCGACCGTGACCACGACGGCGCCGTCCTGCACCAGGGTGTAGATGTGCTTGACGGCCTGCAGCGTGGCGATGGAGTTCTCGAGCTTGCGCGCCACCTCGGTCTCAAGCTGTTCGGGCGAGGCCCCGGGCAACGAGGCCGTGACGGTGACCGTGGGCAGGTCGATGTCCGGGAAGTTCTGGATCTTCATGCGCTCGAAGCCCATCAGGCCCACCACCGTGAGCATGATGAACAGCAGCACCGCCGGGATGGGGTTGCGGATGGACCAGGCCGAGACGTTCATCATGGCTGGCCTTTCTGCGGCGCCCGGGCGCCAGAGGCGGCCGAGGCGGGCGCCGCAGGCGTGGTGGCCGGCACGACGCGCACGGTGTCGCCATCGGCCAGGAAGCCGCCGCCGGAGGCCACGATCTCGGCCTGCGCGGCAAGTCCGCGCGTGACCTCGATGCGGTCCTGCACACGGCGGCCCACGCCCACCTTCGCCTGCGTGACCTTGCTGTCACCGCCGACGATGAAGACATAGTGGAAACCATCGCGCAGCAACACGGCCGATTGCGGCACGGTCAGGCCTTCGGCGCTGCCCAGCTCAAGCTGACCAGTGGCGAAGCTGCCCGCGCGCGCGCCAGCCTGTGCCGCGGCCTGCACGGGCAGATCGACGTAGACCAGGGCATTGCGGGTGGTGGCGTCCACCGTCGGGGCCACCATGCGCACGGTGCCCTGCATCTCGTGGCCACCCGCCGGCGTCAGGCGCACGGGCATGCCGGGCCGCACGCGCAGCAAATCGGCGGCCGGCACTTCGGCGCGCCATTCCAGGCGCTGCTGACGGATCAGGCGGAACAGCTCCTGCCCGGCCTGCACGACGGTGCCATTGGTGGCGGGGCGTGCCGAGATGACGCCATCGTCGCTGGCGACCACCTGGGTCTGCGACAGGCGCAGTTCATTGGATTGCAGCGTGGCCTTGGCCGCATCGACCTGGGCGGCTGCGGTCTTCTCGGCGGTGTAGGCACGCTGGGCTTCCTGCGCGCTCATGGCCTCGCTGGGCTGCAGCAGGCGGGCACGGTCGGCATTGGCCTTGGCCTCGCCCAGATTGGCCTCGGCCTGGGCCAGGCTGGCGCGCGCGGCGTTCACGTCGGCCTGCACGGCATCGCGCTGCAGCACGGCCAGCACCTGGCCACGCTTGACCACATCGCCCACGTTCACGCGCACCTCCACCAGGCGCAGGCCCGAGAGCTCGGGGCCGACCACGGTTTCCTGCCAGGCCGCGATAGACCCGCTGGCCGTGACGGTGGCTGGCCAGCGCACGAGCTCGGGCCGCACGGTGGTCACGCTCAGCGCGGACTTGGGGCCGGACGAGGCATGGGCCGCGGGCTTGGCGGCGTCCTTGTCATGCGGTGCATCGCCTCCGCGTGTGGCCCACCAGACCACGCCGGCCACGATCGCGACGCCGAGGGCGCCCAGGGCCAGCGTGTTTTTATTCATCCTCATCGTTTCGTCCTTTGACTCTGTCTTTCCCTGGCAGCAGGCTTGGCGGGCGCATGCCCTGCCCCGGCCCGCACACGCCGTTCGTATTCCACCAAGGCCTCGCCATAACCCACCAAGCGCTCGAGCACCCGGTCCATCGCCCTTGAACCTCTGAGCAGGGTCGGCGCCAGGATCTGCATGAACTCACGGGACATGCCGTAGTCATGCACGATGGCCACCAGCGCGAAGGCCAGCTGGTGCAGGGCATCGTCGGCGCGCGCGGCGCCGGCATGCCTTGCCAGCAGGTTCACCAATCGCAGGTGGTACGGCTGTATGTGCCGCGCCATCACGTCCTTGTAGTCCGGCGTGGGCTCGACCATCTCGCGCAAATGAAGGCGCATCAGCCAGGTGGACAGCTCGTCCTGGCCCCATGGGCACAGCAGCGCCGCCATGAAGCGGCTCAGCGATTCGCGCAAGGGCAGGCCAGGCTCGTCGAACTGGTTGAAACCCTCCCCAAGGTCCTCCAGCGGTTTGCAAAGCACCGCCCGGTACAGCCCGGCCTTGTCTCCGAAATAGTAGTGGATGGAAGCCACGTTCAGCCCGGCGGCCTGGCAAATTTCCCTGGTCGAAGCCTTGGCAAAGCCCTTGTCCGAAAAGATGCGGGTGGCCTCCCACAACAGGCGGCCACGGGCACGCGCGCCTTTGTCGGACACGGCGTCATCCGGCGCAGCCTCTGGTGCTTCGCCGTGAGTGCCATCATTAAAATCAAGCGCTTGCTTAACTTTCATATCGGCATGTTAACCCAAGCTTTCTATAGGCCGGGCTCAATCCCGCACGGCCATGCCGGGTAGGATGACCTCTTACTTTGCGTTACGGATCGATCACGACGATGCAGTTGACTGCCTGGGCCCACGACACCCGAGATGGCTTCACCCTGCGGGGCTGGTACACCCCGCCCTCTGGCAAGCCACTGATCCACTTCCTGCATGGCAATGGCTTCTGCGGCCGCACCTATGAGCCCATGCTCAAAGCATTGAGCGCCCACTTCGATCTCTGGCTCAGCGATGCCCAGGGCCATGGCGACAGCGACGCGGGCGAGCGCTTCGTGGGCTGGAACCGTTCTGCCGAACTGGCGGTGGAGGCCTTCAAGCATCACCTGCCCCTGTTCGGACACGTGCCCACCTTCGGGCTGGGGCACAGCTTCGGCGGCGTGCTGAGCTGCCTGGTCATGGCCGACCACCCTCGCCTGTTCAAGCGCGCGGTGCTGCTGGATCCGGTGATTTTCTCGGCGACGATGGCGCTGGGGATCACCTTGGCGGAAACCACGGGCCTGGCGCGCCATACGCCGCTGGCGCGCGCGGCCCTGCGCCGTCGTTCGCATTGGCCCGATCGCGAGGGGGCCATGGATGGTCTGCGTGGCAGAGGCACCTACAAGGGATGGCGTGAAGACGCCTTGCAGGCCTTCGTCGATCATGCGCTCAAGGACGCGCCCGATGGCGGCGTGGCACTCAAGTGCAGCCCGACGCTTGAAGCGGCCATCTTCAGCTCGGCGCCCGTGGGGCTGTGGTCGTCGCTGCGCCGTGTGCACACGCCCACGCGGTTGATCCATGCACGGCACACCTTTCCCTTCGTGGTGTCGTCGGCGGCGCTCTGGTCTTCCAGCAACCGCGCCGTGACAGTGGGACAGATGGACGGCGGCCACTGCTTCATGCAGGAGCATCCGGAGGACACGGCCGAGCAGGTTCGTGCATTCTTGCTCGGAGAATGACGAAGCAACGAGCGAGGACACCCTGCTCGGCTGGCTGAGCGTTTTTGAGGCGCATTTGATGCAGCACCGAACCTGCAGCCAGCCGCCAGCAACGCGTGGCCCAGCGCCTGACATCGGGGTCGCCCGCGGATGCCGGACCGCAAGCACGACGCCCACCTCGCACGCCCATCCCCGTCATCTCCCGTTCCAGGAACCATCGCCCATGACGACCGACATCACCCGAGAACAACTGCTGGCTCGCCAGCCGCAGGACGACCTCCGCGATGGCCTGAGCACACCATCCGGCACGCTGCGTCCGGAACTGGCGGGCATGCCCGCCTTCGCGGTCGCTACCCAACTGGGCGAGGCCGTGGCCTCGCCCCAGGAAGTGGCGCTGACCTTGGAGATGCTCAAGCAGGTGTTGGGTGCTTTGGAGGGCGATGGCACGCCGGCCGGCGAACGCTTCGTGGCGGCCGTACGCGAAGCGCTGGACCACGTGGCGCGCCTGCTGTCCAAGGCCAACAACATCGTGCTCGATGGCTGGCTTGAAGATTGCGCGCCTTTCATCAAGACGGAAGCCGACATCCGCGCCTTCCTCGCGATGTTCCAGGCGGTGCTGCAGCAATACACCGCTTTGCAAGCAGTGAAACCTTCTGGCGAGTCGGATTGACAGCCTCGGAGGGCGGGACAGCGTCTGGTGCCACCTTTTGAGGCAAGCCAATCCTCTTCCCAGGGGAAAACGCAGTTCCCCCACCCTTCTCCCGCCTTTCCTCACAAAGTTATCCACAACATCGGTGGACAACTCTGGGGCGTGGGGCGAAACGTGTGCTCCGCTCAGTGAGGCGTTTTCGGCGGGGCCCGACCCTGGTCATTGTTCGCGCCAGGGCCGCCCTGGGTGTCGCCATCGGGCTGGCCGGAGATGATGCCGGCCTTGCCCGAGGCGCCATAGCCCTCGCTGACGTTCTCTTGCGCGGTATCCACCGCCTCTTCATTGGGACCGCGGCTGACCTTGTCGGCGTTCTGGCGGGTGTCCTTCGATGGTGTGATGCCCATGGTTCGCTCCTTGCGTCGGGGCACCGGCCTCGGCGCCCTCCTGCCTGCCTCCGGCAATCCAGGTGCCGGGCCCTGGCGACGGCTGCCGCCTGTCGAGTGCGGTACATGGGTTTGAACGGGCCAAGCACCGGTCCGCGCACCAAGCGCGACACGCCTGGGTATCGCGCATGGCGCGTTCAATGACACGGCCGGCCCACCACGGGCTTCACATCACAGGCATCAGCCAAGGCCTGGCTGCGGCAGTGTCAATACAGCCTCCAACCCGCCGCCGTCCCTGTGGCGCAAGGTCAGCCGCCCCCCGATCGCCTGCGCCAGCCGCTGCGCGATGGCCAGACCCAGCCCGCTGCCGCCTGTGTCCGCATTGCGCGAGGCTTCGAGCCGCACGAAAGGCTCGGTGATCCGCGCCAACTGGTCCGCCGGCACGCCCGGCCCGCGGTCCCGCACGGCGATGTGCACCACCGTCGCACCATCCTGCGTCTGGGTCTGAGCGTATACCTCGGCCGCCCCCGCGAACTTCAGCGCGTTGTCGACCAGGTTGCCCACGATGCGCTGCACAGCCAGCGGGCGTGTGGTCAACACCAGCGTGGCCGGGGCGTCGAGGCTCACCGCCCGGCCGGCATCGGTGTAGTCGCACACCAGGCCGTCCAGCAACGCATGCAGTTCCACCGGGCAGGCAGGCTCGGCGCTGGCGTGCACCGTGCGCGCGTAGGCGAGACCCTCTTCCACCAAGCGCTGCATGCCCAGCAAGTCGGCCTGGAACTTGTCGCGAAGGGAATGGTCGGCCAGCGCCTCGGTGCGCAGGCGCAGGCGGGTGATGGGTGTCTGCAGATCGTGCGAGATGGCGGCCAGCAGTTGCAGGCGCTCGGCCATGTGCTCGCGGATGCGCGCCTGCATGGCCTGGAAGGCGGCATGCGCGCGGCGCACTTCGTCAGGCGCCTTGGCATCGTCGGGCGGCAAGACATCGGACTGCGGGTCGGCGCCCAGGCGGTCGGCGGCCTGCACCAGTTGCGCCAGCGGCCGCGTGGCCAAGCGTACAGCCCAGGCGACGCATGCGCCCAGCACGGTCAGTTGCGCCAGCAGCAAGGCGGCATTGGCAAGGCTCACGCCGCGCAGGGGCGGGGCCAGGTGCACGGACAGTGGGGTGCCATCGGCCAACTTCAGCCGGAACACGGCACCTCGTTCACCTTCGGGTTGCACGGCCTGCACACGGCTGTCGCCCAGGCGCTGGCGCAGTTCCACCGCCAGGCCCTGGGCCATGGCGGATGGCTCGACGCCCGAGGCCACCGCAGCAGCAGGCTCATCACCCAAGGCCAGACGGTAGTTGGGCCGTGACAGCGGCGCCAGCCACGCAACCCGCTCGGCCACCGGCAGGCGGTCCAGCACGCCCACCGACGAGGCGAGGTCTCGGGCCACGTAGGCGCGCATCATCGTGTCGGCCAGCCCCTGACGCTCGCGCATGATCGAGGCCAGCGACAGGCCATAGGCCAGCGCCAGGCCGCCCAGGAGGATCAGCGCGATGCGCCAGCCCAGGGTGCTGGGCCACCATCCTCGCCGGCTTTGCTCATCGGCCTCGGGCAAGGCTTGTGAAGCGAGCGCGCTCATGCCGACAGCCCCCGGGACTCGACCTCGGCGCAGAACACATAGCCCTCGCTGCGCACGGTCTTGATGTAGCGGGGCTCGCGCGATTCGTCGCGCAGGCGGCGGCGCAGCCGGCTGATCAACAGGTCGATGGAGCGGTCCAGCGGGTCGGCGTCGCGGCCCTGGGTCAGGTTGAGCAACTGGTCGCGCGTGAGCACGCGCTGCGGGTGCTCGATCAGCACCGTCAGCAGCCGGTACTCACCGCCGGTGAGCGGCACCACCGTGCCCTGGGCGTCCACCAGATGGCGCGCGGTGGTGTCCAGCCGCCAGTCGCCGAAGGCCAGCTCCTTCGCGCCCGGCGCCTGGCGCAGGTTGGGCGGCAGCATGCGCGTGCGGCGCAGCACGGCGCGGATGCGGGCCAGCAGCTCGCGCGTGGCGAAGGGCTTGGCCAGGTAATCGTCGGCGCCCATCTCCAGGCCGAGCACGCGGTCGGCCTCGTCGCCGCGCGCCGTGAGCATCAGCACGGGGATGTGCGCCTCGCCGCGCGCGCGCAGGTCGCGGCACAGCGACAGGCCATCCTCGCCGGGCAGCATCAGGTCCAGCACGACCAGGTCGATGCGGTGGCCAGCCAGCACCTGGCGCATCTCGCGCCCGTTCGCGGCGGTGCTGACACGGTAGCCGCTGGCCTCCAGGTAGTCGCGCAGCAGCCCCAACGTGGGTCGGTCGTCGTCGACCAGCAGCAGGTGATCGGGTGTGTCCATGGGCGCTACCTTAAGCGCTGCGCGTCGCATGGCGAAGGCTGGCATCCACCAGGCCCCGGGATTTTTGTATCGCAGTTTGTCTGGGGCGGCGCCAGACACGGCAGCTTGCCAAACCAGGGCCAACGGGACAAACGCCCGACACGCCCGCCGGCTGCAATGAAGGCTCCTCCAACCGATCCGCAGGAGCCTCCATGACCCAGCATCCCTTCACCCCTTCACGGCAGCGCCTGCTGTCACGGCGCACCGCGCTGCGCGTGTCAGCCGCTGTCTGCATCGCACCGCTGGCCGGTGGCGCCGCCATGGCCCAGGCCACCCAGCCCGCCCCAAGCCCGGGCGGCCGCTGGATCTCCGCCAACGGCAATGTGGAGGTGGACATCGCCCATTGCGGGGCAGCCTGGTGCGGCACGATCACGCGCGTGCTGGGCCAGCAGTCCATGAGCCGACCCGGCGAGGTGATGACGCCGGTGGACACCCGCCCCGCCGTGGGCATGACCATCCTCAAGGACTTCGTGGCGGACGAGACCGACACGGCCAGCGGCCCGCCGGCCGGCTGGCACGGCCATATCTACAACCGCGAGAACGGCAAGACCTACCGCTGCCTGATGTCGCTGGACGCTTCGGGCGGGCTGGTGCTGCGCCCTTATGTGGGCCTGCCCATCTTCGGGCGCACGCAGGTGTGGCGTCGCCCGGACACTACGGCCACCGACACGGCAGGCGTCACCAGGCCAATCGCGCCCA
The DNA here is from genome assembly GCA_019112875.1 of Candidatus Aquabacterium excrementipullorum. GTDB lineage: Bacteria > Pseudomonadota > Gammaproteobacteria > Burkholderiales > Burkholderiaceae_C > Aquabacterium > Aquabacterium excrementipullorum. The sequence continues at coordinate 74,577 of DXIO01000035.1, forward strand.
AGGAGGCCCAGCCATGAGCCTCGACCTCGCACAAACCGCCCTGGCCGGTGGCGCGGGCCTGGCGACCGTCGCCAGCCCCTGCGTGCTGCCGCTGCTGCCGGCCATGCTGGGCATCTCCACACAGGGCGGCCGCTGGCGCCCGCTGGCCATCGTGCTCGGCTTCGTGCTGAGCTTCGCGGGCGTGGCCCTGCTTTTCGGTGCGTCGGCGCAGGTGCTCGGCCTGTCGGCCCAAACCCTGCGCGATGTGGCCGCCATCGCACTGTTGCTGGCCGGGGTGCTGATGCTGTGGCCGCGCCTGAGCGATGGCCTGATGGCCGCCCTGTCACGGCCCCTGGGCGCGCTGGCCTATGGCGCCCACCGCCTGGGCAACCACGACCGCGGCGAGCTCTGGGGCGGCTTGCTGCTGGGCGCCACGCTCGGTGCCTTGTGGACGCCCTGCGCCGGGCCCGTGCTGGCCTCGATCCTCGCGTTGGCGGCGGGTGCCGGATCGCCGGGCCAATCCGCACCGCTGCTGCTGGCCTATGCCGCTGGCGCCGGGCTGCCCATGCTTGCCCTGGCCTACGGCGGCCGCTGGGCCACCACCAGGCTGCGCCCGCTGGTGCGGCATGCCATGCGTTTGCGCCAGGTGTTCGGTGCCTTGGTGGTGGCCACGGCCCTGGCCATGCTGGCTCAGGTGGATGCCCAAGCCAGTGCCTGGTTGGCGCGCACATTCACCAGCACGGCCACTTCGGTTGGCGAAGCACTGTTGCCCGCTGCCCAGGCCAACCCCGTGGACATCGACGAGCAGGCCCCCGAGTTCGCCGGCCTGGGCCCCTGGCTCAACAGCCCGCCCCTGACCATGGCCTCGTTGAAAGGCAAGGTGGTGCTGGTGGACTTCTGGACCTACGCCTGCGTGAACTGCATCCGCACCCTGCCCCACCTGCAGCACCTGCAGCAGCGCTATGCCGCGCGGGGGCTCGTCATCGTCGGCGTGCATTCACCGGAGTTCCCCTTCGAGCGTGACACCGGCAACGTGCGCGACGCCGTCAGGCGCCATGGGCTGACCTACGCCGTCGCGCAGGACAACGGCTTCGCCACCTGGAAGGCCTGGCGCAACCAATATTGGCCGGCGCAGTACCTCGTGGGGCCCGAGGGCCGCGTGGTGCTGCGGCACTTCGGCGAGGGTGGCGAGGCGGCGCTGGACGCGGCCATCGAGCAACTGCTGCCGCGTTGAGCTTCGGCCCCCCGCACCGCGCAGTGCCGGTCAGAACGAACCGGTCACCGCGAAACGCCAGCTAGCAGCACTTCCCAGCGCCACCGCCGTAACGAGCCTCCAGCCGTTCCCGGAAGAACTCTTCGTAGCTCATGGGCGCCTTGTCCGGGTGTGTGCGCTCCATGTGGCTCAGGTAGGCGTCGTAATCAGGCAGCCCCACCATCAGGCGCAGGCTCTGGCCCAGGTAACGCCCCGCCTGCCCGAGCGAGCCCATCCAGCGTTTTGCGCCAGAGGGTTCGCCCGGGTCGGCCGACGTGGTCTGTCGGCCGCGCGAGAAACGGTTGTCGCCCATGTTCACGGCCCGCCCCGATCAGGCCTGCGAGCCCAGCGGTTGCAGTGCTTCCGCCGGCAGGCGCTGGTAAGGCGTTTCGCTGGATGTGGCCTTGTTCTGCGCACGGGCCTGCACGCAGGCCTTCACGCTGTAGACCAGCACCGTCAGCACCACGAACAGGAAGAGCAGGCACAGGCCGGCGTCCAGCCGGTCGTTGAACACGATCTGCGCCATGGCCTCGGGCGTCTTGGCCGGGGCCAGCAACTGGCCTTCGGCCAGCGCGCGGGCGTACTTGTCGGCATGGGCCAGGAAGCCGACCTTCACGTCCGACGAGAACACCTTGAGCCAGCCCGCCGTCAGCGTGCAGGCCAGCAGCCAGATGGTGGGCAGGATGGCCACCCAGGCATAGCGCTCGCGCTTCATCTTGAACAGCACCACCGTGCCCAGCATCAGCGCCACGGCGGCCAGCATCTGGTTGGCGATGCCGAACAGCGGCCACAGCGTGTTGATGCCGCCCAGCGGATCGACCACGCCCTGGTACAGGAAGTAGCCCCAGGTGGCGACGCACAGACCCGTGGCCAGCAGGTTGGCGGGCAGGCTCTCGGTGCGCTTGAGCGCGGGCACGAAGCTGCCCAGCAGGTCCTGCAGCATGAAGCGCCCGGCCCGCGTGCCGGCGTCCACCGCCGTCAGGATGAACAGCGCCTCGAACAGGATGGCGAAGTGGTACCAGAAGGCCATCATGCCGTCGCCGCTGATCACCTGGTGCAGGATCTGCGCCATGCCCACGGCCAGCGTGGGCGCGCCACCGGCACGCGCCAGGATGGTGTTCTCGCCCACGTCCTTGGCGGTCTGGACCAGCACATCGGGCGTGACCACGAAGCCCCAGGTCGACAGCGTCGCGGCCACGGCCTCGGGCGTGGTGCCCACCAGCGCGGCCGGGCTGTTCATCGCGAAGTACACGCCCGGGTTGATCACCGAGGCGGCCACCAGCGCCATCACGGCCACGAAGGATTCGGCCAGCATGCCGCCATAGCCGATGAAGCGGGCGTGCGTCTCGTTCTCCAGCATCTTGGGCGTGGTGCCCGACGAGATCAGCGCATGGAAGCCCGACACCGCGCCGCACGCGATGGTGATGAACAGGAAGGGGAACAGGCTGCCTGCCCACACCGGCCCGTTGCCGCCGGCGAACTGCGTGAGCGCGGGCATCTTCAGATCCGGCGCCACGATCAGGATGCCGATGGCCAGCGCGATGATCGTGCCGATCTTCAGGAAGGTGGACAGGTAATCGCGCGGCGCCAGCAGCAGCCACACGGGCAGCGTCGCGGCGACGAAGCCGTAGCCGATCAGCATCCAGGTCAACGCCTTGCCATCGAAGGTGAAGGCGGCGTTCCACACCGGGTTCTCGTGCACCCACTGCCCGCCCACGATGGCCAGCATCAAGAGCACGAAGCCGATGATGGAGACCTCGCCGATGCGGCCGGGGCGCAGGTAGCGCACGTACAGGCCCATGAACAGCGCCACCGGGATGGTGGCCGCCACCGTGAAGGTGCCCCAGGGCGAATGCGCCAGGGCCTTGACCACGATCAGCGCCAGCACCGCCAGGATGATGATCATGATCATGAAGGCGCCGAACAGCGCCACCAGGCCCGGGAAGGTGCCCATCTCCTGCTTGACCAGGTCGCCCAGCGAGCGGCCGTCGCGCCGGCTGGAGATGAACAGCACGATGAAATCCTGCACCGCCCCGGCGAAGACCACGCCGGCCAGCAACCACAGCAGCCCTGGCAGATAGCCCATCTGCGCGGCCAGCACAGGCCCCACCAACGGCCCCGCGCCCGCGATGGCCGCGAAGTGGTGGCCGTACAGCACGTACTTGTTGGTGGGCACGTAGTCGAGCCCGTCGTTGTGCGCCCAGGCCGGCGTGCGGCGTGTCCCATCGAGCTGCAGCACGCGCGTGGCGATGTACAGGCTGTAGTAGCGGTAGGCGATCAGGTAGGTGCACATGGCGGCCACCACCACCCACAGGGCGCTGATGGTCTCGCCGCGGCCCAGCGCCACGGTGGCCAGGGCGAAGGCGCCCAGGATGGATACCAACAGCCAGATGCCGTGGCGTTTCAGGGTTGCGCTCATGGTCCTTGTCTCCTCGGTGGGGCGGGCCATGCGGAACACGATGCTGGCCAGGCTGCGGGGCAGTCTCGCGCAATGCAGCGGACAAAGCATCCGTCGTGCTGCGCAGGCCCTGCGCGTGGGAGCACGTACTCGATAACCCTAAACGCCCGAGTCAGGCTTGCGGCGCGGTTTCAGTCGCGCGTGCGCTCCACCGCCACCTTGATCAGCTCGGCCTGGCCCTCGATGCCCAGCTTGCGCTTGATGCTCTGCCGGTGGGTCTCGACCGTGCGCACGCTCACGTCAAGATCCCGCGCGATCTGCTTGCTGCTGTGGCCCTGCCCCAGCGCCTTGAGGATCTCGGCCTCGCGCGGGGTCAGCACGGGCTTGGGATCGGGGCGGCTGAACAGGCGGCCCGACACCGCCGGGCTCAGGTAGGTGCCACCGGCGGCCACCGTGTCGATGGCGCTGACGATGTCGCTGGCCGGCGCGTCCTTCAGCACATAGCCGCGCGCGCCGGCCTGCAGCGCACGGTGCACGTACTCCGGGTTGTCGTACATGCTCAGGATCAGGATGCGCAGGTCCGGGTAGCGCGCCAGCAGCGCGGCCGTGAGGTCGATGCCGTTGGTGTCCTTCATGCCCACGTCCATCAGCACCAGGTTGGGCGCGGTCTCGGGCGTGCTGGCGTCCATCCGGGCCCAGGCTTCGTCGGCGCCGCCCGCCTCGCCCACCGAGGCCACCGCCGGCAGCATGCCCAGGCGCAGGCGCAGGCCGTCGCGCACCAAGGGGTGGTCGTCGACGATCAGCAGGCGGATGGTGGCGGGTGGGGTCATGTCTGGGGTCCGGGCAGCGTGCCCGGGGATTGTCCTGCACGCCGGGCAGAGGCCGGGTCGAGCCCCTCGGTGTGCGCGCCTGACCGCGCCACGCCATCCGCTGCCCAGCGCTGCAGCGCCTTGCGCGGCACGGTGGCCATCACCAGGGTGCCGTGCACCGGCTCATCGGCGGTGGCGTTGTGGGCTGGCTGCGGGCCGGGCGGCTGGTCCGCATGCACCTCCAGCCGCCCGCCGATGGCCGCCAGGCGCTCACGCATGTTGCGCAGGCCGATGCCGGCGGTCGGGTGCGCGCTCACCTCGTCCACGTCGAAGCCCTGGCCGTTGTCGTTGACGCGCAGCTCGATGTGGTCGGGCTCGAAGGCCAGGCTCAGGTCCACCTGCGTGGCCTGGGCGTGCTTGGCCACGTTGGTCAGCGCCTCCTGCGCCACGCGAAAGAGCACGGTCTTGACCTCGTCGGGCAGGTCGATCTCCGGGCCTTCGGTGTGCGCGTCGATGCGCAAGCCCGCGTGCTGGCCGAACTCGCTGGCCAGGTGCGCCAGCGCCGCCGGCAGGCCCAGGGTGTCCAGCAAGGTGGGCCGCAGGCTGTGCGACAGGTGGCGCACCTCGTGCAGCGCGTCGTTCAGGCGCTTCAGGGCCTGGGCCAGCGCATCAGGCGGTGTCTGCCCTCGCCCTTCCAGCTCCACCACGGCCGATTCGATCAGCAGCTTGCCGGCCACCAGGGTCTGGCTGGTGCCGTCGTGCAGTTCGCGGGCCAGGTGGGCGCGCTCTTCCTCTTGTGAGCGCACCACCTGCCGGGCCATCAGGCGCAGCTTGGCATCGGCTTCGCGATGCTCACGCAGGTTCAGCATCAGACCGCAGATGCTGATGGCCACGGTGCCCCCGGCCGCCAGCGCCATCAGCCAACCCAGCGTGGTGCGGATGCCGTTGTTCATCTCGGTGTCCAGCTCGGCCAGCGTGGCCTGGATGTCGTCCAGGTACAGGCCGGTGCCCACCATCCAACCCCACGGCGGCAGCAGCTCCACATAGCCCAGCTTGGGCGACATCTGGCCGCTCGACGGTTTGCGCCACAGGTAGTCCACGTAGCCGCCGCCCGCCTTGGCTTGGGCCAGCAGGCGCTGGATCGTGTAGCGCCCTTCGGTGTCCGTCAGGTTCCAGAGGTTGCGGCCGATCAGCTCGGGCTGGCGCGAATGCATCAGCACCGTGCCGTGCTCGTCGTAGACGAAGAAGTAGCCATCGTGACCGTAGTTCAGCGCTTCAAGCGCCTGCAGGGCGCGGCGTTGCAGCTCGGCTTCTTCCTGAGGAGATCGTTGCGCCGATGTCGAGGTCGCCAGCGGCTGCAAGGTGCCGATGGCCAGGTCCACGTAGTTCTTGAGCTCCGTGCGCCGGGACTTCATGTACGCATCGCGCACCAGCGCCTGCGTCTGGCGGGCCAGCGTGCGCTGCTGGTCCAGCACCGAAATGCCGATCGCCAGCAGGCTCAGCAGCAGCGGCAACACGGCCAACAGGACGATCTTCGCCTTGAGTTGCATGAAGGAGGGGAATCGACGAATGGGGAACGAGCGGTGACGTGCGGCGCATGCTACCGCAGCATGAAACCAGACATCGTCCACACGGATGAGCCAGTCACATGCCTATGCGCTTCATAGCTATTCTTGGATTGCCGGCCGGCGGGCCGACTCCTAGACTTTGCAGGTCGTTGCTCATTGTCACCACAGGAGAACAAAATGTCGAACGAAGCCAAGTGCCCATTCGGTCACGGCACGCAACCCACCCCCGCCCGCATCCGCAGCAACGCCGACTGGTGGCCCAACCAGTTGAACCTGTCCGTCCTCCACCAGCAGTCGCCCCTGTCCAACCCCATGGAACAGGATTTCGACTACGCCAAGGAATTCAACAGCCTGGACCTGGACGCCGTGGTCAAGGACCTGACCGCCCTGATGACGGATTCGCAATCCTGGTGGCCCGCTGATTACGGCCACTACGGCCCGCTCTTCATCCGCATGGCCTGGCACTCGGCCGGCACCTACCGCCTGGCCGACGGCCGTGGCGGCGGCGGCTCGGGCACCCAGCGCTTCGCCCCGCTCAACAGCTGGCCCGACAACGGCAACCTCGACAAGGCCCGCCGCCTGCTGTGGCCCGTCAAGCAGAAATACGGCCGCAAACTCTCCTGGGCCGACCTGATGATCCTGGCCGGCAACGTCGCGCTCGAATCCATGGGCTTCAAGACCTTCGGCTTCGCCGGCGGCCGTGTCGACGTGTGGGAGCCGCCCACCGACATCGACTGGGGTCCCGAGGCCGAGTGGCTCGCTACCAGCGACAAGCCCAACAGCCGCTACTCTGGCAACCGCGAGATGGCCACGCCGCTGGCCGCCGTGCAGATGGGCCTGATCTACGTGAACCCCGAAGGCCCGGACGGCAACCCCGACCCGGTCGCCTCCGGCCGCGATGTGCGCGACACCTTCGCCCGCATGGCCATGAACGACGAGGAGACCGTAGCCTTGGTGGCCGGTGGCCACACCTTCGGCAAGGCCCACGGCGCGGGCGATCCCAAGCTGGTTGGCGCCGAGCCCGAAGGCGGCCTGATCGAAGACATGGGCCTGGGCTGGATCAACAAATTCGGCGGCGGCCATGGCGTGCACACCACCACCAGCGGCATCGAAGGCGCGTGGAAGCCCAACCCCACCACCTGGGACAACGGCTACTTCGACACCCTGTTCGGCTACGAGTGGGAACTGACCAAGAGCCCGGCCGGCGCCCACCAGTGGCGCGCCAAGGACGTCAAGCCCGAGCACATGATTCCCGACGCGCACGATCCGTCGATCAAGCACGCCCCCATGATGACCACGGCCGACCTGTCGCTGCGTTTCGACCCCATCTACGAAAAGATCTCGCGCCGCTTCCATCAGAACCCGGCCGAGTTCGCCGACGCCTTCGCCCGTGCCTGGTTCAAGCTCACGCACCGCGACATGGGGCCGCGCGAGCGCTACCTGGGCAAGCTGGTGCCCGCCGAAGTGCTGAACTGGCAGGATCCGGTGCCCGCCGTCGATCACCCGCTGGTCGATGAAGCCGACGTGGCCGCGCTCAAGGCCAAGGTGCTGGCGTCGGGCCTGGGCATCCGCCAACTGGTGGGCACGGCCTGGGCCTCGGCCTCCACCTTCCGTGGCGGCGACAAGCGCGGCGGTGCCAACGGCGCGCGCATCCGCCTGGCCCCGCAGAAGGATTGGGAGGTGAACCAGCCGGCCGAACTGGCCCAGGTGCTGGTCAAGCTCGAAGCCGTTCAGAAAGCCTTCAACGACGCGCAGACCGGCGGCAAGAAGATCTCGCTGGCCGACCTGATCGTGCTGGCCGGCAATGCCGGCGTCGAAGCCGCGGCCAAGGCTGCCGGCCAGGATGTGACCGTGCCCTTCACCCCGGGCCGCACCGATGCCTCGCAAGCGCAGACCGATGTCGACTCCTTCGTCGTGATGGAGCCCAAGGCCGATGGTTTCCGCAACTACGTGCGACAGGGCTTCGAGAACATCGTGGCCGAACGCCTGGTCGACAAGGCCCAGCTGCTGACCCTGTCCGCGCCCGAGTTGACCGTGCTGGTTGGTGGTCTGCGCGTGCTCGACACCAACGTTGGCCACACGAAGCACGGCGTGTTCACCCAACGCCCTGGCGCGCTCAGCAATGACTTCTTCGTCAACCTGCTGGACATGAACACGGTGTGGAAGCGCTCTGACGCCGACCAGAACGTGCTGGAAGGCAAGGACCGCGCGACCGGCGCCCCGAAGTGGACCGCCACCGTGGCCGACCTCGTCTTCGGCTCGAACTCGCAGTTGCGGGCCCTGGCCGAGGTGTACGGCTCCAGCGACGCGCAAGCCGTGTTCGTGCGGGACTTCGTGAAGGCCTGGACCAAGGTGATGAATCTGGACCGCTTCGATCTGACCTGATCCGAGCAAACCCTCGAAGGGCCTCCCGCGATTCGGCCGGAGGCCCTTTTCACATTCGTGCGCGCTCGCTCATCGAACCAACAGCGCCTTCAACCGGGTTCGCTCCTCGTTGATCTCATCGGCCGTGCGCACACCCAGCCGCCGAAACACCGGCAAGGGCGGGCACCATCCCTGCAATGCATGCTGGAGCAGGAAGCCCGCCACGCCTGCAGGCAGCCACAACCACTTCCGATCGCCTGACGCCGCCAGCGCCGTGCCCGTCAGGATCAATGACGCGGCCCCCGTCTCCAGACACCGCTCCACATCCCATTCCCGGTCCAGCGCAGCCAACCGCCGCTCGATGGCCGACGGGCCTTGCTTGGCCAGCAGGATGACACGGGCCAACGTTTCCACGTGAATGGCCCGGTTGATCTCAGGGGCCGTGTTGTCAGGCACGCGCCGCGCCGTCGAAGTGATGATGGACATGCGAAACCTCCGTTTGTCGTGGGGTGTTTCGCCGCGGCAATCCGTGGGCCCGGCCTGCAGCGGCCGGTATTCGCGAAGCGTTCAGTACAGCCTGGCCCGTTGCCGGGCGGGCAGGTCACGGTCGTACTGCGCTCCGTCGATCTCCCTGTCCGTGGGCGCGGCCAGCGTTGGCCAAGGATGATCGCAATGCTGCGGCCAAGGAAAAGGTAAGGCTTGCGCTTGAGCAGGGTGCCGCACGGGGCCAAGAGGCCTCCACGGCGCTGGCACAAGCCGGCGATGTCAGACGACCGGAGCAGCAGCCTTCACAGGCTGCTAGGGTCTGAGCGACTCTTGCCGGCGAATATTCTCACCGGTGGTCGTCAGTTTCAAGCCGCCGCCCTCCCACGTCATCCAGTCCAGCAACACATAATCTTCGATGTAGCTTTCGGGGATGTCGCAGGCGCGGCGCTTTTGAAGCGAATCCACCGTCTCCTGCAGGGCTCTGCGCAACTCAGCCATGGGGTTTTGAGTTTTCATGGGCTGCCCTGCTGAAAGAGTCGCTGGATCGCCGTCAATCAATCAAGCGACAGGCGCTCAATAACGGCCACGGCCGCCACCGTTGCGGAAGCCGCCGCCAGCCGGGCGTTCCTCGCGGGGGCGAGCCAGGTTCACCACCAGGGCGCGACCACCGACGGTCTGACCGTTCAGGCCTTCGATGGCGCTTTGCGCATCGCCGGGTGATCCCATTTCAACGAAGCCAAAGCCCTTGGAGCGGCCGGTGTCGCGGTCCATCATCACCTTGGCGGAAGCCACTTGGCCGTATTGCGAGAACTCTTGCTGGAGATCTTCGTCGCGCGTAGCGTATGACAGGTTGCCGACGTAGAGTTTGTTGTCCATGGTGGACCCTTTCGAGAGATGCCGCCTTGAAAAGTGGTGGGCGGCGTTGAGAAAACAGTGGCTTTGCAGTGCTCAGAACCTGCGCCGCGGAGCGGAGGCCGCCGCCCCACTGCGCGGTTCGAGGTGCCGGAAGGTGATGCGCCCCTTGGTCAAGTCATAGGGCGACAGTTCCAGCGACACCTTGTCGCCCGCGAGGATGCGGATACGGTGCTTGCGCATCTTGCCGCCGGTGTAGGCGATCAGTGAATGCCCGTTTTCCAGTGTCACGCGAAAACGTGAATCCGGCAGGACTTCGTTCACTTCGCCGCGCATTTCAATGAGTTCTTCTTTGGCCATAACGCCTAGTGATGGTTGAGGGGATCAGGCGAACGGGCCATGCGAAGCAATCCGCGACGTCATGGACGCACAGAAAGCAGGGTCAAAGTGACCAAACACAGCGCATGAGGGGCAAACCGCTCAGGTTCGCAAGACCAGACAACGCCTGCCTGGGAGGGGGAGTGACTCGGTGGAGGTCATCATCCCTGTAGATGGATGCCGGCCTGAGAGGCGGGCATGTCGACAAAGTGCTGCGGAGGTAAGCGAAGCTGCAGCAGTCCGGGTCACTATAACAGCGGCCGGGGCAGCGCGCCATCCCGCGATCACGTCGGCAAGAAAACTGCGTGCCGACGTTGTCATTCTCTTTCCCGATGAGATGGCTCAAGCTCACTCGGAAGGAGGCGCCTGCTCGGCGGGCAACGCTGCTGGTGAAGTCGGCTCAGCAGGACCGCCAAGCGCCTTTCGCTGAGCCTTCTCTTCCTTCTTCTGCTTTTTCTGCAGCTCCCGCTGGCGCTTTTCGAATTGATAGTTGGGTTTGGCCATGGGCGTGCTTTCCGGATGAAGACAGCTCACCTTACCACCACCTTCGCCCCGATTCATCCAGAACATATAAGCCCTTCACGAGTTCCCGGCCGATAATCCTGGCCATGGCGACTCTCTCTAACCTTGCGCGTTGGTTCGCTGTGCCTGCGCCTGCGCCTGCGCCTGCGACCAGCGAGCGGCTTGACTTCAAAGAGGCCGAGCAACGGTATGGCACGGGCAAGCGCCTGCGTGATCGCGTTGCCTTGGGGGATGAAAGGGGCGGCCACATGGTCGAAATCCCATCCCGGCTGCCGCAGACTGTTCGACAAGGACATGCCGCTTAAGCTCGCCTTCGTGCAGGCGCCGACCGCAGCCCAACTCGCGGATGCCCGCGCGGCGGCAAGCCGTGGAGAGCGGGAGCCCTTCTTTGATGATCTTCACGCGGTGCGTGAGGAGTTGCGCCGACGCGGGGTGGAGGTCCGTTCCACCTATTCGGGCCAGCCTTTGCCGCTGTTGAAGGGGCTCACTGCGGCGGACATATTCGCTTTCGGCTCGCTCATGACGATGTCGCGGTGGCTACAGCGCTTCAATTGGCAAGCGTTGCAGGCGCCGTCCTATCCCAGGGCCTTGGACCATGTGCTGAACCGACGCACCTGGCGGGGATCACTGGCGTCGTTGCAGGGCGGCCCCATGGCCCAGTACAAGCCGGTTTTCGCAAAGCCCAGCCGGCCTTGTTTCAGCGGCGGGGACCGGCTCGATGGACGGGTGTGGCCATCACTCGATGCGCTGGCCGAGGCGCACCCAGACCTCTCGCAGGAATCGTTCTTCTGTTCTGAAGTCGTGGGCTGGGTTTCCGAGTACCGGTGCTACGTGATGCATGGCCGCGTCCTGGGCATCCACCCGTACCAACTGCTGGGCAGGCATTGCGGGCGTGTCGATGCGGCCCAACTGGAATGCCATGTTCCCGACATGCGACCAGACGTGGTGTTCGTCGAGCAGGCCATCCGGCAACTGGAAGCCAGCGGTGAGTCCCTTGACGGGTATGCGCTCGACTTCGGATTGATGGCTCGGGGGCGGATGTCCCTGGTGGAACTCAATGATGCGATCTCGCTCACGAACTACGGATTGGCCGTCCAAGACCATGTCGACCTGCACCTTGCGCGATGGCAGCAAATGGCGCGCAACGCCTGCCCGCCCTAACCTGTCTGAACAGGAGGACGGCCAGGGTCATCGGTCCTATTGCGTCCGACTTTTCCCATGGCTATAGTCAGCCCACACATCAACTATGCATCTCCTCAGGGATGCGCCAATTTACAGGTGGGAGCACTCGATGGGAAAACCTATCAAGCAAGCGGATTTGGTCAAGGTGATCGGCAACCACTACGAGGTCGTGGAATTCGAACTCGAGTTCAAGGCGGCCAGCAATGGCACCAACTGTGCTGTCTTGATCAACAAGAAGCAGGCCGTGGCCGGGCTGTCATACGACAAGTCCAGCAAGGCAGCGTCTCCGAGCAAGGAAGAAAGCGCCAAGATCGCGGACCTTGCGCACACCATCGCTGCTGCGGCCTACGCCAGCGACCATGCTGACAAGAAGGTCCCCAAGAAGATTTCTGGCGAAACCATCCGAGGCAGTTGACGCGGCTGGAGCCCTCTGGCCAGTGATGTCGACACCGAAGGGCTGCTCGACGGCGAGCCTGGTCCCACGGCAAAAAGCCGCGGCCTGTGGTGGGTGTCGATGGGCGCAACGCTGGTCTGATCGGCGGCTTACCATGCACGTCCTGAGCAAGTTCACCGAGTTCGGAGCACGCCTCGTCTGCGCGAGCCTGCTGGTGGGTGCCTGCCTGTGGATCGCTGGAACCATGGCCGATGTGACAGACCGGTGATCCAGCGGTTGCGCGCCGGTCACCGCGGGACTTCATCCTCTTGGCGTTCCTATGTCGATCCTCACCACCCTGCGCCACCAAGCTGCTATACGCCAGGAACCAAGGTCTGGTCTTGCTTGATGGCTGCTCCTGCAGTTGCAGAGAGCGCATCAGGCGGCCAGGGGTGTTCCTTTGCACGCGCTTGTCGATCGCAACGCACCCACCTGCGTCACCCCGTACTGCGGGCCACATGATGGCTACATGAGGCCCAGAAACGACAAAGCCCAGTCTTGCGGACTGGGCTAAGTGCTTGATTCAGATGGTGCCGGAGAAAGGAATCGAACCCTCGACCTTCTCATTACGAATGAGCTGCTCTACCGACTGAGCTACACCGGCGTCCAAGCCTGTGATTCTAGCACGGGCTCAAGGCAGAAAATCAATCCCCGTGGTCAGGACGCTTCGCGGTGATAACCCGTAACGCGGTCCACCTCGTTCTTCGAACCCAGGATCACGCTCACGCGCTCATGCAGTTGCGTGGGCTTGATGTCCAGGATACGTTGGGTGCCGTTGGTGGCGGCGCCGCCGGCCTGCTCCACCAGGAAGCTCATCGGGTTGGCTTCGTACATCAGGCGCAGCTTGCCGGGTTTGGTCGGCTCGCGCTTGTCCCAGGGATACATGAAGACCCCGCCACGCGTGAGGATGCGGTGCACGTCGGCCACCATCGAGGCGATCCAGCGCATGTTGAAGTCCTTGCCGCGCGGGCCTTCCTTGCCGGCCAGACACTCGTCGATGTAGCGCTTGACCGGGTCGGCCCAGTGGCGCATGTTCGACATGTTGATGGCGAATTCCTTGGTGTCTTCGGGGATCTTGACGTCGCTGTCGGTCAGCACCCACGAGCCCTGCTCGCGGTCCAGCGTGAACATCACCACGCCCTTGCCCACCGTCAGCACCAGCGTGGTCTGCGGGCCGTACACGCAGTAGCCGGCGGCCACTTGGTCAGTGCCGGGCTGCAGGAAGCTGTTGGTGTCCACGGCGTGGCCATCGGCGTGCTTGAGCACCGAGAAGATGGTGCCGATGCTCACGTTGACGTCGATGTTGCTGGAGCCATCGAGCGGGTCGAACATCAGCAGGTACTCGCCCTGCGGGTAGCGGTTGGGCACCACGTAGATCTCGTCCATCTCTTCGGAGGCCATGGCCGCCAGGTGGCCGCCCCATTCGTTGGCCTCGATCAGCACCTCGTTGGCGATGATGTCGAGCTTCTTCTGGACCTCGCCCTGCACGTTCTCGCTGCCGGCGGTGCCCAGCACATCGCCCAGGGCGCCCTTGTTGACGCTGATGGCGATGCGCTTGCAGGCGCGGGCGACGATCTCGATGAGCAGGCGCAGCTGGGGCGCCAGTTGGGCCTCGCCGCGCTGCTGCTCGATCAGGTATTGGGTCAGGCTGACTTTGTGGGACATGGTGGATGGGTTCCTGGGGTATTCAGAGATGCGTTCAGTCCTGCAATGCGCGCGTGACGATCTCGCGCACGTCGTCGGACAGGTCGGGCTTGGCCATCACGCGGCCCAGGGCCTCGCGCGCGGCGGTTCGGTAGGGCTCGGCCAGGCGGCGCCAGTGGTCCAGCGCACGGGCCAGGCGGGCGGCCAGTTGCGGGTTGATGCTGTCGATCTCGATGACGCGGTCGGCCCAGAACACGTAGCCGGCAGCGTCCGGCCGGTGGAAGGCGGCCGGGTTCATCTGGCACAGCGCCATCAGCAGGCTGCGGGCGCGGTTGGGCGTGCGCAGCGTGAAGTCCGGGTGCTGCATCAGGGCCTTGGCACGGGCGAAGACCTTGCCGTCCTTCTCAGGGGCGGCGGCCTGCAGCGTGAACCACTTGTCGATGACCAGCGGCTCGTCGCGGAACTGCTCGTGGAAGCGGGCCAGCGCATCAGGGGCCAGGTCGGCATGGCTGTTGACCAGAGCACCCAGGGCACCCAGGCGGTCGGTCATGTTGTTGGCGTCCTTGAAGCGCTGGAAGGCCTTGCCCGTCCAGATCGGGTTGTGGCGCGTGGCACCGTCCAGGCAGAGCATGGACAGGGCCAGGTTGGCCAGCGCGCGGCGGCCACTGCTGACCGGATCGGGCGAATAGGCACCACCTTCGTGGTGCGTTTCCCAGGCCCAGATCCAATCCTCGTGCAGGGCCTTGGCCAGTTGCAGCTTCAGGCTTTCGCGGGCGGTGTGGATGCGCTGCGGATCGACCGTTTCCAGTTGCTCGGCCACATAGGCTTCGCTGGGCAGGGTCAGCACCAGTTCCTTGAAGGCGGCATCCAGCTCGGGGTTGCGCAGCACGCCGCGCAGGGCCTGCAGGAAGCGGGCATCCAGCTCAGCGGGAGCGTTGCCGGACACGGCCTGCAGCAAGCGGCGCAGGGCCAGGCGCTGGGTGGCTTCCCAGCGGTTGAACGGGTCACGGTCGTGGGTGAGCAGCGTGAACAGGGCATCGTCGCCCAGCTCGGCCTCCAGCACCACAGGTGCGGAGAAACCACGCAGCAGCGACGGCACGGGCTCGACCGGCACATGCACGAAGGTGAAGGTCTGCTCAGGCTCGGACAGCACCAGCACGGTGTCGGTGCCAATGGGCAGGGCCTCGCCTTCGAGGTGCAGGTTCAGGTTGCGACCATCGTGCGCCACCAGGCCCATGGCCACCGGGATCACGAAGGGCAGCTTCGCGGGCTGGCCTGCCGTGGGGGCGCAGGTCTGGCTCAGGTGCAGGGTGTAGGTCTTGTGCTCGGCGCTGTAGCTGCCGCGGGCCTGCACACGGGGGGTGCCGGCCTGGGTGTACCAGCGCTTGAACTGGTCCAGGCGCTTGGTGAGTTCGCTGTCGGGGTTGGCATCGGCGATGGCCTGGGCGAAGTCGTCGCAGGTCACGGCGTGGCCGTCATGGCGCTGGAAATACAGCTTCATGCCGTTGGCGAAGCCGGCTTCGCCCACCAGCGTGTGCATCATGCGCACGACCTCGGCGCCCTTTTCATACACCGTGGCGGTATAGAAGTTGTCGATGGCCAGGTAGCTGTCAGGGCGCACAGGGTGGGCCATGGGGCCCGCATCCTCGGGGAACTGCAGTTGGCGCAGCGTG
Source organism: Candidatus Aquabacterium excrementipullorum (assembly GCA_019112875.1). GTDB lineage: Bacteria > Pseudomonadota > Gammaproteobacteria > Burkholderiales > Burkholderiaceae_C > Aquabacterium > Aquabacterium excrementipullorum. The sequence continues at coordinate 90,117 of DXIO01000035.1, forward strand.
CGCACATCCTCGATGCGCTTGACGGCGCGGGCGCTGGCGCTGCCGGCCATGTCCTGGCTGAACTGCTGGTCGCGGAAAACGGTGAGGCCCTCCTTGAGCGACAGCTGGAACCAGTCGCGGCAGGTGACGCGGTTGCCGGTCCAGTTGTGGAAGTACTCGTGGGCCACCACGCTTTCCACATTGCCGAAATCGACGTCGGTGGCCGTGGCCGGGTTGGCCAGCACGAACTTGGTGTTGAAGATGTTCAACCCCTTGTTCTCCATGGCGCCCATGTTGAAGTCGCTCACGGCGACGATCATGAAGCGCTCCAGGTCCAGGCTCAGGCCGAAGCGGATCTCGTCCCACGAGATGGAGGCCATCAGCGACTGCATGGCGTGCTCGGTCTTGTCCAGGTCACCGGCGCGCACGAAGATCTGCAGCAGGTGTTCCTTGCCCAGGCGGGTGCGCACGCGCTGCTCGCGGCTCACCAGGTCGGCCGCCACCAGGGCGAACAGGTAGCAGGGCTTGGGGTGCGGATCCTCCCAGACGGCGTAGTGGCGATTGGCGTCGATGCTGCCTTGCTCCACCAGGTTGCCGTTGGACAGCAGCACGGGGTACTTGAGCTTGTCGGCCTTGAGCGTCACCTTGTAGACCGACATCACGTCCGGGCGGTCCAGGAAGTACGTGATGCGGCGAAAGCCCAGGGCCTCGCACTGCGTGAAGAAGCCGCCACCAGAGGTGTACAGGCCCGACAGTTGCGTGTTCTTCTCGGGCGCGCAGGTGGTGCGGATCTCCAGCGAGAAGGCCTGCTCGGGCAGGTTGTCCAGCACGAGCTGCTGGTTCTCGACGCGAAAGGACACCGGCTCGCCATCGACCAGCACGCGCGTGAGGTTGATGTCCTCGCCGTCCAGGCGCAGGGATGCGCCGGGCTGCTCAAGGTTGCGTTCCACGGTCATCTTGTTGATGACCAGGGTCTTGGCGGGGTCCAGATCGAAGGTCAGGTCGACGGTTCGGATCCAGAAGGCCGGCGCGGTGTAGTCCTCGCGGCGGATCAGCGGAGCGGTACCTTCACGCATGGCGGTGCTTTCGTGAGGGGTGGGAGGTCAAGGGCATCGACTTCAGACGCCCTGCTTCAGACTGGCTTCGATGAAGGCGTCGAGATCGCCGTCCAGCACCTTCTGGGTGGCGGAGATTTCGACGTTGGTGCGCAGGTCCTTGATGCGGCTGTTGTCCAGCACGTAGCTGCGGATCTGGTGGCCCCAACCGACATCGGTCTTGGTGTCTTCCAGCTTCTGCTGCTCTTCCTGGCGCTTGCGCATCTCGTGGTCATACAGGCGCGAGCGCAGGCGCTTCCAGGCCACGTCGCGGTTGCTGTGCTGGCTGCGGCCATCCTGGCACTGTACGACGATGCCGGTCGGGATGTGCGTCAGGCGCACGGCCGAGTCAGTCTTGTTGATGTGCTGGCCGCCCGCGCCGCTGGCACGGAAGGTGTCGGTGCGCACATCGGCCGGGTTGATCTCGATCTCGATGGTGTCGTCGATCTCGGGGTACACGAACACGCTGGCGAAGCTGGTGTGGCGACCGCCGGACGAATCGAACGGCGACTTGCGGACCAGGCGGTGCACGCCGGTCTCGGTGCGCAGCAGGCCGAAGGCGTACTCGCCTTCCACCTTGATGGTGGCACTCTTGATGCCGGCGGTGTCGCCATCGGTGATGTCTTCCACCGTGGCGGTGAAACCCTTGCGCTCGGCGTAGCGGATGTACTGGCGCAGCAGCATGCTGGCCCAGTCGCAGGCCTCGGTGCCGCCAGCGCCGGCCTGGATGTCCAGGAAGGCGGGCAGCGGATCGGCCGGGTTGTTGAACATGCGGCGGAATTCGAGTTCCGCCACGCGAGCCTCTTGCGCGGTCACGTCGTCGAAGATGGCCTGCAGGCCGGCGGTGTCGCCTTCTTCCTTCGACATCTCGAACAGTTCGGCGTTGTCGGCCAGGCCCGATTCCAGCTCGGCGATCGTGAGCACGACGTTCTCAAGCGTCTTTTTCTCTTTGCCCAGTTCCTGGGCGCGCTTGGGGTCGTTCCAGACAGCGGGGTCTTCGAGCTCGGCGTTGACTTCGCTCAGGCGGCGGGACTTTTCATCCCAGTCAAAGATACCTCCGGAGCTCAGCGGTGCGCTGAGCCAGGTCGGCGATCTGGGCGCCCAAGGCGTTGATGTGTTCGATGTCCATGATGGGTATCTCTTGTTTGTTCGGTTCAGCAGCCGTTTATTTTCTCACGGGGCTTGCAAAAAGTCGGCCACCAAGGCGGCGAGCGCCTCGGGCTGGTCATGGTGGACCATGTGTCCTGCGTTTTGGATGGTCTGTATCCGGAAATCCGGTACGGCCTTGGCACGCTCTTCGAACTGCGCGCGATCGTATTTTCCGTTGAAAAGGAAGAAATACATCGTCTGCTCGCCCTCGATGAACAGCACGGGCGCTGTGATGCGGCGGAAGAAGGCCAGCACCTCCGGCAGACGGTAGAGCAGTGGTTGGGGGCGCTTGTGGGCAGGATCGGCACTGATGACGAAGCGCCCACCCTCCTGGTGGGACCAGTGCCCGGCCAACCACAGGGCGAAATCCTCGCGAAGACGAGGGTTGTTGGCTTTGAGGCGCTCGGCCACACCAGCCAGATTGGGGTAGTCCTTCAGCCGGGCGGGCTGTTTCAGTTCGTCGATCCATTTTTCGAAGCGGGCAGGCGCTTCCTCGGGCTCGGCGGCCGGCATGCCGAAGCCCTCGACGTTGATCAGGCGGCGGATGCGCTGGGGACGCAGGCCGGCATAGAGCATCACGGCATTGCCGCCCATGCTGTGCCCCAGGAGGTCGATGGGCTGGCCGGGGGACAGCTCATCCAGCACAAAATCCAGGTCCGCCAGGTAGTCCGCGAACCAGTAGCTGTCGGCCCCGGATGCGTCCGATTGTCCGAAGCCGCGCCAGTCCAGCGCAATGATGGGGCGGTCCTGCCAGCCGGGCCGGGCACGCAGGGCATCGACCGCGAACTGGAAAGAGGCGGCCACGTCCATCCAGCCGTGCACCATCACCAACAGCGGCGCCTCGGGCGTGGCCTTGGCCGGGTCTCCCCAGCGCAGCAGGTGCTTGCGCAACCCGCGGATCTGGAGAAAGCTGGACTGCGGCTGATGGGTGGGGGAGTAAGCGGTGTTCGCGTCCATGAAGGTGTGAAGTAATGCGCAAGTGACCACCCCGTGCGTGCAGGGTGGCGCTGACATTGTTCAGCAGGCGGCGGTGCGCTTCGACATTTTTCACCTAAGCTGTCCGTCCGGTTCGCCCTAATCCAACGATTTCAACGCTCACGCCCTCCGTGTCGCAGCAGCAGGCCCTGGCCGCCCCGCCCTCCTCGTCGCCCTCGTCCAAGCCCGCCTCGCGCGGGCGTTTTGCCCCCATGGGTCTGGCCGTGGGCCTGGTGGCCGTGGTCAGCATCGGGCTGATGGCCTGGTCACGCCATGGCTGGAGCACGTTGCAATCGGGCGGGTACACGCTGCAGCAGCAGATGACGCACATCCAGGTGCAGATGCTGGAGTTGCAGGCGCAAGGCGACGACGCCGCGCGGCCCCACAGCCTCAAGCCGCTGCAGCAGGCCGTTGCCGCCAGCGATCACCTCGCCCGCGATGGCGCCGATGACGCCTGGCTGAGCGGCGGGCCACATGCCACGGTGCTGATCGACCAGTTGCGCCTGCTGAACCAGCAACTCGGCGTCGCGCATGAGACCCTTCGGCTGGCACAACGGCCCGGCGTCACCGACAAGGCCGTGGTCCAGGCCCGCCTGAACACCGTGCTGGCACCCAGCCGCCAGACCCTGGCCCGCGTGCAGCAGCACCTGCCTGAGGCCCTGGCGGAAGCCGCCGAGCGCCAGCGCCGACTGGATCAGATCAACATGGCCCTGGTGGGCTTGATGGGGGTGGGCGTGGTGTGGCTGCTGGCCCTCGGCCACCGCCAGCGCCGACAGACGCTGCGCGCGCTGGAATCCCGCGAGGCCGAACTGCGCGCCTTCGCCAACGCCCTGCCCGACCTGGCCTTCCTGCTGGACCGCAACGGCCACTACCTGGAAGTCTTCGGCAACAACTCGCCGTTGCTCGGCCGCCCGCGCGAGCAGGTCGTCGGCCGGCCGCTGAGCGATTTCTTCCCGCCGGAAACCACGCAGGTCTTCCTGGGCGTGCTGCGCCGCGCCCTGGACAGCCGCCAGACCCAATCCTTGAGCTACCCCATCCGCGTGATGGGCGGCACCCGCCATTTCGACAGCCGCTGCTCGCCCGTGGGCGACACCGACCGTGCCGTGTGGATGGTGTGGGACGTGACCGCCCGACGTCGTGCCGAGCAGCGCCTGGTGCACATGACGAGGCTGTACGACTTCCTCAGCCATGTCAACCAGGCCATTGTCCACTCACAGACCGAGGGACAGCTTCTGCAGCGCGTCTGCGAAACCGCCATCCGCCATGGCCATTTCAAAAAGGCCTGGGTGGGCATGCTGGACCTGGACGGCCGCGCCCTGGAGTGCCAGGCCCAAGCCGGCGAGGTGCTGGCCGACACGGCCTTGCTGAACATGGCGCTGCCCGCCGAACGCGACGACGCCACGCCGATGGAGAAGGCCCTGATCGACGGGCAGAGCTTCCATTGCGCCGACCTGACGCAACTGGGCGATTCACCACCCGAATGGGCACGCACCGCGCTGGCCGAACGGCTCAACGGCTGCGCCATCCTGCCGCTGCGCCGCCAGCAATCGCTGGTGGGCTACCTGTTCCTGCTGGACCGCCAGCTCAACCCGCAGGACCAGGACGAGAAGGCCCTGCTGGACGACGTGGCGCACGACCTGTCCTTCGCGCTGTCGAATCTGCACCGCGAGGTGATGCGCGAACAAGCCGAAGAGCGCATCCGCCTGCACGCCGCCGCGCTGGAAAGCTCGCGCGACGGCATGCTGGTGCTCAACCGCGAACGCCGGCTGGTGTCCATCAACTCGGCCTTCACCGACATCACCGGCTACACCGAGGAAGATGTGCTGGGCCAGACCGCCGAGTTCCTCTTCCCCGAGAACCCGAACGACGTCATCGACCAGGTCGCCGACACGCTGCGCAGCGAAGGCAGCTGGGAGGGGGAATCGTGGTGCCAGCGCAAGAACGGCGAGCTGTTCAGCACCAAGATGTCGATCAGCGCGGTGCGCAACACCCGCGGCATGCCCACGCACTTCGTGGCCGTGCTCACCGACATCACCCAGCTCAAGCAGAGCGAGGCACGCCTGGCTCGCATGGCGCACTACGACCCGCTGACCGAGTTGCCCAACCGCGCGATGATCCACGAGCGGCTGGAGCACGCCATCAACCTGGCGCGCCGCCATCAAACCCTGGTGGGCGTGGTCTTCGTCGACCTGGACAACTTCAAGACCGTCAACGACAGCCTGGGCCACGCGGCCGGCGACACGCTGCTCAAGCTCGTGTCGCATCGCCTGCGTCAGCGCGTGCGCCAGGAAGACACCTTGGGCCGCCTGGGTGGTGACGAGTTCATCCTGATTCTGGAGCACCTGCGCCATCCGCAGCAGGCCGCGCACGTGGCGCAGGCCGTGATCGAGACCCTGTCCGATCCCTTCGTGCTGGGTGACCATGGCCAGGAGGTCTACGTGCGCGCCAGCATCGGCATCAGCCTGTTCCCCAACGACAGCGAGGACACGGGCGAGCTCGTGCGCAACGCCGATGCGGCCATGTACCAGGCCAAGCGCGTGGGCCGCAACACTTTCAAGTTCTACACCGAATCGCTCACCTCGCAGGCCACCAACCGCCTGAGCATGGAAACCCGCCTGCGCCGCGCCGTCGAGCACCGCGAGTTCGTGCTGCACTACCAGCCCATGGTGCGCCTGAGCGACCGCCGCGTCGTCAGCGTTGAAGCGCTGGTGCGCCTGCGCGTGCCCGACACCACCGACGAATGCCTGCCCTCCATCGGCCCGGACGAGTTCATTCCCGTGATGGAAGACACCGGCATGATCATGGCCCTGGGCGAATGGGTGATGCACGAGGCCTGCCGCCAGGGCCGCGCGTGGATCGATGCAGGACTCGATTTCGGCCGCCTGGCCGTGAACGTGTCGGCCAGCGAGATCCGCCGCGGTGGCGTGCTCGAACGCGTGTCGCGCATCCTGCGCCAGACCGGCTTCCCCGCCGACCGGCTCGAGCTGGAGATCACCGAGAGCGGCCTGATGGAGCACGGCGACAGCGCCGAACAGTTCCTTCAACAGTTGCACCAACTGGGCGTGTCCCTGTCCATCGACGATTTTGGCACGGGTTATTCGTCGCTGGCCTACCTCAAGCGCTTCCCGGTGCATCAGCTCAAGATCGACCGCGGCTTCGTGCAGGATCTGCCCGACAACGACAACGACGCGCAGCTGGTGAGCACCATGATCTCGCTGGCCCACAACCTGAAGATGCGCGTGGTGGCCGAGGGCGTGGAGATGCCCGATCAAGAGGCGTTTCTCGGCGCGCGCGGCTGCGACATGGCCCAGGGCTACCTGTTCAGCCGCCCGGTGCCAGCCGCCCAGATCGAAAAAATCCTGCCCCGCTCCGAACGGGCCTCGAAGGAAGTAGCATCGGCGTGACCTGATTTTTCCGTTGCCCGCCATGAGCTCCTCCGCGTCCCCAGAATCTCTTGCCACCTTGCTCGCGCGTCGCCAGACACAAGGCAGCACCGTCACCTTCCAGGTCGGCGAAGACTGGCAACAGGGCCGCACCCTGTTCGGCGGGCTGCTCTCATCCCTGGCCGTGCAGGCCATGCGAGACGTGTGTGGCAGCGACTGGCCCCTGCGCGCCCTGCAGACCAGCTTCGTCGGCCCCGTGGCGGCCGGCAGCTTCACCGTCGATGTGACGCTGCTGCGCCAGGGCAAGAACGTGCGCCAGGTGCAGGCCCACATTCGCCAGGCCGATGCCGAAGGCAACACGCCCACCGCCGGCGTGCTGCTGGCCGTGTTCGGCACGGGCCGTGACAGCGCCCTGCCCGCCCTCACGCTCACGCAGGCGCCCGTGCCCAAGACCGTGGACGAGGCCGTGCAATTGCCCTTCATCCCAGGCCTCACGCCCGCGTTCACGCAGCACATCGAGTTCCGCCTGGCGGACGGCGGCTTCCCGTTCACCGGCACCGACACCTGGCTCAGCCGCACCTACGTGCGCCTGAAGGCTTGCGAAGGCGTGGACACCGAACTGCTCAGCGTGATCCTGGCCGACGCCGGCCCCACGCCCGCGCTGGCACAACTCAAGGGCTTCGCGCCCGCCAGTTCCGTGTCGTGGGCGCTGGAACTGCGCCCCGTGCCCGATGCGCCGGTCGATGCCGTGTGGCGCATGGACAAGGACGCCCTGGCCACCGGCGAAGGCTATGTGAACGAGCGCACGCTGCTGTGGACGCCCGATGGCCGCCTGGCCGGCCTGGGCTACCAGGTGGTGGCCGTGTATGCCTGAATCCATGCAAGACGCCACCTCGGTCGACATCACCGAGGTGGGCCTGCTGCGCCCGCAATCCAACTGGGAACTGTTCACCGCCTTCACCTCGCTGGCCATGCAGGGCTTCGGCGGTGTGATCGCCGTGGCGCAGCACGAACTGTGCATACGCCGGCGCTGGCTCACGGCGCAGGAGTTCCTGGAGTTGCTGGGCAGCGCCCAGGTGCTGCCCGGCCCCAATGTGTGCAACCTCTCGCTGATGGTGGGTGACCGCTTCTTCGGCTGGCGTGGCGCTTTCGCGGCCCTGGCCGGCATGATGCTGCTGCCCATGGTGGTGATGCTGGCCCTGGCTTGGCTGGTCGCACTGACACCGCCCGCCACCGCCGCGCACGACGCGGTCAAGGGCGCGTTGTGGGGCATCACCGCCGTGGCCGGTGGCCAGATCATCGGCACCGTGCTCAAGCTGGCCGCGCCGCTGCGCCAGCATCCGCTGGGCCTGCCGGCCGCCGGCGCACTGGCGCTGGGCGCCTTCCTGATGATGACCTGGGTGCGGTGGCCCCTCATCTGGGTGCTGCTGGGACTGGGCCTGGTCGCCTGCGCCTGGACCTACCTCGTGCTCAAGAAGAAGACGCCCGCCACTCCATGAACGCGCACCTGTGGACCTGGGCCCCCGACACCTGGTGGACCCTGTTCGTACATTTCCTGTCGCTGTCGCTGATGGCGATCGGCGGCGCGATCACGCTGGTGCCCGACATGCACCGCCGCCTGGTCAGCGATCTGGGCTTGCTCAGCGACACCGACTTCACCTCGGCCATCGCCCTGGCACAGGCCGCACCCGGGCCCAACGTGCTCTTCGTCGGCCTGATGGGCTGGTACGGCGGCGGCCTGGGCGGTGCGCTGGCCAGCATGCTGGGCATCATGCTGCCCTCCACCGCCGTGGCCATGGCCTTCTCGCGCTGGGTGGCCACGCGGCGTGAGCTGATCGGCGTGCGCGCCTTCCAGATGGGCATGGCGCCGGTCACGGTGGGTTTGCTGCTGGCCACGGGCTGGTTGCTGCTGCCCGGCATCGAGCACCCACACGCGCTGATGCTGAGCGCGGCGGTGGCCGTGCTGGTGTGGCGCACACGCGTGCCGCTGATCTGGCTGGTGGGCGGCGGCGCCGTGCTGGGCGCGCTGGGTTGGGTGTGAGCACCACCCCATGTTGATGCGCTCCCTGCGGCGGGCATGGTCACGGTGGCGTGGCTATGATCCGGCCATGAACAACAGCACCATCCAGGTGAACCACCGCTCGCAAGGCCAGTGCTTCGAAGCCATCGTCGATGGACAGCGCTGCGTGGCCGACTATCAGCGCCATGGCGATGTGGTTCGCCTGACGCATACGTTTGTGCCGCCTGCGCTGGAAGGACGCGGCATCGCCGGGCAACTGATCCACGCGGCCCTGACGTGGGCCGATGCGGAAAAGCTCAAGGTCGATCCGCAGTGCAGCTACGCAGCGATGTACGTGCAGCGGCATCCGGAGTGGCGGCGGCTGGTGGCTTGAGGCCGCCTTCGTAAAGGGCCGGACACAGCTGGCCGGCGGCCGTTTCGGCCATCGAGCCAGCCGAGCCTGATCACGCGCCCCGAGGGTTCAGTTCCGCCAGGATCAAACGGGCCATGCGCTCGGCCGCGCCGCGATGCGCCTGCGCGAAGGCCAGGCATCGATCCACGCTGCCCGCGTGCGCAGGCGATGCGGACCAAGTCATTGCTTCGGCCACGCCTTGTGCCCAATCACCGACACGCCGAGCGGCGCCAGCCGCCTCGCTCAACTCCGCCGCCTCCGCGAAATTGAAGGTCGACGGCCCCATCACGATCGGGCAGCCGCAGGCGGCCGCCTCGATCAGGTTCTGGCCACCCAGCGGCGCGAAACTGCCGCCCAGCAAGGCCACGCGGGCCGCGGCGAAATAAGCCGGCATCTCGCCCATCGAATCACCCAGCCACACATCGGCACCCAGCGCCTTGGCATCCGGCAGGCCGCCGGGCCACTGGCTGCGGCGCGAAAGGCTCAGCCCCTGCGCCTGCACCAGCGCGGCGACTTCCTCGAAACGCTGTGGGTGGCGCGGCACAATCCACAACCGCGGCACAGCAACCCCTTCTGAATCGCCCTGCCCTGACTTGAGGGCCACATCCTTCCAGGCCTGGACCAGACCCGCCTCTTCGCCCTCGCGCGTGCTGGCGGCCAGCACGATGGGCCGGGCAGGCAGGCCTGGCTGGGATGCAGCGCGCCAGCCTTGCCCCAGGGACAGCAACACCGGCGCCGGCGTCATGTCGAACTTGACGTTGCCGCACACCTGCAGCGTAGGCCGCGATGCGCCATCGATCATCACGCGCAGACGTTGTGCATCGGATTCGGTCTGCGCCAGCACGGCCCGCAGCGCATGCACCGCCGGTCGCAGCAGCACGCTCAAACGCAAGCCCTGGCGCAGGCTTTTCTCGCTCAGGCGCGCATTGGCCAGCACCATGGGCACGCCAGCACGCAAGGTTTCATGCTGCAGCACAGGCCACACCTCGGTTTCCATGAGGACGCCCACATCCGGCTTGTGCATGCGCAGAAAGCGCCGCACAGCCCCAGGGGTGTCATACGGCAACCAGGTCTGCAGATCGCCCTGGTCCTTGCGCAACAAGGCCTTGCCCGCCTCGCGACCGGTGGCCGTGCCGTGCGTGAGCAGCAGGCGCATGCCGGGCGCCTGCTGGCGCAGGGCCGTCACCAGCGCAGAAGCCGCGCGGGCTTCGCCCAGCGACACGGCATGCACCCACACCAACGGGCCGCCCTGCGCACGTGACTCACTCAACCTGGCACGATGGTCCTCGCGGTAGAAACCGAGGCGCTCCCACCAGCGCAGACGGTAATCCGGCTCGACCCGGCCGCGCGACCACACCCGCCACAGGTAGGCAGGCGTGCCGAGCCTCAGCACGCTGGCATAAGCGACACGGGCCAGCCACTCGGCCAGCCCGCTTGCTGGGGGGCGCATGCCTGCGCCGCCCTGCGTGGAGGCGCTCAGTGCGCCGCTCCGCCAACCTGCGCGTCAGGCTTGACGGCGTGGATGGCCGCCATGAACTGCGACTGGATGCGTTCCAGCGCCTCGGGCGTCTGGCCCTCGAAACGCAGCACCAGCACGGGCGTGGTGTTCGAAGCCCGCACCAGGCCGAAGCCGTCTTCATAGTCGGCGCGCAGGCCGTCGATGGTGGTCACCTCACGGGCGCCCTCGAACTTGGCCGTCTGGCGCAGCTTCTCGACCACCTCATGGTGCTCGCCTTCGGCGCAAGGCACGTTCAGTTCGGGCGTGCTGTGGCTGGTGGGCAATGCGTTGAGCACGGCGCTCGGGTCCGGCACCTTGGAGAGGATCTCCAGCAGGCGGGCCGCCGTGTAGGTGGCATCGTCGAAGCCGTACCAGCGCTCGGCGAAGAAGATATGGCCGCTCATCTCACCGGCGAAGGGCGCGCCCGTTTCCTTCAGCTTGGCCTTGACCAGCGAATGGCCCGTCTTGTACATGATGGGTTCGCCACCGGCCTCGCGGATCGCGATGGCCAGTTGCTGGCTGCACTTCACGTCGAAGATGATCTTGCCGCCGGGCACGCGGCTCAGCACATCGCGTGCGAACAGCATGATCTGGCGGTCCGGGAAGATGTTGTTGCCTTCCTTGGTGACCACGCCCAGGCGGTCGCCGTCGCCGTCGAAGGCCAGGCCCAGGTCGGCGCCCTGCGCCTTCACGGCCTTGATCAGGTCCTGCAGGTTCTCGGGCTTGGAGGGATCCGGGTGGTGGTTGGGGAAGTCGCCATCGACCTCGGAGTACAGCTCGGTCACCTCGCAGCCCAGGGCGCGCAGGATGCCGGGCGCCGATGCGCCCGGGATGCCGTTGCCCGAATCGACCACGATCTTGAGCGGCCGGGCCAGCTTGGCATCGCCCACGATGCGCTGTGTGTACTCGGGCAGCACGTCCAGTTGCGTCAGGCTGCCTTCGCCCTGGGTGTAGTCCTCGGCCTCGATGCGCTTGCGCAGGCCCTGGATGTCGTCGCCATAGATGGCACGGCCGGCCAGCACCATCTTGAAGCCGTTGTAATCCTTGGGATTGTGGCTGCCGGTGACCTGGATGCCGCTGTGGCAGCCCTGGTCGGCGCGGGTGGCGGCCACGTAGTACAGGATAGGCGTGGTGACGGCGCCCAGGTCGATCACGTTGATGCCGGTCGAGCGCAGGCCCTTGATCAGCGCGGCGCTGAGCGAGGGACCGGACACACGCCCGTCGCGGCCCACGGCCACGGCCTTCTCGCCGAGCTTGAGCGCCTCCGTCCCGAAGGCGCGGCCCAGATGCTCGGCCACGGCCTCGCTCAAGGTCTGCCCGACGATCCCGCGGATGTCGTAGGCCTTGAAGATGGAAGCGGCTACTTGCATGGTGATCCTTTGCTGAATGATTTGCTTGTCGATGATGGATGGCGCGGCATCTGGCGCCTTGGCCCCCATTCTAGAGAGCCCCGCGTGACGGGTTTGCAAAAGGCACACCAGCAAATGCCGTGCGCGGCGTCCGGATTCCCGCGGCACGTGTCCTTTTGTGGGCGCAAGCATGCCCGAGCCGCTAGGATCACGGTCTGCCTGGGCGCCAGAGCAGACGACAACAACACATCCCCGCGCCGCCGCATCCTGCCCCTGCCCCTGAACCATGCCCGCGCCATTGTCCCGCTACACCGCCCAGGCCATCGTGAGTTCGCCCCTGGGCGACATCCGTCTGGCGCGCACGGACAGCGGCTTGGCAGGGGCCTGGTTCATCCACGGCACGAAAGACCACCCAGCCCTTCTGCCAGACGTCGCCATGTCGCCCGAAGACACACTGCTGCTGCAGGCAGCCCAGCAGTTCGAACGCTACTGGCTTGGCCAGGCCACCAGCTTCGAGGTGCCACTGGACCTGGTCGGCACGCCGTTTCAACGCGCCGTCTGGCAGGCCCTGCTGGAGATCCCCTTCGGCGCCACCCGCACCTACGGCGACATCGCCCGACACATCGGCCAGCCCAAGGCCTCCCAGGCGGTGGGCATGGCCGTGGGTGCCAACCCGCTGATCGTGATCGTGCCTTGCCACCGCATCATCGGCCGCGACGCGCGCCTGACGGGCTTCAGCAGCGGCCTGCCCCGCAAGATCGACCTGCTGCAACGCGAGGGGCTGACCGTCGAAGGCGAGTTCGTGCGCTTGCCGGATGCCCAACAACCCACGCTGTTCGACGACGCTTCTGGAGCCCGTGCATGAAGCCCCGCGACATGGCCGAGATGCTCGTGCTGGCCGCGCTGTGGGGCGGCTCCTTCCTGTTTTTGCGCATGGCTTCGCCGGTGGTCGGGCCGCTGGCGGTCGCGGCCTTCCGCGTGGTCGGCGCCCTGTTGCTGCTGTGGCCGCTGCTGCTGTGGCAAGGGCAGCTTCGGCAGATGGCCAACCGTGCGCCCATGCTGTTTTTCTCAGGCATCCTGTCGTGCGCACTGCCCTTCATCGGCTTCAGCCAGGCGGCGCGCGGGCTTCCAGCCGGCCTGCTCTCCATCCTCAATGCGACCACGCCGCTGTGGGGCGCGCTGGTGGGCTGGCTGTGGGCCCGTGAGCGGCTGAGCCCCACCGCCGTGGCCGGCTTGCTGGTGGGCCTGTGTGGCGTGGTGTTGCTGGCGGCCGACCGCACCCATGTCGACAGCGGCCTGGCCCATGGCGCCGTGGCCCTGGCGCTCGGCTGCACGCTGACCTACGCCATCGCCATCCACCATACCAAGCGTTACCTCGGCACGTTGCCGCCCTTGAGCGTGAGCACCGGTTGCCTGAGCGCCGCCGCGCTGGTGCTGGCCCTGCCCGCCTGGCTGGCCGGGCCGCAGCCCATGGCCGCCCTGCCCTCGCCGCCCGCCACCTGGGCCGAGGTGCCGCACATCACCTGGGGCGCGCTGCTGGGCCTGGCCGTGTTGTGCACCGGCGTGGCCTACCTGATGTTCTACCGGCTGCTGGCGCGCGTGGGCCCTACCCGCGCCATGACAGTCACCTTCCTGATCCCCGTGTTCGGCATGCTGTGGGGCTGGCTCTTCCTGGATGAAGAAGTCACCTGGAGCATGCTGGCCGGCACGGCCGTGATCCTCTTGGGCACGCTGTTGTCCAACGGCCTGCTGTCCACCCGTCTGTTCGTCAAGGAGCGCATTGCATGACCGCCGCCACCCCCACCTACTGGTACTGGGAAGACATCAACGAAGGCCTCGTCCTGGAGTTCGGCCCCAAGCGGGTCGACCGCGACGAGGTGATCCGCTTCGCCACCGACTTCGATCCGCAGCCCTTCCACCTGAGCGAAGAGGCTGGCAAGGCCTCCCTGTTCGGTGGCTTGGCGGCCAGCGGCTGGCACACGGCCGGCATGGTGATGCGCATGATGTGCGACGGCTTCCTGCTCAAATCCAGCAGCCTGGGCTCGCCCGGCCTGGATTCGCTGAAGTGGCAGCGCCCCGTGATGGTTGGGGACGAGCTCCGCGCCCGCATGACGGTGCTCGGCCGCCGGCCCATGAAGAGCAAGCCCAATGTCGGACTGGTCCAGACCCGCTGGGAAGCGCTGAACCAGCGCGACGAGGTGGTGATGACCATCGAGAGCTGGGCCATGTTCGGGCGCAAGGCGCCTTCTGCGGAACAAGCCTGACACCGCGCCTGGGCCGCCCCGACTCCAGGCACGAGGGTTGCACGAGCCAGATCGACAGGAGAAAAGCAAAAAGCCCTGACGCTTGCGCATCAGGGCTTTGCATTTTGGCGGAGTGGACGGGACTCGAACCCGCGACCCCCGGCGTGACAGGCCGGTATTCTAACCAACTGAACTACCACTCCACGTGGCTGACGTCTGTGCCGATCTCGCGACCGGCCAAGTGCCGTCAAAACTTGGCGTCCCCTAGGGGATTCGAACCCCTGTAGTCACCGTGAAAGGGTGGTGTCCTAGGCCTCTAGACGAAGGGGACTTGCGTCTTCATCAAATTGTCTGCTGAACACAGCGGTTCACGCTCCGATTGTCGCCACCGACCCCGAGGGGCTTATGGTGGAGGTAAGCGGGATCGAACCGCTGACCTCTTGCATGCCATGCAAGCGCTCTCCCAGCTGAGCTATACCCCCATCGCACACATCGCTGTGTTCGGCAGGGCGCCAACCGGCACCGAGAACTGTACTGCTTCAAGCTGCGCTGCTGTGTCACCAACAGCGCCTTCAAAAACCTGGCGGAGTGGACGGGACTCGAACCCGCGACCCCCGGCGTGACAGGCCGGTATTCTAACCAACTGAACTACCACTCCGCGTGGCTGACGTCTGTGCCGATCTCGCGACCGGCCAAGTGCCGTCAAAACTTGGCGTCCCCTAGGGGATTCGAACCCCTGTAGTCACCGTGAAAGGGTGGTGTCCTAGGCCTCTAGACGAAGGG